>JBFELO010000101.1:0-16418 GCA_041552055.1 Candidatus Sulfomarinibacteraceae bacterium | reverse complement strand
GTCACCACGATGAACGACGTCGCCGAGAGCCACTGAGACTTCGTCGAGGTGCCCGTAGACAGTGCTGTGGCCGAAACCGTGGGAGACGCGCACCGTCTTGCCGAGGCCACCGTTGCGGCCGGTGAACACAACGATGCCGTCCGCCGGCGCCACGATCGGTGTCCCCCGCCGTGCCGAGATGTCGAGTCCGCGATGGAAGGCGCGGCGGCCTGTGAACGGGTCACGCCGGTGTCCGAAGCCATCGGTGATCAACCCGAGCACGGGCGCAATGGACGGCGTGGACGAGAGCAACTCCTCCTGCTCATTCAGCGCTTGTTCGACCATGCCGAGCTTCGCCGAGATCCACTCCCCCTGCAGCGTCAACGTCGCGGGCGATCCAGGGAGCCGGTCGTACGGTCCGCCGCTTCCCACAATGTCGCCCTGTCCGGTCGCATCCTGCAGACCCATCGCCTCGGTCTCCATCCCGGCCGCCAACGCCAACTTCGAGGTGCGCTCCTCGAACTCGTCGAGGCGGCCCTGAACCTCCGCAATCGTCTGCTCGAGACGCTGATTGACGTCAGAGAGCTGTTCGTTTTCGACCCTCAGGCGATTCACCTCAGTGCGCCGGCTGACCGCGCTTCCGCTGTAGCCGATGGCGATCACGGACAGCACCAGCGCCGCCACACAGCCTCCCACCACGATCAGGAGGACCGGGGTGGAGAACGAGAGCTTGACGAACTTCGCTTTGCTGTGGGGAACAATAATAATCGTGTTGAGCCGTCGCGGCATGTTCCCCTTCCTCCTCGGAGACGAGACGCCACCCTCCTCAGAGCGCATCCTGAGGCGATTGTGCCATCCCTGTTGCATAGGTGTCAAACTACCGTGAAATTCGTACACCGAAACGAAGCATCAATGCTCTCACCGCCGTTCTCAATTCCAGCACGTACCGTTGTCCGGGCGCCACCAAACCTTCCGATCGTCGATCTCAATGGTCCGTGTGATCCTCATCACCTCCGTCGTCTGTCTCCTCCTGATTCTCGTCCGCCACCTTTTCGTCGGGTTTGCCCGCGAGTCGCAAGAGGCGCACCATCTCTTCGAGCCGATGCTGGCAGCGGCCGTAGATGCCGTCATCGCTCCAGCCGCTCCCCTCGTCCCACGTCCCCGCCGGCACCCCAGTCAGCAGCTCGATACCCTGCTCCACCGTCGACACCTCCCACACGGAGAAGCTGCCCTCTTCGACGGCGCGGATCACCTCCGGGTCGAGGTGCAGATCAAGCACGTTGGCGGCCGGAATCATCACTCCCTGGCTTCCGGTCAGCCCCTGGGTTCTGCACACCCGAAAGAAACCCTCGACCTTCTCGTTGACTCCACCGATCGCTTGAATCATGCCGTGCTGGTCGACCGAGCCCGTCACCGCCACATCCTGTCGGAGCGGCACCTCTGCGAGCGCCGACAGAATCGCGTAGATCTCGGTCGAGGACGCCGAGTCGCCGTCGATCCCGCCGTATGACTGCTCGAAGGTGACCGAACAGGCGATCGTCAGCGGGACGCGCCTCGCGAAGGTTCCCCGGAGGAAACCGGTCAGGATGCTCACACCCTTGTCATGCGTCGGACCGGACAGGCCGGCCTGACGCTCGATGTTGATGACGCCCTCGCGCCCAATGCCCACCCGCGCGGTAATCCGCGAGGGTTTGCCGAAGCGGTGATGGCCCAGGTCGTAGACCGCGAGGCCGTTCACCTGCCCGACCGCCGTGTCCCGGGTTTCGACGTAGATCAGACCATCGGCGATCAGGTCGTGAGTCCGATCTTCGGTGAGGCTGTGTCGGCGCTCGTAGGCCTCGCTCGCGGCCAGCACGTGATCGAGGGTGATCAGCTGCGACTCCTGGCGCCGTGCCTGGTATGCCGACTCGCGCAGCAGGTCGGCGAGGTCCGAGAACCGGCTCGAGAAACGGCGGTGCCAGCGGCCCATGTGGACCGCTTTCTCGAGCATCGCCGCCATCGCGCCGCGATCCATCGGCGGCAGCCCCTCCTCGACGCTGACCTTGCGCAGCACCGACAACACGTCGTGTGAATGAGCCTGGCTGGCCGGCATGACCGAGTCGAAGTCCGCCAGCACTTTGAACACCTTGGGAAAATCGGAGTCGTGGCGGTAGAGCAGGTCGTAGATGCCGCGGTCACCGATCACCACGACCTTGACATCGAGCGGCACCGCCTGCGGCTTGAGCGCCGCTGCCCCGAGGATCATGCTCTCCAGGGACTGGATCTGAACGCGACGGAACTTGAGCGCCCGCTTGAGACCGGTCCAGACTCGCGGCTCGATCAGCATGTCCTCGGCGTTGAGCACGACAAAACCACCGTTGGCGTGAAGTAGCGAACCCGCTCTGATCTTCGTAAACGAGGTCGACGCCTCGCCGTGCGGCGTCAGCGAGCGCTCGATGGTTCCGAACAGGTTGGTGTAGGTCGGCTCCGTCTCCAGAATGACCGGCCGGCCCTTCAGGTGGGCGTTGTCCACCGCCAGGTTGACGCGCCACCTCGCGAACCGGTCGCCCTCCGACCCGTCTTCGCCGCTCACGAACAGATCGAGGTTCTCCTTGAGGTCCTCTTGCACGTCGTCCAGGTACTCGTTGATCCGGTCGTCGTCGACCGCCACCCGCACCTGGCCCACCAGGTCCACGAACGTCGGCTCGAGCAGCGTCCGGCGCGTGTCCTCGACCCGGTGTTGCACCTGACGCCGAAGCTCCGCGACCTGCTGGAACACTTCCTGCAGACGCTCCGTGAGCCGACCGTACTCCTCGGTGAGACGCACACCCTCCTCGTCCGCGAGCTCTCCGCTCTCCACCAGCTTCGGCAACTCCTCGAGCGGCGTCGGTGAGTCCTTCACCACGGGCAGGACCTCCGGGCGGTTGATCGGACCCGTCTGGATCTGGACGAGCTCGAACCCGGCCTCCTTCACCTCGGCCTCGAATCCCTCGATCAGCTGCTTCTCCTTCTGCTGGATATCTGCGACGGCCCGCTCGATCCGCTTCCTGAAGTCCTTGTCCACCAGGATGGTCGGGAGGTTCTCCGAGAGCTCCTGGACCAGATGATCCATCCCGTTCGCCAGGCGGCGGCCGGCCCCTGGCTTGAGGAACAGCGCACTTGGTTCCTCGGGCGTTCGGAAGTTGGCCACGAAGCACACGTCGTCGGGAGTCTTCTCCTCCTCGGCGAGCTGGTCGAGAAAGCGCTTGATGGTCGTCATCCGACCCGTGCCCGCCAGACCGGTCACGAACACGTTGTAGCCGATGCCGCCGGCCGCGAGGCCGAACGCGATGGCATCCACCGCCCGATCCTGACCGACGATGGTGGTCGCCGGCGGAATGTCGGCCGACGACTCCCACTGCAGCCAGTCCTTCGGGCACCGCCACGCGAGTTCTTCCGGAGTCAACTCCCGAACCATGGCTCCTCCTTCGACCCTTCGCGCCGTTCCGGAGAGGGTATCACCAGCGGCTCGTGCCCGCGCAACTCGCGAGCCAACGCCAACCGATCCGGCGGCCGACTCTCGCGGCACCGGGCCGACATCCCTGTCCACAGGGCTCTGTCTCGACCATCATCCATCCGGGCCGACCGATCCGTCGCCCTCGCCCAGTTCGACGTGCCGGCGATCCATACCGAGTTTCGACAGGACGGCCGGAAGCACGGTGATGCTCGCCACCGCCGTCGCCAGCGCCCCGAAAATCGCTGCCGACCCCACCGACCTCAATCCGGGGAAGTGCGACAGCACCAGCGAGCCGAAGCCGACCATCGTGGTGAGCGCAGCGACCGCGATCGCCTTCGCGGTACCCTGCAGCGCCTCGGGCCGACCGCCCGACTCGTACCACCGGTGCAGCAGATGGACGCCGTAGTCGACGCCGATCCCGATGACCATGGTCGCAACGAAGATGTTCATGAAGTTGATGCGAAGACCGAACAGCGCCATCCCACCCAGCATCCAGACCATGCCCAGGGACAGTGGGAGCAACGCGAGCGACGAACGGAGCGGACTCCCGAGGTCGGCCCACAGTAGACAAAACACCAAGACCAGGCCCAGAGCGGCCGCTCGAGCGGCGTCTCCCCACACGATTCTGCGCAGCTCTGCCGATACGACGTTTGGGCCGGTCACAACGGCGTTGGGATAGCGGGTCACCAGATCGACCAGGGCCAGCGGCGCCTGCCGTCGCCACTGCCCGGCCGGCGGATAGCAGTAGATGGCCGTGGAGACCCCGTCCTCGTGGCGAACGACGTAGCGATCGACCACCCGCGCGAGGGTTGTCGATCGGAGTTCCGACAGCGCCAGCGGCTCGCGAACCGAGAGCGCGCTCGTCAGGTGTTCGATGCCCTCGTCGAACGCCACCGGGTTGAGGCCCGCGGCCCGCAATGCGCTCTCCATGCGTGCCCGCACCTCCGACGGCCCTGGAGCGCCGCCCGCGAGAATTGAAATCACCTCCCGCTGCATTTCGATCGGGGGGACGACGTCGGCGATGGTATCGATGCTCGCCAACGTGATCCCGTCAACGAGCTTTTCGAGTTCCGGCAGCATCCGGCGGGCGGTCGCCAACGCGTGAGCCTCGTCCGGCCCGTCGATGCGGACCGTCATCGGTGAAAACCGCAGGCCGAACGCCGCCATCACTTCGTCACGGAGAATCGAGCCCGGGTTGGCGCTCGACCTCAGGTTGCGCATGTCATCGTCGAACCCCAGCCCCGACGCGGCGATCGCCATGAGCAGCGTGACTGCAAGGCCCACGACCAGCGTCCAACCCGGATGCCTGAGGCACAGCCGGCAGAGCTTGTCCGATCCGAACGAGCGCAGCGCCAGCGACCGGTCACTGCTCCAACGGCCGTCCACTAATGTCAGCATCGCGGGCAGCAGGAGGAACACGGCCGCCATCAAGATCAGGATCCCGATGCCGGTCAGGAGGCCGAGTTCTGACAGGCCTCGAAACTCGGTCGCGAGGAAGGCGAGAAAAGTGGCGGCCGTGGTCACCGCCCCCAGGACCACGCCGACCCCGGTGAACCGCCCGATCGAATCGATTGCCGCATCGTGCTCCCTCCCCAGCTGGCGCTCCTCGACGTACCGCCCGTACAGGACGATGATGAAGTCGATCCCGAGCCCGATGAGCAGCCCGCCCGAGGCGGCCGTGAGCGAGTTGAGGCGACCGAGAGCCAGCGACACGAAGACGATCGTCAGCGCGAGGCCGGTCACCAGCGGCACAATGGCGAACACGATCGCCGAGAATCTGCGGAAGGCGAGCACGAACAGCACCATCACTCCCACGAGCGATGACACCACCCCCACGATCGCGTCCGTGGTGATCAGATCGCTGTCGGCGAGCGCGATGACGTGGCCACCGGTGAACTCCACCCGAGGAGGGTCCCCGTCCCAGCCGTCTCCGTGCCAGGCCTCCTCGACCTGGGCCAATCGCTCCCGGAGACCTCGTGTCAGCTCTCGATCGAACGCCAAGTCCTGCGCCGGACCGGTCGGCTTCGCCACCATCAGCAGCATCCGCCGCTCCGGATCCATCAAACACCCGGTTTCCGCGTCGACGCTGATGCCGACCCCTCCAAGCCGGACGTTGTCGAGAATCTGCGCCAGGAACCCCATCGGATCGACCCTCACGAAGTCCTTGGTGAACATGCTCTGGGGTGCGAGCAACTGGCTGTGCACGCGTGCCATCTGGTCCGCCAGCGCGTCCTCGGACAGCCGTTCGAGGAGATCTCGAATCTGGTCCGGCCCGAGCAGGAGGGTTGCGTGCCCGAGCAGCGGGAAGGCCGTCTCCGCACTACTCTCGACCCGGTACTCGACCCAGTCGATGAGCTGCCATTCCCTGAGCGATCTGGCCAGGCGGTCGGTGAATTCGAGCGCCGGCTCGAGGTCGTTGCCCTGCTCGAGCCTGACGACGACGAGCAGCGTATCCACCGAACCGAAAAGCTCGATGGTCGTCGTGAAATCGCGCACCACCGGATTCTCGGCCGGCACGAGCGACAGGATGTCGGTCTCCACGTCGAGGCGCGTTGCGGCAAGGCCCGCCACCAACCACGCCCCCAGCGCCGCCAGCAGGACGGCGCGCGGGAACCGACGACCGACGCGCACCAGCGCCAGGGCGAGCCGTCGCGGCAGCAGCCCCTGGCTCATGCTCTACTCTCCCGTGGTCGTCACCACGCGCCAGTTCTGCTTGAAGTAGACAAACATCGAAACCATCGTGAGAATCAGGGCGATCCAGAGAGCGATCATGCTCAGGACCTGCCACTGGCCCAGGTTGTCACCGAGGATCAGCAGCGACACCGCGATGACCTGACTCGTGGTCTTCGCCTTGCCCCACTCGTTGGCCGCGATCGCGATTCCGCGCTGCAACGCCACCATCCTCAGCCCGGTCACCGCGAACTCACGCGCCACGATGCAGAACACCATCCATGCCGGTGCGAGGTCGAGCCCTACCAGGGAGATGAAGGCGGCGCTCATAAGAAGCTTGTCCGCGATCGGATCGAGCATCGCGCCGGTCTCTGTGATCCGGCCCGTCCGTCGGGCTATAATGCCGTCGAGCAGGTCGGTCAGCGCCGCCAGCAGGAATATGGCCAGCCCCCAGAACTCCTTGTCCGGGATTTCCGTGAGCAGAACGACGACCAACAGCGGAGCCAGGAAGATGCGACTGACAGTCAGCGTGTTGGGCACGTTCCACATGCACGGACTCCTTGCTCAACGGCTCCGCGAGCTCGGACGCGAGATGCCCGCCGATTCTATCCTGCGCCGCGAGACACGTCACCCTCCCGGGCACGCGACGCGGCCTCTGGCGCCTCCTGAATCGCTCGGTTGCGGTCGACCCCACTCGTTCTCCAACGTCGACGCGGGGTTAGCGGCGGACCGCCCTTGATGCGGGCAGTCTCCCACTGCCACGTCCACCCCTCTCACGAGGCGAAGCTCCGTTGCTCGAGCTGTGGCCGCTGGGTCTGTGACCGCTGTGCGAACGAGTGGGGGGATCGGATCTTCTGCAGCCGGCAGTGCCGCGCCATTCGCGGCGCACAGCGAGTTCCGAGTATTGCGCTGGAGGCGCTTCGGTCAACGATCGCACCCCACTGGTCGATCGCCGTAGTGGCGTCGGCTGCCGCGCTGCTGCTCGCAACCGTTGGGAGCCACCTCGCGGTGCTCCTCCAGGAGTCCACCCACGTACCGGCACATGTCCAGCTCGGATCGGCGCCTCCAATCCCCGTCTCGGGGTGGCTGGCTTGGGAGGATGGTGGGTGGCGGCTCGATGTCGAGGGCCCTCCCGACGCACAACTCCTGGTGATCGCGCAGGGATCTACCCCCATCGAGGTGGCGCTGGACAGCGAAGGCAGCAGATCACTGAACGGCCTCGAAGTGCCACCTTCGACGGAGAGTGTTCAGATTGTGTCGTTGGCTCAACCGCCTGTCGTGATTTCGGCAGCGACCGCGCCAATCGCCACGGCAGCGCCCTCTCCCTCTCCTTCCCGTACTCCATCCCCATCCTCGACCCCCACCCCGGTCCCCAGCCCGACCGCCACGGTCACGCCTCCCCCTCTCGCAACGCCGCGAGTACTGTCTCGCGACGATCGACTCATCGCACGAGGAGCTCCGCCGGTGCTCCATCTCGTGACCGACTGCGGCCCACGAATCGCCATCACTTTCGACGGTGCGGACTCCGGCACAGGGACCACCGACCTGCTGGACGTGCTGGACAGCATCGACCTGCGTGGCACGCTGTTCGTCACCGGCGAGTACATCGATGCCAACCCGGGTCTCGTCCGCCACGCGCTGCTCGCCGGCCACGAGTTCGGCAACCACACCTACTCACACGAACACCTCACGTCGTACGCATCGAATGGCCGCCATGACCTGCTCCCCAACGTAAGCCGCGCATGGTTCCACGACCAACTCCGGCGCACCGAACAGGCGTTCTTCAGGGCGACCGGCCGAACGATGGCACCTTTGTGGCGCGCGCCCTACGGGGAAGAGAACGCACTCCTGCGTGGGTGGGCGATGGAGATCGGCTACCTCCACGTGAGGTGGAGCTCGCTCGAGGGGGCGTCGCTCGATTCACTGGACTGGGTCAGTGACGAGCACTCGGCCCTGTACCGTGACCCGGACCGGATGGTCGATCGGCTGCTCCGATTCCCCCGGCTCGAGGGCGGCATCGTGCTCATGCACCTGTCGAGTGAGCGGCCCGACCCGCCGTGGAACGAACTGCCGCGGTTCCTCGACAACCTCCGATCTCGCGGTCTGGAGCCGGCGACGGTCGGCGAGCTTCTAGCCAACTCGGATACGTGGCGTCCCTGGCTCGAGCGGGCCGCGACGAAACACGAGGAAGTGAACGCCAAGTAGGACCAGATGCTGGATGCTGGATCCCCCACCCATCCCGGAAGGGTCTGTGGGCGTGTGGGCGTGATCGGCCCCATTTCGCAACCCTCTACTCCTTTCAACGCGCCCTCTCCCCGGCGCGCTCCCCGTGGTTGCCACCTTCAACAATCTTGCGACCGACAGGCGTTGGCGTGCGGCTCCAACGAGGTCACAAGATTGTTGAAGATGGCACGCCCGCACGAGGCGCTGTCAGAGGTCTGCCGTTCGGGGCGATCGAGGTGTCGGTGTCGCGGTGTCCTCTGGCCGGCATCATGGAGCGCGCGTGGCGGACTCCTCGGGAAGCCCAAAGAAGTCCACAGCCGCGCGCCGCCCTTCCGCGACCAGCTCGTCGAACCTGTCCCAGTCCGCCCACGTCGTGTGACCGACCCGCGGTCTGATGACCGCGCGGACCTTCGACAGCTGACGACGCCTCAGCAGGCGGGCGGTGAACATCTGCGTCCTCATCATGGTGTCGAGCACCATGTCGTGCTCCTGCAATGGCGGCGGCTCCATGGACACGTCCACCGCCACGACCGGCCAGCCCAGAGCCTTCGCAGATGCAACCGGTACTTCGGCCACGACCCCACCGTCAACCAGAAGACGACCGTCGAACCGGACGGCGGGCAAGACTCCCGGAATCGCGCTCGAAGCCTTGAGAGCGTGCCGCAATGATCCCTCGCGGATTCGAACCTCGTCACCGCTCTCGAGGTCCGTGGCCACGGCCACGAACGGCAGCGGCAGGTCTTCGATCGTGATGTCCGGGATCAGGAGGTCGAACACACGCACCAGGTCTTTGTCGTCGAGCATCGTGGATCGGTTGACCACGAACGACACCACGATTCGGTTGCGGAGCTTGCGGGCGACCTGAACCAGTGGGTGCTCGTGCTGATGGGCCTCCGGGATCCTCCTCATCGTGCGCACCGGGGGCACCAGATCCTCATCGATCGCCCTTTGCCACGCGTCAATGACCGGCTCTGCGGAACCGGCGGAACAGTACATCGCACCGATGACCGCACCCATGCTGGTCCCCGCGACCGCGCGCACCGGAAGGCCCTGCTCGTCGAGGACCTGCAAGACGCCGAGATGGGCGAATCCACGCGCTCCGCCGCCTCCGAGCGCCAGCACCGGCGGTCGGACCCGCCATGCCAGCCTGTGAAAAACCGAGACGCGTCGTCGCATCGCGAACCTCATAGGTATTCTAGCCCGCATCATTCACCAGCAGTCTGCTGCGGCCGCTAACCGCCGCTCGGATCAGAACGGGATGGTCGATACCGATACCGGAAACCGATTCCGATACCGACCAGATTCGTCGGGATCGCTATCGGGATCGCTATCGGGATCGAATCACCGCCGCTTAGATCGGACGTGGATGGTCGATACCGATACCGAAAACCGATTCCGATACCGACCAGATTCGTCGGGATCGCTATCGGTATGGCCATCGGGATCGAACGATGCTCCTGACCCAGCGGCGCTTTCTCACCTCGGGGCGCTCCAGCCCACGCTGGCCCCCCCGGGGCCTCACGCCTCCGGCGTGACCGCCCTGTCAGGCGGTGCGCGAGGTCCCAACGTACCGTCGAGTACGCCTCCGCGCCCCTCGGATCGAAATCACCACTGTGCAAGGGACCGCGTCCACCGGGCCGGCCTATCTGGCTGCAGTGTATGGGTAAGACCCGCACGATCCCCGCAGTCCGACAGTGGGGACCTTGGAGGGTCTATACTGACGCCACACGGATTCTCTGAATTGAATGGTGAAACGCGCACCAACGGTGTAATGCGCGGCCGTTCCGGTGGGTCGGGAGGCCGGGCTGCCGAAGGTATTTGCCCCAAGGCGGAGTGGCAGTATCCAAGCGCCGAAACGATAAGGAGGTCAATATGAAACACGTCACACGGGCGCATGTCTCCATGGTCATGGCGATCGGATGCGCGACCGCGGCCTTGGCCGGCGACCTCGTAGTTGACGGAGCGGTGGCCACCACCGGCGGTTGGTACGAGTTTGCCGACGGGAGCACCCAGAACTCGGCGGCCTATCCCCGCTGGCAACAGATCGCCATCGTCGACTGGGCGGGCCGCGGTGACTTCACCGACCCTGTGGCCGCGATGGACGCGCTTTCGTCGTGGTGCGGTACTCCCACCCTATCGAACCCTTGCCTGGTCAAGATCCTGCCCGGATGGTACGACATCGGGACCGCGAGCGTGGCCATGCAGTCGTACGTCGACATCGAAGGTTCGGGTAGGAATGTGACGTTCATTCGAGCAGCGTCGGGAGCAGCCGTCGTCTACGGCGCCAGCAATGCCGAGCTTCGGTCGTTGACCGTCATTAACTACGGGGATGGCGGCTACCCCCAGGGGATCGCCATCGAGAGCGCCGTGAACTTCCCCCGCATGACCGACGTCTTCGTCATTGTTGAAGGTGCCAACACGAAGAACACCGGCGTCGTCATCACCGATTCGCGGGCGATGATCGACTCGATGCGCGTGTGGACTTCTGACGGCGCCGAGGCGCTGGGAATCAGCATCGCGAACAGCACGGGAGAGCTCCGCAACGTCGAGGTCGTCACGTACAGGGTGTCCGACGTCATTGCCACGGGGATCGAATACACCGACGGTTCAAGGGCGCTGCTACGTGACAGTCGGGTCATCGTCCAGGACGCGGACCTCGGTCTTGGAATCGTGGCCACATCCGCCAACCCGCAGGTCGACGGAGTGACGGTTTTGGTGACGGAAGTGGATGGAACCGGAATCGGCTTTCTAGGCGACAACGCCGTCGCGGCGCTCTCGCGTTCGTCCTTCCAGGTGGCGTCGAGCGGATACGCCACCGGAGTCCAGATTGCCAACCTTGGCGAAGCGCACCTCAGTGACGTGAACATCAACGCCCAGGGCCTCGCAACCGGGGACATCCACGGCATCTACAGCATGGATGGCTCGGAGGTCAGTCTCGAGCATGTCGGCATCTCGGCGACGGGCGGGTCCATGACCTGGGCGATCAGGAACCGGGATCTCGGCGACATCACCCTCTTCGATGTGACCGCAGAGGCGTTCGCGGCTGCGGACTCCAACCACGGTGTCGAGAATCACAGCGGCGGTGAGCTCACGGCCACCAACCTGATCGTCAAGGCGTTCGGCGGAACCGGCTTCAACTACGGCGTTCTGAATCGAGGAGGCGCGGTTTTGACGGCCACCGGCGCGACCGCCGAGGTCACCGGCGGGACGGGTGGTTACGCGATTCTCAACGCCGATGACGGCGGTCCGGTGAGGTTCGACCGATCGAGCATCAGTGGCACGTCCTCGAGCGTGCGCAACGACAACTCGGGGGCTGACTTCTTCGTCGGCGCGAGCAAGCTCGTGGGCCCGGTGAGCGCGGATTTGACCTGCTTCGGCAACTACGACGAAACGTACACCGCGGTGACGTGTCCGTAACACGAAGGCTGCGTGCACCCGATGTCGCCCCCGAGATTTCGGGAGGCCTGTCGTTGCACACAATCCGGTTCGATTTTGTATATGAATCCACGCCGCCAGACTCAGCTCGCGCGACGCCGGGTCTTCTTGGGTTTTCGCGCGATCAGGCCGAGCAGTGCCTCGTGCACCCCCTCGGCGACGCGGTGTGACTTGTCCGAGACGTGGTCGAGATCGTCGGTGGCACCGCGGGGGTCGACGTCGGCAATCCTGTCGCCCGCCTTGACAGGGACACCGTCCCGCAGCAGCCCGCGAACGACACCCGTGATCCGTGCCGTCACGGCGTACGATGCATCGACCGGAACACCCCGGCGGAAATCCTCCACCCCGTACACGGAGACCACGGTACCGATCCGCTCTCCTCGATCCACTTCATCACCGATCTCTCTCTGGGTGAAGAAGATCCCGTCGCGAATCGCCTTGACGACCCGCTCCTCGGAATAGCCCATGATCTCGGCTGGCGGCTCGTCCTCGAGGTGGTCTCCGGTATCGTCGAACACCGCGCCCACCTCGGGTCCCCGGACGGTCTCGACCACCGCGTGGCAGTCCTTCTTGGCGACGTACCCAGGGCCGAGGGCGATCACGATCGGCGCCAGGTCTGGCTTCAGACCCCAGTTCTGGCGGAGCATCGCCGCCTCTATAAAGACGTCAGGCTTCCACGTCCGGATCGTTTCCTCGAGGTTGAGGACCGCGACTGCGATCTCTTGGCGCTCGTGGATTTCGTCCACTGCGTCGAGTACGCGCGCGAGGGTGGCGGGCACACCCTGAACAACCTGCTGCCCTTCCAGAACCGCCTCGCAGAAGCAGACCTTTCGACGAACCGCCTTCGGGTAACGGCGGTCCAGCATGAGGATGCGCTTGAAACCCTGGGTATAGAGGTGATGCGCTGTCGCCGACGCCAGCTCGCCTGCACCTCGGATCAGAATGCGGTAGTCACCGGCATCCATCTCGCCTCCGTTGCTGCCCCGGGGTTTCTGAACGGTATCCCCACGATCTCGTCGCGGCATTCTACCAACCCCGGTCGATCCGTGCACGCGGCCTCCGATCCAAAGCCACGCATTCCTGCTAGCTCGGACCGTCTTCCACCTGGAACTCGTAGATCGCGGGCAGGTTGCGGTAGTTTTCCGCGTAGTCGAGCCCGTAGCCCACCACGAACCGATCCTCGATCTCGATGCCGAGGAACGTGATGGGAACCTCCACCTGGCGCCGGGAGGGTTTGGAGAGCAGGCTCACGATCTGCACCGTGCGGGGGTGACGCGCCTCCAGCAACCGCACGACGTCAGTCAAGGTGGTGCCGGTGTCGACGATGTCCTCGACCAGGTACACGTCGCGATCGCGCACGTCCACGGTGATGTCCTTCACCAACACCACGGATCCCGACGAAGTCGTGCTCGCGCCGTAGCTCGATACCTGGATGAAGTCGATCTCCATGGACTTGTTGATGTGCCGCGTCAAGTCTGTCAGGAAGTAGACACAGCCCTTGAGAACACCGATGAACACTGGCGTGCGGCCCTCGAGATCGGCCGCGACCTCTGCTGCCAGACGACGCACGACGTCCCCGATCTCGTCCTCGCTGAGCACCTGCGGTCCGAGCATTTCCCCGCCTCCCTTCGTTGTCCTATCTCGCTCCAATGTTGTATGCTACAGGGACATGGAATCGTCCAACGTTCATCGATTGAGCGAACAGTTTACCGGTCTCTCGGACCGATTTCGTTCACTGTGGACCTTCTACCAGTTTCTGGGAGGGGTCTTCAAGCATCGCGGCGAAGATTCGATCCCGTACACGTACGATTTCCAGGCGCTCTACCGACGGCTGCAGGAGTTGGTGCCCCGCATGGGGGTCGAGGACTCACGCGGCGCTCAGATCGAATTCGAGCAGATCAACCGCGAGCTGAGTCGGATCTGGGTCGAGTTGGCGAAGACCGAAAGCGAGTTCCCTCCGTCACTTTTCCGCAAGTTCTTCGATCACCTCAAACGTCAGGACGAGAAGATCCTGTTCGCGCTGGCGAAGTTCTACCTGCTGTCGGATGACTTCAACCAGGACACGCTCGACAAGCTCGACATCCTGCTGACCCGGCTGGCCGAAGCACCGATCGAAGGTAATCGGGTCGTGCCGCGCGATCCGGCCGAGCTTCGGACGACGTTCGAGCGCATGGCAGCTTTCGCGGGTATCGCCCCTATCCCTCCGGCGGAGGCCGGCCCTCTGGTCGAGGCCGTCCGCGACTTCCGCACGGAGCTCCGCGCAATCGAGGATTTCCAGGGTCTCATCGACTCGCGGGTCTACGATCGCTACCGGAAACTGAAGCAACGGCTGGGCAAGGCGTTCCTCCATCCGCCGGTTCTCGCAGAGATCGTCGTCACCAACATCGAGGCCAAGAACCAGTTCAACCGCCTCTACCGTCAGGAGGAAGTGCGGATCCTGGAGGAGACCAATCGGGTCTTCGAGATCGAGCGTTTCCTCGAGCGCAACCCCGAGGCCACTCACGAGGCGTTGACCGAGCAGATCTCGGAATTCCGGGAGTCCAGACTCCGATTCGACGCCGGACGCCGTGACGATAATCTCAAACGGGAAGATATCCTCGCGGTGAGGCACGCGATGCAGAGCGTGCTGGAGGGTTTCGAAACCGTCAGGGAAAGGGCGCCGCAAATCCGCCTGGCACCGG
Source organism: Candidatus Sulfomarinibacteraceae bacterium (assembly GCA_041552055.1). Lineage (GTDB taxonomy): Bacteria > Acidobacteriota > Thermoanaerobaculia > Thermoanaerobaculales > Sulfomarinibacteraceae > JBFELO01. The sequence goes on along the minus strand of JBFELO010000101.1, from coordinate 1,955 downwards.
CCCCACCGTCGCACTCGGACGCCGGCGCCGTGCCGATCGTCCAGGTGGTGCCCGACGCGGGATCCGACCCATTCCCCCAACTGACGCCGGAGCTCGGCACGGTGGCCGAGTCCGACGAGGAGAGCGCATCCCTGACCGACCTGCTTCCGGCCGACCCACTGCTCAACGAAGCGCTCCACAAGATCATGTTTGCAGTCGAAATGGTGGCTTGGGACCGGTCGCCGGACCGCGTCATCACCGCGCCGGAACTTCACCACCTCAACCTCGAGCCATGGGAGGTCGCGAGTTATCGCGCCCTCGTGCAGAGGACGGTTCAGAAGGGGACAACCAGGTGGGACCTGCACGTCTTCTTTCTGCGAAGCGCGGCCCTGCGTGTCAAGATGGAGGAAGAGCGGGACGAGATTTCGCGCCTGGCGTCAATCGACAGTGACGAACGTGCGTTCGAACTCCTCGAGCGTTCGACCCAGAGCCTGGAACGCGCTCGCGAGATGGACCGCCGCTTCCAGTGGTTCATCGATGACACGCTGTACGACGGTGACACCGGTCAACTGGAGCACCTGTACCGCTCCAGATTCCGGTTCCTGAACGCCTATTCCGCACTGTGGCTCGAGCATCAGGCACACGGCGGACTGACGCCGCTGTAGGTCCGCCGGCTCATGGCACCGGAGTTGGATGTCGCCGCTGACGAGGTCGACCATTCGGCCGAGGCAGCCGAAGCTCCTCGTCCGGGAGGCCCGCTTCGTCGCCTGATCGCGACTCTCCTCGACATGGGGATCTTCTGCGGCCTGTGTGCGCTGCTCGCCACTCCGGTGACACGAGCCATCCACTGGACCGCCCTGCCGGTCAATCTGCAGGAGGTCACCGATGCGGTGTCCGACCCCACCTGGATCAGCCACGCGAGCGGCGTATTGGGAATGTGGATCGCTCTCTGGTGGTGCTACTTCGCGGTCGGCTGGGGACTCTTCGGAGCGACACCCGGCAAGCGACTTTGCGGCCTCGAGATCATCGATCATCAGCACCGTTGCCCGATCGGTTTGACGCGCGGGCTGCTGCGTCTCATCGCGTACTCGGTGAGCTCGTTCACCTTCGGCATCGGTCACCTGATGGTGGTCTTTCGGCCGGACCGCTGTGCCCTGCACGACATCCTCGCCGGAACGCGAGTGGTGAGGAGGCAGAAAAGGTAGACCCAGCAACCGTCCTGATGCAAGATGCACCCGCCCTGTCCCCCTCCCAGATACAAGATGCAAGACTTGTCACGGCGTAGCCGCAGGCGCTGCCGCCGAATGCGTCCCGCCACCGATCGCGCCGACCCCGCGACGCGGATCGCGCCGAAGGTGTCCCTCTCGCTGCGCATCGCGACCGAGGCAACGATGAATAGACCTCGTGGTCGTCCCTTCGATGCCGAGCGAAGCAGGGCGCGGCGAGAGGGGCGGCGCTTGGCGCGATACACACAAAAGGGGGTGCGGGGCTGTCCAATCATCATCCCGGCGCCCGCCGCAGGCGGGCAGATGTGGAGTTGCGAACGTCGACGAATGCTCGCATTCGGAGACGAACGACACGACACATCGTGCTCGCGGCGTCAGCCGCGAGCGGCGGGGAGGTTCGACAAAGCTAATTCAGATAGCCAGCCAAGGATCTGGTCTTGTGTGATCGGCGGAGCTTGTTCAGCGCCCGGCTCTCGATCTGCCGAACCCGCTCGCGCGAGAGGTCGAGGATTTCTCCGATCTCACGCAGGGTCTTCGGCTGATCGTCCTGCAGTCCGAACCGGAGTTCCAGCACCCTTCGTTCCCGATCTGGAAGCTCGGCCAGGGCGACAGCCATCGCCCGCATGAACGACTCGCGCAGGATGCGCTCGTCGGTGTCCGGCAACACGGTCTGCTCGAGCAGGTCACCGAGTTCCGAGTCCCCCTCGTCGTCCACCGGGTCGTTCAGGGACAGCGAAGACTGGGAAGCGC
>JBFELO010000100.1:0-16798 GCA_041552055.1 Candidatus Sulfomarinibacteraceae bacterium | reverse complement strand
TCCCCCTCCCCGCGCGTCTGAACCTGATGCACCCTGTGGACATCTCCAGATCGCTGATCCAGCCGCTAACCACTTTGCTGTCGCTGGCGGGCATCGTCGCAATCGTCGTCATGGCACTCGTTTGTTTGCGACGCCATCGGCTCGCCGCTTGAGCAGGCGGTACGCCTGTTGGAGGTCATCGATGTCCGCGAGCAGCTCCTCGGTCCGGCACAGGATTTGATCCACCAGCACGTCGCAGGAGAACGAGACCTGCCGCTGCCGCAGAAAGGCCGCCGCGAGGCTGCTCATCATGCCGGCGTGGATCTGGCCGATACCGAGGTGTACGAGCATCATCGCCGCCGCCTTGCCGACGATCTTGTCGACGGCGAGGAGCCCCTCCGGCGCACCTCGGTAATCGACCAGGAAGCGCTCCAGCTCGAACAGCGGATAGATCCACTTGCCGTCGCTGAAAAACACCAGCTCGTCGCCCGAGAAAACCTCGAGACTGTGGGTCACGCGCCCCTCCTGCCGGCGGGAATGCTCACGAGAGCAGCTGGCCCGCGATCCGATCGGTCGCGATCGACCTCGCCTCGCGCATGATCGTGTCCACCAGATCCTGAATAGTCGGAATCGACCGGATCATGCCGACGATCTGGCCCGCGGTCGACAGGCCGTGGTCGAGGTCGCCTTCGGTGAGCACCTTGTACCCCCGCTTGCCGCTGAGCAGCGGTGCGAGCTCCTCGAGGGGCGCGCCCCTGGCCTCCATTTCGATGACCTGCTCGGCGATCGGGTTCTTCAGCACCCGCTCGGTGTTGCGCAGCGACCGCATCACCAGGGTCGTGTCGTTTTCGGAGGCGTCAACCAGCCACTGCTTGACGTTGTCGTGGGCCGGCGCCTCCCGGGTCGCCACGAACCGGGTGCCCATGTTCATGGCGTCGGCGCCGAGCGCCAGCGCCGCGACCAGCCCGCGCGCGTCGCCGAAGCCGCCGGACGCGATGATCGGGATGTCGATCGCGTCATCGGTCAGCGGGATCAGGATCAACGACGTCACGTCCTCCTCACCGGGGTGGCCGGCGCACTCGAACCCATCGATCGACACGACGTCGCAGCCCACGGCCTGTGCCTTCTTCGCAAATCTGACAGACGTGCACTTGTGAATGACCCTGATCCCGGCGCCCTTGAGCTTGTCCATGTACGGTTCCGGATTGCGGCCGGCGGTCTCGACAATATCTATTCCGCTGTCAATGATGGCGTCGAAGTAGCCGTCGTAGTTCTTGGGCACCAGCGTGGGCAGCAAGGTCAGGTTGACCGCAAAAGGCTCCTTGGTGAGGGAGCGAGTCTTCTCGATTGCAGCCGCCAGCTCCTCGGGAGAGTCGTAGGACAGCGCCGTCATGATGCCCAGGGCGCCCGAGTTGGAGACCGCAGAGACGAACTCGGGGTTGGCCATCCACATCATGCCACCCTGGACGATCGGATGCCGAATGCCGAGCATCTCGGTGATCTTCGTCTTGAATACCTGTTCCATGATTGCCTCCTCCTCGATCCACCACAGTATAGACCCGCGAAAACACGAGGATCGCAGGGGAACGCAGGAGCGCCAGTGCCTCCGATTCCCTCGGGAGACAAGGACATGCGGAATCTGAGATTAGGGCTCTACGGAGATCTCTCGAGGTGAAAGTCGAACCGGACCGGATCGCCCGCGGGTTCTCCCCGCTCGAAGCTCTGCTCGACGAAGGTGACCTCGTCGTCGCGGTCGAACAGAACCGCGTACGAGGCGCGGGTGCCGTAGGCCGGGCTGGCGATGAAGCTCGACCCGAGCACTCGCTCGAAGTCGACACCGATACCGGTGTCGGGCAGCTCGTCGTCGGGCGGGACCTCCCGGTCGGCGAGAAGTGACAGCAGAGCAGCGACGAGCGCGTTCCCCTCGAACTCCAGCGCCTCGGTGAGCTGTTCTCTGCCGTTCACCACCTTGGGCCACGGCGTGTCGAACAGATGGTTCGAGATTCCGAAGACACCCTCACCAATCGGTCGCGGCGGAGCCTCGTGCCGGTTCGAGTACACCCACAACCCGCCGTCATCGCTCGCCAGCAGGTTGAATCCGTTGTACCTGTCCCCTTCACTCGCCACCTGTGCCAGGTGATCGTCGAGACTCGACGGTGTGGTGAGGGCACCGAGCACGAGACCTCCGCGGGAGGGGGCGTCATCGCGCATCGCGCCCGGTTCGCGGAAGTTGGTGACGGCTGCGAACCGCCCGCTCCGGGTCACTCCCATCCAGGTGCCGCCGGATTGCAGGTCGCGGCCGCCCAGCAAGCCCGGCAGGTCCTGCCACCACTCCGCTCGAGCCGTGGGTCGCTCGTAAAACTCGTCGCGGTTGGCGGCAACCACCAGCCGGTACCTCGGGTGGACATCGTTGGCAATGAGAATCAGGCACATCGTGCAGGCTTGTCGCCGCCTGGCCGCACCGACTCGCGGTCGTGAACGGCCTCCCCGACGAGCCGATATACTACCATCCGCCATGGCGACCACCGGCTCACCACACGAACCTCCGGCACGATACCGCGAGGCGTACCGGGTTCGTACCTACGAGACCGACCCGTTCGGCAGGGTCTCGGTGCGCGCCATGCTGCTGCTGCTCCAGGAGGCGGCCACCGCCCACGCGCACCTGCTCGACACCGCGGTCCGGTTCCTGATCGACAACCGGCTCGCCTGGGTGCTTACCCGGTTGAGGGCGGAAATGAGCCGTTGGCCCCGGGGCGGGGACACGATCACGGTGGAGACCTGGCCGCACGCTGCCAGTCGGCTGATGATCGAGCGCCGCTTTCGCGTCTGGGGAGAGGATGGCGCGCAGCTCGGCGAGGCGACCACCATGTGGATCGTCATGCACCTCGACCGGCGGCGGCCGGTGCGACTGCCGCCGTTCATCCTCGATGCGCTCGGACCGATCCTGTCCGACGAAAGTCCCGCGTCCCTGGAGAAAATCCCTCCGGTGGAAACCGCCGACAGGCAGCGTGCGTTTGAAGTCCGATACGCCGACCTCGACATGGTGCACCACGTCAACAACGCGGCCTACGTACAGTGGGCCACCGAGACCACGCCACAGGAGCTGTGGCAGAGCCACCTGCCGGCCGTGCTCGATGTCCACTACCAGGCCGAGTGCCGATTCGGCGACACCGTCGAATCGGAAGTCCAGAACGCCGGCGAACGCGCGTTCCTGCACCTCCTGCGTCGCCGTTCGGACGGGGCCGACGTGCTCCGAGCCCGAACGCGCTGGGAGCGAGTCGCCGAGGGCTCATGAACGACATCCACGGCCTCAAACAGATCGTCGCCGGCCTGTACCTGCTCGAATCACCCGGCGGTGGCCGATTCCCACACAGCCACAGCTTCGTGATCCGCGGAGACACCGATGTTCTGATCGACGTCGGTTGCGGCATCGAGCGCCTGCGCGAGCTGCGAACGCGATGGGTGCCGGATCTCGTCGTCGTGAGCCATGCGCACCCGGACCACTGCGCGGGGCTTTGGCTGTTCGAGGATTCCAGAATCGTCAGCCCGGTCGAACGTTCAGACATTTTCTGGCGACTCGACGAGCAGTCGATTCGCCTGGCTGGTCCGGACAACGCCGAGTACTGGAAGAATTACGTCACCGCGAATCTGGGCGCCCGAGGGGCAGCTGCCGACAGCCATTTCGAGAGCGGCCAGGTGCTCGACCTCGGCACCATCAGGCTCGAGTGCGTGCACACCCCCGGGCACACCGACGATCACTACGTGCTCTTCGAGCCGAATCACGGCATCGCGCTGACTTTCGATATCGACTTGACGTCGTTCGGTCCCTGGTACGGCCACGACGAGAGCGACATCGAGCTCTTTCTGGAGTCGATCCAGAAGGTCGCCGACCTCCGACCTGCCGTGCTCGTCTCCAGCCACAAAGGGATCATCACCGATGACGTCCAGGGTCGGCTGCAACGTTACGCCGAGGTGATCCATCAGCGCGACGCGCGGATCCTGGCGAAGCTCGATCAACCGACGACAGTGGACGATCTCGTCCAAACAAGCCCCATCCACGGCGGATATCCCTACGCTCCCGACCTGCTGCGTTACTGGGAAAGCAACATGATCACCAAGCACCTCGCGCGTCTGGCCGCGGCAGGCCGAGTGCTCGAGGACCGCGGTTCGTGGTGTTCAACCTGAGGTCGGGAGACTGTGGAACGCCGAAGGTCGTTGAACAGAACACGGGTTGACACGAACTCCACCGCCCACCCCGGGGACCGAGCCGCAGGTGGGTCAGGTGCGCACTCCCAGGGCGGCGCCGAGGGCGCCGACCAGTTGCGGTTCCGGGAGCACGGTAATCGGGGCGGCGATCTCGGCGGCCAGGGCGTCAGCCATCGCCCGGTTGAGGGCCACGCCACCGCTCATGAACACCTCTCGGCCGTCCTTCATGCGGCCGGCGAGCGCGGACACCCGCGAGGCGAGCGAGCGGTGCAGCCCGAGCACGATGTCCGGAACCGGCTTGCCGTGGGCGACCAGTGAGATCACCTCACTCTCGGCGAACACGGTGCACGTGGAAGAGACCGACACCGCGCTCGCGGCATCTTCGGCCATCGTGGCAGCCTCCTCCAGTGGGACGTGCAGCCGACCGAGGATCACCTCCAAGAACCTGCCGGTGCCGGCGGCGCACTTGTCGTTCATGGTGAAGTCCACCACCTCGCCGTGGTCACCGATCCGGATGACCTTTGTGTCCTGTCCTCCGAAGTCGATCAGGACGCCCGAACGTCGGATCAGGTGATAGGCGCCGCGGGCGTGGCACGTGATCTCGGTGACGACCCTGGTCGCCGATGGGATCCGCTTGCGGCCGTAGCCGGTGGCACCGAGCGGCCCCTCGCCTCCGAGCGGGCAGCGTGTTCGCAACGCCGCCAGTGCCCGTTCGCTCTGGTCCTCGATGAACGGCGTGGTGGCTTCCACGTGGCTCGCGACGATCGCGCCTTCGGCGTCGACGGCTACCGCCTTCAAGGTGGTACTCCCGACATCGATGCCGAACGTGCAGCCCCGTGGTCCGCTCATTCGAAGCTCTCCATGAACGCCAGGAGCCGGGTCTCGACCTGCTCGTCCGCATACTCGCGCGGATCGGCATGGTCGGCCTCGATGACGGCGACCTTGACACCGAGCTCGCGGGTCAGCGCGCCCTTGAGGTCGTACTGACCGACCGAGTACGGCTTGCACGAGCGGTCTGAGTGGAGCACGACGCCGTCGCACTCGAAGTCTTCGATCAGGCCCGTCATCACGCGCAGCCTGTTCTTGAGGTCGCGGTTGAGGATGGTGTTGGAAAGCATCTTGGCCGAAGAGCGCAGCCAGTCTTTGGGATCCCAGAAGGGGAGCGACTCACGCCACGCGTTGGTGTAGGTCGCGGTCACGAAGCAGAAGCCGTGTGTCGCGAACAACCGCGACAGGTCGCGCATCTTGGGCCAGATCGCGATGTTGTCCCACAGCAGTCGGTGGCGTTCGTCCTTGATGCCTCCGATGCCTTTCGCCACCCTGTCGTCAAGCTCGTCCTTGAGCTCACGGTAGTAGGCGTTGCACGCCTCGGTGCCGCGCAGGGTGACGATCGGGGCCATGTGGTAGAAGTGGTCGAACGAGCTCCACGGTGAGGGGCACGTGCGGCTGATGTCGAGGCACTCCCCCCACAGCCTGCTGCCCTCCATGGCACGGAGGTTGACCTCCAGCAGCTCCTCCTCGGTGACGATTCGGCCCGAGATCCGTGAGGCGACATCAGACAGCTCGAGCAGCTGGTCGGAGACGTAGTCGAGATGATGCTGCTTGAAGTCGCCGTACACGAACGGAGTGTCGAGCACGAAGAACGGTACGCCGAGGTGGTCGGCGATGGAGCGGAACCAGTACAGAACGGTTTGGCAGATGTTGCTGCACGCCGCCACGAGGTCGGGTTTCGGTATCCGGCCCAACGGCGTGTTGCCCGAGAGCACGCTGCCCAGATCAGTACGCGCGTAGGCGCACAGGTCGCGGGAGTACCCGGCGTCCTCGGCGACCGCCGCGAGCTCCGGCATCATGTGGCGGGCGGCGCACAGCGCCCCATGGTTCTCCGGGTAGACCGAGTAGAACCCGAAGGCCCTCAGCAGCTCGACCGGGAAGCCGCTGGTGATCCACGCCACAGGCACCGCGCCGTCCGCCCAGCGGCCCTGGTAGTAGTAGATACTCATCAGGTCCTTCATCTTGCGGGCACACTGTATGGGTGGTCCGAAAGGGTTGTCCTTGGGGGACCGCCTTCGTCGCCGTCGCTGCTGCTGGTAGTTCTGGAGCGCCATCAAAATCGGACCGGTGACACGGCCGGCCACCTCGTACTGGACCCGTCGTGAGATCATGTGACGCTCCCGATCTGGATCTGGACCGGCCGCAACATTTCGACGAACGCCTCGACGCGGGTGACGGTCTGGCCGGCGAGCTCTCGCTCGAGCTCGCTCTCCAGGTAGAGCACGGGCACACCCTTCGCCTCGAACCGCCGTCGGATCAGCGGCACGTCGAACAGCTCCGGTTCACAGAACTTGATCATGTGGATGATGAGCCCGGCTGCTCCGCTTCGGTCGAACGTCTGCTCGAGGACGTCGATGCGACGTTGCTGAGCGATGGTCCGCGTCGAGCACGGTGGCCCTGCGAACTGGAGATCGACGAGGGTGTCGAGGGGGTCCGCAGCCGACTTCGGGTAGTCCCGGACGATCCGCCGACCGACCGCGGCGTAGTCGTCGGCCACCACGAACGCGCCGGCCTCGTCGAGGGCCGAGAAGATCGTCATGGGTTCCGGCACCAGGCCTGTGATCATCACCGGGGTGCCCTGCTGCGCCGTTGTGTCGTCGAGAACGGCCGCCGCCTCGCGCAGCTCGCCGAGGTGGTCTGACGGCCACAGGAACTCGCCCCGGCGGAGCGCCGTGTAGAGGGCGAGGTCATCGACCGGAAGGCACCGTCGTCGGTCCACCAGCCGGGCGCGCAGCGCGTGGATCTCGCGGTGCAGATCGATCGCCCGGCCGAGCGCCTCCGGTTCGAGCGGTGCGTGGGTCAGCCGCTCGAGCTCGACTGCCAGAACCTCGAGCTCCCGCCTGATAAAGGTGCGAGAGCTGGGCCGGTCGTCGCCCTTGGGATGGAGGAAGCGAAAAACCTGCTTGCCCCAGCCGCCGAAGTCCGGCGCCTGGGTCGCCAGCCCCTGGATCGAGTCGCAGGTGTGGGGGAACAGCACCCCGTCCACGACGTCGGCCCCCCCGGACGCGAGGAATGCGAGCGCGTTGCGGACGACCGCACAGACGTAGGTCTGGATGCGTCCCGCGTCCGGACCTCGTGGCTTGCCCGGCGGCCCCCACAGCTCGACCGCCAGGAGGTTCATGGCGGTGAGGAGCTCCTTCGGGTAGTGGATCGGCAGCACTGCCAGCACCTTGCGGCCGTGCTGTCGCTGCTGTTGGCTGATGTACTCGCGACGCACGTCGTCCCCTTTGCCCGGCAATTCTCGCACGTTCGATGCACGTCACCCCGTTTTGATACGGGTTCATACGACGAAGCCACGGAGGCGCAGAGACTCAGAGCCCCCTCCTGCCCGGATGCCAGACGTCAGATACCAGATCCCCCTCTCGCCCGCTCTTCGTGTTCGTCCTCAACTTCGTCTTCGTCCCCATCGTTCGACCCTCGACGCGCTGTCGTCATCCCGCCATTGGCACCGACCATCTGACACCCGAGGCAATCTCTCCGCCTCCGTCGCTGGTCGCTTGACCGCCTGTCGACCAAGGGCTCGTGGACTCGTGGGCATGAGGGCGTGACGCCCTGAGCTCACTGCTTACTGCTCACTGCTCACGCCTCGCTGCCTCCTGTCCCCTGCTTGCGGCTCACCGGGCGGGCGGGGGCTCCGTGCCTCTTTGGCTGAGCCTGCCGTCACTCCTCGGCCAGCGTCACCCGGCATGGCACGTATTTGTGCAGCGGCGTGCCGGCGATCGGGTCACGGTGACGGCTGGGGGTGAGCCTGTTGACGTTGACCCCGTCGGTGGTGCCGTCGTAGTCGAGGCCGAATCCGTGCGGAATCGCCACCTGACCGGGGTGGGCCATCTCGGTGACCTCGGCCTCCACCTCCACCTCGCCGGCATCGGTGAACACACGTACCGGCGCTCCGTCGCTGATGCCCAGCGGTTCGGCGTCTGCCGGGTGAATCTGCAGCGTACAGGCGCGCCGCCCCTCGTTCCAGGTCGGGTTGCGCATCAGGGTGTTGGCATTCATGTCATTTCGGAAGCCGGCCACCAGCACCAGCGGATACTTCGGATCAAGTTCGAGGTCCGCCGTCTCGGATGCCGCGTCGAGGCCGACCACGGCGTCTGCCAGCTCGTCGATGACCACGTTGATCCTGCCGTCATCGGTGCGGAGCGCCGCCAGGTTGTTGTCTTCGTCGCAGCGGCCGACCCAGATCCCCTCGGGGTGATCGAGGATGGATTGAAAGAGTTCCTCTCCGAGGGTTGGCCCGGACTCGTGGCCCGCGCGCGCGGCGTTTTTCCGAAACGATCCTGGAGCTCCCGACAACAGACCCCAAAGGGCGGCGAGATTGACCGAGCCGAGCACCGGACCCAGGGTCCTGGCGAGCACGTACGGCATCATCGCGAGTACTCGAGGCTCCTGCGCCATGAATCCGAGCAACTCTGCGCCGAACCGAAGGCGGTCTCCGTGGGCTGCGTCAACAAGCTCTTCAGGAATCTCTGGGACGAGGCCCATGCGCTCGGCAAGCCGGACGAAGACCTCGCTGGTCTCGAGAGCCTCGCCTTCGGGCTCGACGACGGGTCGCCGCATCTGGAAGTACACGTCGGGGTACGTCCACGTGAAAAACGTCCCGTCCCATGACTCGTACGGCGACCGAACCGGCAGCACGTAGTGGGACAGGGCGGCAGTCTCGGTCGTGGCGAGCTCGACGGTCACCAGCAGGTCTAGCTGCGAGAACGCGTCCTCGTAGGCGGAGGTGTCGGCGTAGGAGCGGAGCGGGTTCGCGTCACTCACGATCACGGCCCTGACGCGGTCCGGGTGGTCGGCTTTGATTTCCTCCGGCAGCACGTTCGGCGGGAAGATCCCCATGATGGCTGGGAAGTCGGTCGCGACCGTTCGCCAGGTCCTGGAATCACGCTCGTCCGAGTGGGCTCCGAGCGGCATCACATGGCCCGGGATGATGTTCCCACCGGGGACTCCGATACGCCCACAGACGGCGAGCAGGATCAGCTCGAGGTACGAGGTCATGGTGCTGTGCCGGTTCATCAGGATGCCGAGGTCCGAGTGCATGGACCACTCCCGTGTGGTCATCAGTCGACACAGCTCGCGAACCGCACCCGGGTCCAGCTCGCACACGCGCAGGGCCGCCTCCACGTCGAAGTCCTCGAACCAGCCGCGTATCCGGTCGAACCCGGTGACGTGGGCCGCCACGTACGCGTCGTCGTAGCAGCCCTCAGAGATGATCGTGGCCAGCACGGCTTTGAGCAGCAGCGCGTCGGTTCCCGGGCGGATGGCGAGGTGGATGTCGGCCCGCTCGGCAGTCGCGGTACGGCGAGGGTCGATGACGACCAGGAGCTTGTCCGGATCTTTTTGGAATCGGGTCACGTGACGACGAGCCTGTGGCATCTGGTGACTCATCCAGGGGTTCCAGCCGAGCGCGACGAGCATGTCGGTTCGCTGTACGTCGGGTCCCATGTGCAGGTACTGCCGGCCGAGGCCGCGGCCGAGAACCCAGAACAGTCCGGTGAGCTCCTGGGCCAGAGCACTGTAGTGGTAGTGCGAGCCGAGCCCGCGCAGCAGTCGTACCGCGAACGCGGCCGATAGGTGGGAGCCCTGGCCACCACCCCCCATGAAGGCCAGCGAGCGGGGTCCGTGCTCGTCAACGATGCTCTGCAGCCTGTCGGAGATCTCGTCGATGGCCCGGTCCCAGGAGATGCGCTCGAAGCCGGCGCCGAACCGCTTCAACGGGTGTTCGAGCCGCTGGGCGTGGTGTTGGAAGTTGGCGATGTTCGACCCCTTGCGGCAGATGTAGCCCTGGCTTCGTGGGTTCGTCTTGTCCGGCCTGGACCGGACCAGGCGCCCGTTCTCAACCAGCACCTCGAGGCCGCAGTTCTGGGCGCAGAGCACGCACGCGGTCTTCTTCCAGCCGTCGCCGAGGTCGGGCTGAGGAATGCTCGTACCGATAGTGGGCGTCATCGTCACAACCTCGTCATCGAATGTCGCGCAGGAGTCTTTTCAAGAGGATCTTCTCCTCCACGTTCAGCTCTGCCAGGATCTGATCGTTGGCCTCGTCCCTCGCCGTGATTACCTCAGCACCCGACTCGAGAGCCTTGTCGGATGGAAAGATCCTGAGTGCTCGCCGATCCCGCTCGTCGGTTTGTTTGACGATCCAACCGCCGTCGGCCAGGCGATCGAGGACTCCGGAAATCGTTGCATTGTCGAGCAGCAGCCGTTTGCCGATCTCGCTCGCGGACGGCCCGTCTCCCTCTGCGATCGCGTCGAGCACCAGCGTCTGGATGGGCGTCAAACCCAGTGGTTTCAGCAATGTCGCGAGCTTGCCGTGCGCCGTCTGGTAGGCCTTGGCCAGGTTGAAGACGATGCAATCGTCGTACTCGACCATCACGCACCCTTGAATCTCGCCGCGATGAAGTCCGAGAACTCCGGTGTCGGCGTCATGTCCCTGCGCAATCCGAGAGTCACCGCCTCGTTGGGGCAGGTGGGGGTGCACACTCCGCAACCGATGCACAACGTTCCGTCGACCGCTGCCACCTCTTCAGAGCCGACGGCAATGGCGCCCATGGGACAGCGACCCTCGCAGGTGCCGCACGCGGCGCACTCGTCGGCGTCAACCTCGGCCAGGTAGCTCGAGGTCGAAATGGTGTGCAGCCCCATCATCTTCTTGGTCTGAAGGAGGACACAGCAGCAGCCGCAGCAGTTGCAGATCGTGCTCATGCGTCCTTCGATGTTGTCGATGATGTGGACCAGGCCCTCCTCACGAGCGTCCTCGAGAATCTTGAGCGTCTCCTCGGCAGTGATCTCGCGCGCCATGCCGTACTCCACCATGTACCGACCCATGGCCCCGAAGTGGAGGCAGTTTTCGCGCGAGTAGTCGCATCCCTCGTCGACCACCTTCTTCATGAGCCGACAGGGACAGTGGCCAACGGCACGGTACGACGCCTCCTCGATCCTGGGTCCGAGCTCTTCCAGGGGCACGATGTCGCGCGTGTCCTTGACGCTCTTGTGCACCGGTATGACCCTCATGATCGGCATATCGCCCCGAGCCAACTCGGTTCCGAACGCCTCTTCGCGGTACTCGAGCAAAAGAGGCGCCAGCTTGCGGGTGTCCTCGGTTTCCTTGCCGGCCCAGAACGGTGCTTCGGCCCAGCCCGGGATCGGCGGCAGGAGGCGGTATTTCCGTTCTTGGCCCGGCTTCTGGCTCGCGTACACGGTGCCGCGACGGGCCATGCGTTCAAGGGTTTCTTCGAGAGTGTCGACACGGTCCTGGAAGAGCTGATTCAGTTCCGACAGCGGAGTCCCCATCATCGGCAGATGGAGGGCGATCTCTGCCTCATTCTCGGGAAACAGGATCTCGAGTATCGCCGTCAGCGATGGTGATTTGGGACTTCCCACGACACCCTGATCGAGGTGTTCTGCGAGCCGCTCGTAGATGTCAGTGGTAGCCATACGCTCCTCCTCGGTCGGTGCAATTTCATTCGTACGCAAATTTAAAGATATAGTCTTATAGAACAAAATTCATTGGTACACGAAACATTATGTCCCGGGTATCCGAAAGTCAACGTCGGATCGCAATCCGCGAAGCGAATTGCTCTTCAATAGACGTCGAGATCCTTGGCCGACACGACCTCGCCGTCGTACTTCGAATGCACCTCGTCCACGAGATCCTGGTCGGTGGCGCCCCAGTACAGCTGGTGGTAGAGGAGCAACAGCTTCGGTTCGACCTTGGCCGCGATCTCGGCCAACTCGAGAGTCGAGGTGTGGAACCGCCGGTGGTACTCCTGCCAGGTCTTCTCCCGATCCTCGAAGCCGGTCTGGGAGTAGACCTCGTGGATGAGGATGTCGACACCGCGGCAGGCCTCGATCAGCTTCCCGCCGGGCCTGCAGTCTCCGGAGATGCACACGGTTCGGTCGGGAGTCGAAAACTTGAACCCGTACGCCTTGGGCCAGCTGCCGTGCTCGACGGCGAAGGCCTCGACGGTGACGTTGTCGTCCCTGTAGATGACGCCCTCGCCGACCTCGTGCACGACGACGCGCCAGCCCTGGTCGTTTGCGGGCTCCCGTCCGTACAACCGCATCTTGATGTCGTCCGCGTAGGCGCGGAGGATGTGGTCGGTCATCGCCTTCAACCCCTCGGGTCCGTACACCTCGAGCGGGACCTCCCGGCCGAGCACCCACGGCGTGAGAATGAGGTCCGGGTACCCCGTGGTGTGATCGGAGTGAAGGTGGGTCAGAAACGCCAGCGACAGCGAGGCGACGTCGAAGCTTTCGAGCGGACCGCCGTACTCGGCCGCGAGACCTGCGGCTCGACGGACCACGCCGGGCCCGAAGTCGACGATGTACGGCGTCCCGTTGACGATGACCGCCACCGAGGGGCCGGAGTGTCTCGGATCCGCATTCGGATTTCCGGTTCCGAGAAATGCGATCCTCGTCGTCTCGGAAGGCTCGTACCCATCCGTCGCGATCGCCTGAGTCGGGACGATGAGCACCACTGACAGGACTGCAACGTAAAGATGTGGGCGAACCGCCATCGGATCGGTGACCTCCAGCCAAAAGGCTACCACCGATGCGGGGCGGATCTGCGTCAACCCGCGCGATCAGCGGTCTCGTGTGCTGATCAGTGTTTCTCCGTGTGATCTGTGGGCATTCTTCCATCGACGACTGGGTTCTTCAATCTGAAAGCCATGGGTACGTCTATTCGAGGCCGCGGATCCAGTCAACGATCGCGCGGCCGATGTCGTCCGGGGAGTCCTCCTGGATGAAGTGCAGGCCGGGTACCGTGATCTCGGTCTGGTTGGGCCAGCCGCGGCAGAACTCGCGCTGACGGCCGATCAGGATCGCGCCGGGGTCGGCGTTGATGAACAGCTTGGGCAGCTGACCGGTCGACAACCACTCTCCGTAACTGCGCACTATTTCGACCACCTCGGCCGACTCGCCTTCCATGGGAATCTGCCGCGGCCAGGTCAGCGTTGGCCGTCTGCCCTCGCCCGGCTCGCTGAACGGGCGACGATACTCGGCCATCTCGTCCTCGGACAGCTGGCGCTGGATAGACGCGGGGAGGATGTTTTCGATGAAAACGTTCTTCTGTAGGATCATCCCCTCGCCGGCGTCGGACCTGAGTCCTTGAAAGATGCCTCGCGCCGCCTCGGGCCAGTCGTTCCAGGTCACCGGCATCACGATGGCTTCCATGTAGGCGATGGCCTTGACGCGGTCGCGGTGACGGTTGGCCCAGTCGAAGCCCAGCGCCGAACCCCAGTCGTGGATCACGAACGTCACCCTATCTCCAAGGCCCAAGGCCTCGAAGAAAGCGTCCAGGTACTCACGGTGCTCCACGAACCGGTACCTGCCCGGTCCCGAGGCGTCCAGCTTGTCGGAGTCTCCCATGCCGATCAGGTCGGGGATGATGCATCGACCGGCCGGCTCGAGGAGGGGGGCCACGTTGCGCCACAGGAACGACGACGTCGGATTGCCGTGCAGCAGCACGATTGCGTCTCCGCTGCCCATCTCCACGTACGCCATCCGCCTGCCGAGAACCTCGATCTTCTTCTTCCGTTCACGCCAGGATCCTGCGTCCACGTCTACTCCTCCTCCGAAATTCCCGCCAGCCGCTTGGCGAGCATCTTCTTGTGCTCGATATCCAACTGACGGGCGATCTGGATCCGCTGCGCCTGCGGTGAGCCCGCACCGTGTACCGACTCGGTGAGGTAGCCGACCGAGTTGCGACCGTGGGTCATGTTCTCGATCAGGCGCAGGATCCGAACGCGATTCTCGGTGGGCACGTCGGCACGTCCCTTGAGGTACTTCTCGAGGACCGGGCCGAGCTCCGGCGATCTGAAGTCTTTCTCCGACGGGCAGGTCGCCAACAGCCCGCCGGCGAGGTCCTCGGCCAGGCGCGCGAGCTCGAACGGAAAGCGCGTCACGTTGTGCTTGCACACGTTCGCCAGCAGCCCATCGTTCTGGTAGTTGCCGGCGGCGGTCTGAATTGACTCGTGGGACGACGCGATGCCGGCACCGTAGATCGTCTCGTTGAGGTGGCACATCTCGACCAGTTTGTCTCGGATGTGCGAGGCGTGGGGGACACCGTTGTAGTCGGCAACGGTGGCGGCGGCGCCGATCAGCACGTCACCGACGCCGACCTTGCACACGTACGACCGGCGGTGGTAGGCGGCGAACCGCTCCACCAGCGGGGCCACGAACTCGGTCTCCCCGCACAGGAAGACGCGCTCCCAGGGGACGAACACGTCGTCGATGATGATCAATGCCTCCTGGCCCGAGTAGCGGGCGTTGCCGACGTCGATGGTGCCACCCTCGAGCGCACGGGTGTCGCACGACTGGCGGCCGTAGACGAACGTCGTGCCGGGGGCGTCCACCGGGATCGCCGCCGAGATCGCGTAGTCCGAGTCCTTTGGGAGCAGCCGGATCGTGGGCATCAGGATGATCCAGTGCGAGTTGACGCAACCGGTCTGGTGCGCCTTGGCACCCCTGACCACGACGCCGTCATCGCGGCGATCGACGATGCGCAGGTACAGGTCGGGGTCCTGCTGTTCCGATGGACCCTTGCTGCGGTCGCCCCTGGGGTCGGTCATGGCGCCGCCGATCACCAGGTTGAGCTCCTGGCAGTGGCGGATGAACGCCTTCAGTCGCTCGTGATACTCGGTGCCGTGGGTCTGGTCGATCTCGTGGGTCACCGAGTAGAGCGAGTTGATCGAGTCCATGCCGACGCAGCGCTGGAAGCAGGTGCCGGTGATCTGGCCGAGCCTGCGCTGCATCCGGTTCTGCATGACGACGTCGTCAACACTCTCTGTGATGTGCAAGAACCTGTGGACCGATCGTGCGCTCAGGGAGGAGTGGACGGTCGCGAGCTCCGGATTCTCCACGGCGAGATCGTAGGTTGCCGCCATCGCGTTGATCGACGGCCGGATCATCGGGTGGTCTACCGGCTCCGCCACGAGCTCGCCCATCAGGTACACCCTGACGTCCCGACCGCGCATGCCGTCGATGTACTCGTGACCGCTGGTGATCGGGCGCTGCACGCCGCTGTGTGGACCTCGTCCCGATGGGGTATCTGCGGTGTTCATGTCGCTCTCCCCGTGTCAATGTTGTTCCCCTGGTCGTGGGGTGAGTAGTGTACTCGGACGCATCAAACACGGCGAGCGGCGGGACCGCTTGCGCCGTGGCTCGGAGGAACCTACTGTGTCTTACAGGGAGTCTGGGAGGCCAGCGATGAACGATGAACGGCCACTCTTCCTGGTCGGGGGGTACAGCTCCCCCTACAGCCGCAAGATGCGCGCGGCGCTGCGGTACCGCCGGATCCCGCACCGATGGATGCTCAAGGGCAGCCCCGAGGCGGCCGGTCTGCCCAAGCCCGCGACGGACCTGATCCCGGTGCTCGTCTTCCCCGACGCGCCCGACGAAGCGAATATCGACTCGACACCGCTGATCCGGCGGCTCGAGCGCGACTGGTCGCAGCGGTCCGTGATCCCGCCGGACCCGGCGGTCGCGTGGCTCGACGCCCTGCTCGAGGATTACGCCGATGAGTGGCTCACCAAGGCGATGTTCCACTACCGGTGGGCCTACCCCTCATCCGCAGCCAAGGCGGACAGGGTGACGGTGCTCGAGCACTATCCCGAGGTTCAGGGCACGGATCTCGCCGAGCTGGCCGAGGCGTTCTCGCGTCGTCAGATCGCACGGCTGGAGGTGGTGGGATCCAGCCAGGCCACGGCGCCTGTGATCGAGACGAGCTATCGTCGGCTGCTCGAGTTGCTCGACGATCTGCTGGCTCGCGCGCCATTCGTTATGGGACGGCGGCCGGGCTCGTCCGATTTCGGTCTGTTTGGACAGCTCAGCCAGCTCGTGTTGTTCGACCCCAGTTCGGTCGAAATCGCGGCCGCAGAGGCGCCCCGGATCATAGCCTGGGTCCACCGGGTCGAGGACCTGAGTTGGCTCGAGGTCGAACACGACGACTGGATCGACCGCGGAGGTGCCGCGGAGGATCTGCGCCCGCTGCTCGTCGAAATCGGGCGGGTGTATGTGCCGTTCCTGATTGCCAACGAGACAGCGATCTCAGGGAATCTCGACCGCGTGGAGTGCGAGATCGACGGGACACTGTGGACGCAGCGGCCGTTCAAGTACCAGGCCAAGTGCCTCAGGAGGCTGCGAGAAGCGTTCGGCGCGCTCGCCGAAGGCGACCGGTCGTGGGTCGAGGGAACCCTCGCCGGCACCGGCTGCGAGCGCCTCTTCGAGTAGGTGTTCGTTTCTCGTACCTCACCCGTGACTTCTCGGTCGCCGGCCTTCGAGACGGGATGAGGGGATGACCGGCCGCTAGGCGGCCTGGGGATGAGGGGATGAAGCTCCTCTATGTCGCACCCCCTCACTCCCTCACCCCCTCACGTCCTGGGTGGCCGGGCGGGGGACAAGGTACGATTGCGGCCTGACTGCCACTCGCCGAAAGGACTTGCCATGGACTTCGAGATCTCGGAACGGATGAAGACCGTGCTCGGGATGACTGACGAGTTCCTGCACAAGGAGCTGTACCCGCTGGAGCCGGGTGCGCCGTTGATGTCGGGTCGCGAGCTGG
>JBFELO010000099.1:0-16816 GCA_041552055.1 Candidatus Sulfomarinibacteraceae bacterium | reverse complement strand
TGAAGTTCGGAGGGCGATGAACGACCAGGGCCAGCAGCGTGTCGGCATCTACACTCTCGAGGGCAAGATCGGCGAGGGCGGTATGGGGGTGGTGTATCGAGCCCGCGACGAGCGACTCGGTCGCGAGGTCGCCGTCAAGTTGCTGAAACCGGAGCTGGTGACCGACCAGAGTAGGATCCACCGGTTCAAGACCGAGGCGCGGGCCATGGCCACGGTGAGCCATCCGAACATCGTCGTGATCCACGACGTCGGGACGTGGTGTGGAAGACCGTTCATCGTCACCGAGCTGCTCGATGGAGAGAGCCTCAAGCAACGGATGCTGTCCGGAGCGCTCGCGGTCAGTAAGGCGCTCGAGTATGCGGCCGGAGTGACGCACGCGCTCGAGGCGGCGCACGACAGGGGAGTTGTCCACAGGGACCTCAAGAGTGAGAACGTCTTCCTGACCAGCGACGGCAGAGTCAAGATCCTGGACTTCGGAATCGCTGCCCTGGCCGCGTCCACAGCGCGTCGCGGCGGCGAGGCGGACAGCCGCGACGTGGGCCGGGAAGACACCCATCCCGGCGACGTGGCCGGCACCCCGTGCTGCATGTCTCCGGAGCAGATACGTGGACTGCCGGTCGACCACCGAACGGACATCTTTGCCGTCGGTGTGATGCTCTTCGAGATGCTCACGGGGCGGAGACCCTTCGCGGGCGAGACTCCGGGCGAAACCATGGCGATGATCCTGCACGACGACCCACCACGGCTCGGCTGGCGGGTGCCGGACGCGCTCGCCCAGATCGTGTGGCGCTGCCTGGAGAAGCGACCCAAGGATCGCTTCTCCTCGGCGCACGACCTGAGGCTGGCGCTCGACGCCTTCAGCAACAGTGTATCGCTGGAGCGGACCACGTCATTCCGACGGCTTACGCGCATCATTTCAGAGGTGCCAGGCCGATCCCGGCAGCGTGGCGCCCGGCTCGCGGTTGTCGCGGCCATCGTGGCACTCGCACTCCTCGGCTTCCGCATCATGCTCGGCACGTCGGGCGGGGAATCCCCCAGTGCCGACCTCATTCCGCACCGGATCGCCGTGGTTCCGTTCGTTTGTGCCGCTAACTGCGGCGGGGACGAACCACTCGGCATGTTGGCCGCGATGCATCTCGCGAGGGCTCTCGCCACGCTGGAAGAGGTCGAGGTCGTCCGTGCGGAGGAGTTGTCCGCGTATCCAGTCACCTCGTTACTCGAGGTTGAGCGTATCGCCGCGGCAACGAACGCCGGACTGGTCCTGAGCGGCGGCTGGCACAGACAAGGAGAAGAGGTCGAGTTCTCCGCGACCCTCGAGGAGGCCGCGAGCGGCCGGATCGTGGGCGTGTTCGGTCCGGTGTCGACGGGCCGCGAGGCGTTGGGACCTGCCCTGAGGGTGTTGAGCGACCAGGCATTGATCGCCGTCCAGGATGAGCTCCACCCGTCGCTCGCGTTCGGAGCCGGCGAGCGTTGGCCGCGAATCGATGCCTACCGGGAGTTCCGCGCGTCGCTGGAGATCGCTGGTGCGGCTCCGCTCGAAGCGGCGTTCGCCCGCGTGGAGCGAGCCCTCGAACTCGATCCCGATTTCATGCGACCGAGGCTCGTCTGGTCCGGCGCCCTCACGTTCGTGCGACCGAAAGTTGTCGAACAGGAAGTTGCCTTGGCCGGTCTCGCGAAGCTTCTACCGAAAAATCGTCTGCGATTGTCGCTGCAGCAGGAGAGGATCCTCGATGGCATCCTGTTCCGGATCGACGGTAACTGGCGGGGAGCCTCCCAGGTGTTTCAGGAGGTGTTGGAACGTGACCCCCGGAACTGCATTTCGCGGCTGTACGTGATCGACAGTGCAGTCCGCGCGAATCGGCCACACCAGGCGATCGCTGCGTTCGACGGCATGGTGTGGGATCCGATCCAGCCGCAGCAACCGAAGGAGATCGCGTTCACAGGCGCGGCAAGGGCGTATCACCTGGTTGGGCAGCACGACGATGAGCTCGAGGCGATCGAACGTCTCGGCCCGACCACGCAGCGGATCAGCGATCGGTTGTGGGTTTCTGGCCATCGGCTTGCCGCGCTCGCCGCAGCTGGCGACATCGAGCTGCTGGAGCTGTCGATCCAGGATGCGCTGCTGGAACCCGCCTTGGTTCCGTTTCATCACGCCCAGATCTTGATCGCGGCGGCCGTGGAACTCCGCGAGCACGGTCACTCCGATGCCGCGATCAGCGTGGCGGAGCGCACGCTCGACGAGTTGCGTCGATCAGAAATCTCAGAGAGTCACCCTGATACATTCCTCGAACTCTGGAGCGATGCGATGTACCTCACGGGCAGAGCAGATGACGCGTATCAAGTGGTGCTCGATGCAGTCCACGGTCTGCCAGATTCATTCGATCGATCGAAGGTGATCGGCCTCGCTGCTGCACGCGCCGGCGATCGCGATGCCGCGTACACGCAGATGTTCACCCTGGCCCAGACGAGGGCACATCGAGTGTTTGGTGAATCAGACTTCCTGCGCGCGCGTATTGCCGCCCAACTGGGGGATCGGGAGGAAGCGTTGCGCCTGCTGCGCAGGGCGATCGTTAACGGATTCTGGGATTACCCGGCCCTGCGATGCTGCCCGGACCTCCAGCCGCTGCGCGAGGATCCAGAGTTTCGGCGGTTGGTCGAGCCCAAGGGCTGATACCCCTACCCGCCCACCCAGAAGGCTTGTGGGCTTGAGGTCCTGTGGGCATGACGGAATTGATCCTGGAATGGTGTCTCCAGGCCCTCAAACCCAGCCCGGCACTGATGCATGGGTGCCGGGCGGCCACGTCCTCAAGCCCTTCCCATGGCCGCGGCCGCATGTCGCTCCCGAGGTCGCGTTGAGGGCGTGCGGTCTTGACGGGACTGTCGGAATCGGAAAGGGCTGCCAATGCCTGCGTCCCAACCTATATTTGAAGGAGAGACCTGCCCACGGATCAGCCGAGGAAGGGGGTGCACGATGAGCTCGCTTCCGGAGAAGGTCGAGGTGGTGTGCGCGAAGTGCGGCGAGATCTTCGACCAGTGGCTGCGACCTCCAGTCGACCCGGCGGCCACCGCGACCTGTCCGAACTGCGGCTACGACCTCGGTGGCGACCAGACGGTCTGGCAGGACGGGGCCTGGGAGCCTCCGACCGACGACCTCGAGCCGGTCGAACGCTAGCGAAAGAAATCGGCGGCGCTCGTCCCTGAGGTCGAAGCCACCGCCGTCGGTAAGAGGTGAGGGGTGAGAGAACCTCTATCCCTCGTTGGCATGTTCGCCCATTCTGTTGCGCACGTGGTCACGGTTTTGCTCCGTTTCGATTAGATTCTTCCTAGGATTTTCCTCGGGCGCCGAGGGCACACACTCCGGCCGCCATCGACGGATCGTGAATACTCCGGACCATGCCTGTTCAGTGTGACCGGACGAACCTGGGCGGCCACATGACTGCACTCGGCAATCCCGTCTCGACATCTGGACCCTTACGCGGTTTCTAAGGCCGATTCGGGCACGGATACTGAGACGGAGCCGGGGCAAGCCCCCGGGAGTCGAGTCAACAGACAACGTCGGTGCTAGTACCCCGCGGCGACGCCGTCCTTGCGCGACTCGGTGGCGCCGGCGTAGACGCCGGTCTCCGGGTCGCGGCGGATCGCATGGTAGCCGCCGAACGAGACCCGCCTGCCATCCGTCAGATCGTGACCACGACGGGCGAGCTCGCTGCGGACCGCTGCAGGAACTCCGCTCTCCAACGCCACGGTCCCGCCGTCAACCATGGCGGTGCCGGTCGGTTGAGACGATCCGAGGTGGCGGGCGCGTGCGGCATCGCCGGCCTCCTGCAGGTTCATTCCGAAGTCCACCAGGTTGATGATGATCTGGGCGTGGCCCTGTGGCTGCATCGAGCCGCCCATGACTCCGAACGCGATGTTCGGGCTGCCCTTCTCGCCGGCGAACGCGGGGATGATGGTGTGGAACGGTCGCTTGCTCGGCTCGAGGGCGTTGGGGTGGTCCGGGTCCAGATTGAACAGGGCGCCGCGGTTTTGGATGCCGAAACCGAGCTCGGGCACGACGTAGCCGGAACCGAAGCCGTCGTAGTTGGACTGGATGAGGGACACCATCATGCCGTTCGCATCGGCGGTGACGAGGAAGGTCGTGTCACCGTACTCGAGGCCGGGGTCGTCGTGGTCGACGTCGCGCGCGGCGCGCGAACGATCGATCAGCGCGGCCCGGCGGCGGGCGTATCCCTTGTCGAGGAGACCGTTCACCGGCACCTCGGAGAACGCCGGATCGGCGTAGTAGCGGGCGCGGTCCGCGAACGCCAGCTTCTTGGCCTCGATGAGCAGGTGCCAGAATTCGGTGCTGTCGCGGCCGAGAGCGGCGAGGTCGAAGTTCTCCAGGATGTTGAGCATCTGCAGCGCCGCCAGACCCTGTCCGTTGGGCGGCAGCTGCCACACGGTGACCCCGCGGTAGGTGGAGGAGATCGGCTCGACCCACTCGCTGGTGTGGTTCGCCAGGTCGTCGGCGGTGAAGAACCCACCCTGCCGCTCGGAAAAGGCGACCATTCGCTTCGCGATCTCACCAGTGTAGTAGGCGGCTCGGCCGCCCGTCGCGATCTGCTCGAGGGTCCAGGCCAGGGCGGGGTTGGCGAAGAGCTCGCCCTCGACGGGCGGTCGGCCGCCCGGCAGAAAAACCTGCGCGAAACCGGGCCTGTCGCCGACCTCCGCCGCCGCCCGTGCCCAGGCACCGGCGATCACCTGCGGGACCGGGACGCCGGCGCGAGCTGCGGCGATCACCGGCTCGAGCAGCTCGGCCACGGGGAGTTTGCCGTAGCGGGCATGGAGCGTGAACCAGCCGTCGACACAGCCGGGGACGGTCCAGGCGAACGGCGAGAACGGCGGGATCGTGCCGTTGACCTCCGGCGTGACCTTGTCCCTCGTGAGGCCGGCAGGACAGCGACCGGATCCGTTGAGTCCGGTGAGCTCGCCGGCGGCCGGGTCCCACACCATGGCGAACAGGTCGCCGCCGAGGCCGCACGCGGTAGGCTCCATGAAGGCGAGGGCGGCGTTGACGGCGATCGCCGCGTCGACCGCGCTGCCGCCGCGCTTGAGGATGTCCAGGCCCATCTGGACCGCCACCGGGTGGGCGGCCGCCACCATGCCGTTGCGGGCGTAGGCGACCGACCTGGTCGCGTCCGGGCGGCCTTCGGGGCGATCGGCACCGAAAGGTACGAGAGCGCACATGAGGACTCCAAGCATCAGGGCGAAGCGTCGAGTCATTGGTTCCCCGCAATCCGTCGTCGCCGCCCAGGTTAACCCAGAAGCAATTCGTTTCGCGAATTGCTGTGGAATGGCGAGGCACTCCGAAGAGCAGGTGCGATGGGATTCCTGGCGATGCCCCGCGCGCCGACCACGGTGCAGAGACCGCGCTGGGTGTCAGATGGTCGACGCGAGCGGCAAGCCGCAGACAGCGCCTCCTGCGGGCGTGCCGTCTTTGACAATGTTGGGGGCACCATCACCGGTGTGGCATCGCCCGTTGGGTACCAACATTGTCAACGGGGGCACCCGCGGGGAGCGCGCTGGGGAGAGGGCGCGTTGAAGCTCCGTTGATCTGGCCGAACGAGAGGCCGGCGGGGGCTGCAGCATCGGGCGGGTGGGCGGTCGAGCGACCAGAGACGAGCTACCAGCGACGAATGTGGTCCGGCGGGAAGTGTAACGAGGATGAAGACGAAGACGAAGACGAAGAGCGGGTTAACTGTAGGCGGGCGGAGGATCTGGTATCTGGCATCAGGCATCCGCCATCCGGATGGGTGGGGGGTATCATCGCGTGAGAGCCATGAGCGAGAAATCACGCACCGCGTTCAACACTCGACGCCTTCGATCCGTCTCAGAGGGCAGGCAGAGGCTCTCGCCGGAGGTCGAAGGGTTGGAAACGATGACCGACACACAGCTCGCAGCGCTCTCGCAGCAGGGGAACCGGGAGGCGTTCGGAGTTCTGGCCGGGCGCTGGGACGGACCGCTGTACGGCTTTCTGCGCCGCGTGCTGGGTGACGACGAGCTCGCCAGGGACGCCTGCCAGGAGGCGCTGCTTCGCGCCTTCGTCAAGCTGCCGTCGCTGCGCGAGCCTGCCGCCTTCAAGACCTGGCTGCACACGATCGCGCTCAACCTGTGCCGCGACCGCGGCAGGTCAGGGGTGCTTCGCGAGCTGGCGCTCGACCACGCGCTGGCCGACGAGCCGCCGTCGAGCGACGCCACCCCGTTCGACCAGGCGCAACACGACAACCTCTCCACAGTGTTGCACCGCGTGCTCGCCCGGCTGCCGATCGAGCAACGTTCCGCGATCGTGCTGCGCGAGTTCGAGGGGTTCACGGCGCGGGAGATCGCGACCATGACCGGGGTTCCCGCGGCCACGATCCGGTCGCGAATCTTCTACGGCCTCAAGGCACTCCGCAAGATGCTGCCGGAGTACGGGATCACCCCGAGCCACCTGACAGACGGAGGAACAGTGCAATGACCGACCGATCGATCGATCCGTGGCGCGACACGATGGTCGCCGCGCTGTACGGCGAGCTGTCCGACGACGAGATGCGCGAGTTCGAAGCGATGTTGGAGGAGGACGAAGAGCTTCGCCGGGACTGGCAGGAGCTGCTCGAGGCGCGCGCGGGCCTGCAGCGTCTCGCGCGGGAGGACGAGGCGCCCTCGTTCTCGTTCCGGATGCCGCCGGGCCCGGCCAGGGAAGAGCCCGCCAACGTCGTGCCTCTGTGGCGCTGGGCGGTCGCGTCGGCGGCCGGATTCGCCGCCGCGGCATCGATCTTCCTGGTCCTGATCCTGGCCGGGCTGCGGGTGGACAGGACGCCGGACGGCGTGCTGGTTCGGTTCGGAGGCACGGCGGGCGAGGCGTTGGCGGCATCGCAGGCTGTCGACGGTTCCGCCGTGCCGATGGGCCGGGAGACCATCACGCGTGCCGAGTTCGCGGCACTCGCCGACGCGTTGATCGGCGCCACCGCGGCGCGGCTCGACGAGCTCGAACGGCGACAGGTCAACTCCCAGGCCGAGGTCGCGCGGGCCTTGTACGACGCCCTGGCGGTGCAGCAGCAGCGCCAGTACGACAGTTTGACGAGCCAGATCCAGCTGGCCCTGCTCCGTGGTGGCACCGACGCCGCGCGGGTGGGCCAGGGGTCGTGGAATCCAGCATTGGAGGGGAATCGAAATGACACACAGTGAAACTCATGTTGGCACTTGGAAAATCGTGGTTGTCGCCGCGCTGATGGTGGCGGCGCTCGGACTGCTGGCGGTCAGCGCCACGGCCGCGGACGACACCGCGAGCCGGCTCGACCGCAAGGTCAAGGTGATGGAGCGGGTCCTCGACGAGGTGCTGATTCAGAGTCCGAATGTGGTGGTCTCGTCGCGCGGTGTGACCCGCGGGCTCGCGCTGGAGGAGTTCGGCGCGCTATTCACGCTCGAGGCGAGCCTGGGCACCGAGATGTTCCTGTTCGCGTTGCCCGAGCCACCGGCGCCGCCGCCGATCGGCGAGGATGACGAGGGCCACGTCATCATCGCTCCGCGTCGTGTGGAACGGGTGGGGCGTGAGGATGAGTGGCTCGAAAAGTCCACCGAGAAACGAGCCGAGCAGTACACGGCGTTCAAGTCCGAGATGACCGACGCCATCGTCGACTACGGGGTGACCCTGACCGAACTCGGGGATGACCAGTGGTTGGCCGTGGTCGCATTCCTGGACAGCCGACCGTTGCTCGGCAGCGACGACAGGGGTGGCCGCGTGATGCTCAAGATCAAGATGCGCGACCTGCGACAACACAGTGCCGGCAACCTGTCGCGCGACGCGGTGAAGGGCAAGGTGATCGTCGAGGAGAGGTAACGTTCCGCCGTCAGGCTGCAGCATCAGACCGCCAGGTGCCCCGCCCGGGGTGCCTGGCGTTTCCCCTTGTGCGGGAAGCAACCTGGGTTCAGCCATCGATCTTCGTCAGCAACACCTCCACCGCTTTCTCCAGCTGTTGGTCGCGACCGGCGGCTTCGAGTGCCGGATCGTTGTCGATCACGTGGTCTGGATCCAGGTGCTTGTTCTCGGTCATCTCGCCGGCCACGTCGACATGACCGATTTGGGGAATGCCAAAGTAGAGCGACCGGTCCTGGAGCGTTTCCCACCACACCGAGGTGCAGGTGCCCGGCACCTGCATGCCCACGGTCTCGCCGATGCCGAGTGCGGTGTACGCCGCCGGGAAGCAGTGCGCGTCAGAGTAGTTGCCCTCGTTCATGACCACGACCGAGGGCTTGGTCCAGCGACGCCTGGGCTCGACGGTGAGATCGCGGCCGCGCGCAGCGAGCCGGTAGTACACGTCGCCGCTGAGGAACACGGTGAGCGCCTCGACGAGGTTGCCGCCACCGTTGAACCTGGTGTCGAGAACGAGGCCTTCCTTGCCCGGGTGTTTGCCGAAGACCTCGTCGAAGATCTCGCGGTACGGGCCGTCGCTCATGCCCCGGATGTGGGCGTAGCCGAGGCGCCCGCCGGAAAGGCGTTCGACCTCTGCCCGCCGCGACCGCACCCAGCGGGTATAGAGCAGCCGTCGCTCTGCGCTGGCCGTGATCGGCTTGACGGTCTCGTGCCATCGCGTGCCGGTGTCGGGATCGAGTAGCGCCAGCCGAACCGGTGTGTCTGCCTTGTGGTTCAGCAGCCTGTACCAGTTGCTCCCTGCGCTGATCTCGACGTCGTCAATCGCTTCGATGATCACGCCGGCTGCCACTTTCGTGTCCGCCTGCTCGACGGGCCCGCCCTCGAGCACCTCGAGGATTCGGATGCCGTCGCCTGCGTGCTCCGGGTCGGGGAGCAGGCCAAGGCTGGCGGTGGCATCGGCGCCCTCGCGCCTGGGCCGGTGCCCGCTGCCCAGGTGGGAGGCGTTCAGCTCGCCCTGGAGCTCGGAGATCAGCTCGGCGAAATCCCAGTTGTTGTCGATATGCGGCAGGAACTTCGCGTACTCGGTCTTGAAGAATTCCCAGTCGACGCCGTGCAGGTTCTCGTCGTAGAACTTCTCTCGGGTCTGTCGCCACGCGTGCTCGAACAGGTACGCCCGCTCGGCCGCCGCATCGAGCTCCATCTTGGCGTGCACCGCGACGGGCGTGACCTTTCCGCCGGCCACCTCCACGACCTTGATCGAGCGGTCGGCGAGCACGAACGCGTTCGTGCCGTCCTTGTCGAGCTGCAGTCCGTCGGCATCCTCGGCGTTCAGCTTGGCCAGCAGCTTGACCTCGTTCTTGCGGTGCTCGTACAGCCACAGGTCGTAGCCCTTCTCGAACTTGGCCAGGTACAGCAGCTGTTCGCCGTCGGGGGTGATTCGAGCATCGGCAAGTTCGGAGGAGTGCAGCGAGAGGCGTACGGTGCGATCCTCCAGCCGGTCGAGGTCGAGGTCGACCGGATCGGGCAGCTTGATGCCGTCGTCGCCATGCTCGTCATCTGCAGCGCCGCCCTCGTCGTCAGTCTCCTTCTCCTTCTTCTCGTGCTGCTCGAACTCTGCCTCGGTCATCCGGAAACGGTCCCACGCCTCGCGGGTGAAGAAGGAACCGTAGACGTCGTACTGGGCCGGCCAGCCCGCCTGTTTACGCGAACCGTGACGGTCAGATCTCCAGACCATCATCTCGCCCTTCATGGCCCACCGAGGCGCGATGTCCCAGTAGCCGCTCCGAGTGATGTTCACGAACTCGCCCTCGCCAGAGGCGGGCACCAGACCGATCTCCTCGTCGCCCCACTTGCCGGCCGGGAAGTACTGCACGAGAAACCACCGTCCGTCGGGCGACCAGTCGTACCACTGGTCGCCGTCGACGTAGGAGAACGACCTGTCACCAGGCATGACACTCCGACTGCGGCCGGTGAGCAGGTCGACGACCTTGAGCTCGGTCCGTTGCTCGAGATAGGCCACCTCGCTGCCGTCCGGGCTGAACCGCGGCTGGAACGTCTCGGCCTCGACCTCCAGAATCGGCTTTTCCTCGAGCGCGGTCGCGTTGAAGAAGCTGGGTTCGTCGTCGTCGGTCAGGTCGGTGCGGTACAGGTTCCAGCTGCCGTTCCTCTCCGCGGCGTAGACCAGGCTGCGGCCGTCAGGGCTGAAGCTGACCGATCGCTCCTGTTCCGGCGTGTCGGTGACACGCCTCGTGGCGTCGTGGTCGGTAGACGTGACGAAAACCTCGCCCCTGGCGATGAACGCGATCTCCTCGCCGTCGGGTGACAGGTCGAACTCGGTGATCTCGCGCGCGACGTCGATCCACCGAATTTCGTTGTGTCTGGCGTCGGTGGCGACGGTCACATCGATCGGCCGACTCTCTCCACTGTTGGCCGGCCGCAGCCAGATTCGGCCGTCCCAGGTGTAGCAGAGGCCGCCGCCCTGCGATGCGCTCAGGAAGCGGACCGGATGGGTGTCGTGCATCGTCAGCTGTGATGCCTCCCCGGGGTCGTCGACCATGAGCTGCCACACGTTGAAGGTTCCGCTGCGCTCCGAGAGGTAGAACAGCGACCGCTCGTCCGGGCTCCACACCGGCTGTCGATCGTCGGCGCCCGGCTCGGTCAGCCGAGTGTGGGATCCGTCGACGACGTCGAACAGCCACAGATCGCGCGCGAACGACGAGTCGTCGTGCTTTCTCCACTCGTCCTCGAACCCCTTCCGGTCGGAGTATGCGAGCCTCTGCCCGGTCGAGTCGAGGACGGCGTACTCGGCAGGCGTGCTCAGCACCTGGCGCGGCATGCCACCCTCCGTCGAGACCCGGTACAGCTCGGGCTGGGCGCCGGTCGGAAAACCCACGCTCGTGTACGAGTCGAGCCGCGTCGAACCGAACAGGACGGCCCCACCGTCAGGCGTGAAGCTGAATGGTGTGTCGTCGGCGGAGTGAAACGTCAGCCGGGTCGCCTGGCCACCCTTGGCGGAGATGACGTACACGTCGAAGTTGCCGTACCGGTCGGACGCGAATGCGATCTGCGAGCCGTCGGGAGACCATACGGGGCGAGTGTCGTGTGCTTCGTGCAGCGTCAGCGGTGTTGCCTCCCCGCCAGACGACGACACCCGATACAGATCGCCCCGGTAGCTGAAGACGATGGTGTGGCCGTTGGGAGAGATGGCCGGGTATCTCAACCACAGGGCCGACTCCGCAGCCGCCCCTCCGGTCACGGCGAGGACCGCGAGCGCACCCGTGAGCACGGCACTCGAGAGAGTCTTGGTCACGGAACCTCCTGGGATCAACACGGCGGTTCGGCCGCTGTTTGCGAACATGTACGGTGCAACTGGACACTTGGTTTGCCCGGGGTTGGCGACACGGGAGGTCGTGCGCCGACGAGGGCGGCGGTCACCACGGGCGGTATCGAAACACCACGGAGTGGGTTCCCGGAGGAACGGCGACTGCGCGGAACGCGATGTCGACCGGCACGATGTCGACTCTCTGGCCGTCCACCTCGGCAGTCCATCCGGGCACGAACGAGTCGCTCAAGACGGCGAAGCCGCCGGACCCGTCGACGTGGATGACGAGCGTGGAGACGCCGTCCTCGACCAGACGGGCGGTCCCTGCCGCGGCTGGTGGTCCGGTCAAACGGGGTGGTGGGAGCCGGCCGAACGAGGGGCCGGCCTCGGCCAGGTCCTCTCGGGCGGCCAGGGCAACCCGGCCGAAGAGGTCGTCGGGGCCTCGTTCGACCGCTCGAATGAAGCCCGCATCGTCGCCGTAGGGGAGCAGGGTCGGCACGATCCGTACCCGCGGCAATGCCAGCCGGTTGCGGAACACCCGCTGCGGCCGGTCCGCCGGACCGGCGATCGCAGCGAGCGGCTCGAGCGAGCGGTGGTGCCACGGCCGGTGGCTGACCACGTGGGTCACCCCGGCCGCCCCGAGCAGCATCAGCTTCTCGCGCAGCGGGGCTCCGTGCACCAGCACCTGCAGCCGCTTCGAACGCATTGGCCCGAAGTCCTCGGTGTCCGTGTTGAGGGCGAGGGGAATGCCGAACGAAGCGGGCGTGTACCCCCGTAACATGGCGCGCTGCCACGCCGAGACATCCTGGACGGACGAAGCCGGTTGGACGAACTCGAGATCGGCCGGTGCCGGATCGACGAAGACGCGCCCCGCGACATCGTCCTCGAGGACGATTCGGATCGCCTCCGGAACCCGCCGGTAGAACTCACGGTCCACCGCCGGGGCGAGCCGCGGGTTGTGCAACAGCAGATCGGCGGTCACGAGGATAGCCACGAACGGCCCGAGGGACGCCCGGCTCGTCTTCCGCCTGCTCCAGAGCGCCGCCACGGCCGCCAGCAGCAGTGGAACCGCCGCCCACGTCACCGCGGTCGAAAAGGTGCTCCGCATGTCGTCGAAGCGATCCGGTCCGATGTGGACTCCGGTCTGTTCGCCGGCAGAGCTGCCGGCGAGGTCGCGCAACCAGGCATCGAACTGGGGCGTGCTGAGGACGGCGAGCAGCGCGATGCCGACCATCGCGATCAGCAGGATCGTCAGGAAGACGCGTCGGACGCGGCGATGACTGGCGGTGCGGGCCACCATGTCGGTGCCACGGCCGGCGAGCAGCGCGAGCGGAAGCATGGCCGGCAGCATCCACTTCATCGGGTAGCGCAGTGCGGCGACCGGCGCCATCTCGTCGATCAGGGGGTAGATCGGGCCGTGACGGCCGAGCGCGAGCAGCACGAGCACGCCAAGCCAGAGACCGAGCAGCCACCGCTGTCTGCCGGGCTCGGCGAGGCCCAGCAGGGCGAGGCACAGCACGAGTCCACCGACGTAGAATCCGATGAGCAGCGGTGCCGCTCGCTCCGGGAGCAGGGCCACCGCCCAGAACCGGTCGAGGCCGATCGCGCCGGGGTCGCCGAAGGGCGACGGCACCACCAGGTTGATCGCCAGCGCAGGGTGGAACGACCAGGACGTCGCCCCCTCTGGCGTGAAGCCGACTGCCCGCACCGAGGCCGGGAAGTAGCGTGCGGCCGCCAGCAGCAGCGGCGACGCCATCGCCAGTCCGACGGCGACACCCGTCGTCACTTTCGCCGCGGGAACGAACGTCTCGCGGAAGGACCCGCCTACGGCGGCAAGCACCCACAGCGCGATGCCGCAGGCGCCGGCGAGCAGAATGAACGGATCGCCGAGTGCCAGCATGGCGCCGACCACCACCGCGAGCGGCAGCACGGATGCGATTCCGAACCGGTCGTCCCACGCGCGTCCGGTGGCGAGCAGCAGCCACGGCAGCCAGGCCACAGACCAGCTCAGGTTGGTGAACGACGTTGCCGACACCGCGGCACCGCCGAATCCGAACACGACGGCGGCGACCCACGAGCCGGAGCGGCCGGACCCCAGGCGCCGCGACAGCAGCCAGGCGCCGCAGGAGCCGAACAGCAAGTGCCCGACCGTGAGCAGAGTCAGGGTGCGCGCTCCCGGGAACGGGGCGAACAGGAGGTTTGGCAGGTAGAGGGCCGCGTGCATCGGGTTGGCGAGCAGCGGTGTCCCGTTGCCGAGCCGGTCGTTCCACAGCGGCAGGCCTCGGTCGAAAGCCTCGGAAAGGACGGCGCGCAGCGGTTCGAAGGTGAGGTGGAAGTCGCTGGCGACGAAGCAGCCACCGGGCAGTACCCGGTAGAAGAACACCAGGGTGTACACCGCGAGGAGCGCGATCGCGAGTGGAGCGGTGTATCGTCCTGAGTTTCCTCGAGCCACGATGGCGCCTTTCAAGAAATCCTGACGGAGACATTATCGCCGACGCGCGTGATCGGTCCATGCCCTGGGCAGCGGAAACGGCCGGCTGTCGAGTCGCGCGTGTGGCCCGATCCGGTGTCGACGTGGGGTATGACGTCAGCCGGTCGTGTTCGTGAGTGCACTCGAGGATTCCGGAATGATTCTCATAAACCATGATTGCTCAGTAATCTGGTTCCCGAAGCTCGCCAGATTCGCTATCATGGCCAGACCAACTCGTCGTACGTCGGTTCGTGAAGATGAGAGCCGCCGCCCTGGGAGGTGCGTCAACGGTGACACCGGGACCGGAGGGACACGAGCCCCCTGCGCACGACCTGCGCCCTGAACGGGTCGGTTCGTTCGAGGTCCTCGAGGAGATCGGCCGCGGGGGCATGGGCGTGGTCTACCGCGCGCGCGACCTCAAGCTCGAGCGCGAGGTCGCGCTCAAACGCCCGCGCTCCGATCTGCTGGGGGATCCCGAGTTCCACCGCCGCTTCATGACCGAGGCTCGCACCGCGTCCAAGCTGATGCATCCCAACATCACCACCGTGTTCGAGGTCTTCGAAGAGGAGGGAGTGCCGTGGCTGGTGATGGAGCTGATCCAGGGAGCCAGCCTGCGCTCGTTGCTGCAGGACGGATCACCGCTGTCGTTCGAGGACGTGCTGCGGCACGGGGAGGGGCTGGCCGACGCCCTCAGAGTCGCCCACATCGGTGGCGTGCTGCACCGTGACATCAACCCGAACAACATTCTGGTGGGGGGGGACGGGCGTGCCCGCCTGAGCGACTTCGGCCTCGCCCGCGCCTGGGAGGACCCGGAGCGCGATCTCGAGATCACCGACGCCACAACCCAGGCGCGGACCCACGGCGCCGCGGGCACCCGCGGCTACATGTCGCCGGAGCAGGTGCTGGGCAAGCCGCTCGACCCGCGCAGCGATCTGTTCTCGTTCGGCGTGGTGCTGTACGAGATGTCCACCGGCCGGCCGGCGTTCGCCCGCGGCAGCGGCGACCACTGGGTCGATGCGGTGCTGCACCGCGATCCCGAGCCGATCTCGAGGGTGAACGCGGACATGCCGCCAGAGTTCGAGAGCGTGGTCCGCAAGGCGCTCGCCAAGCGGCCGTTCCAGCGCTACCAGAGCGCCAGCGAGCTGCTGCTCGACCTGCGCGCGCTGCGCCGGCGTCTCGAGTCGGATTCGGCGCACTCCTGGTCCGGCGTGGGGCGCCGCCCCTCGCGTCGCCGTCGGTGGCTCGGCGTCGGCGTTCTCGCCGCGGTGGCGGCAGCCGCGGTCGTCGGCTTCATGGTGCTTCGGCCGGCGGCCGACGACGCGCTCGAGCTGGTCGGCAGCCACAAGCGGCTCACCACCCACCCGGGATGGGACGGCCAGCCCGCGCTGTCGCCCGACGGTACGATGATCGCGTACACGTCGGATGACGGAGGCGATCCGAACGTCTGGATCGTGCACACCGCCGGCGGCGAGCCGACGCAGCGCACGACCCACCCGGGGTCGGACACCGACCCGGCGTGGTTCCCGGACGGCAGCGGGTTCGTGTTCGTCTCCGACCGCGACGGCGCGCCGTCGGTGTGGCGGATCCCCGTGCTCGGCGGCAGCCCGATGAAGGTGGTGCCGGATGCGGAGCAGCCGGCGGTGTCGCCGGACGGCAGCCGGATCGCGTTCGCGCGCGCCAATCCCGCGGGCCTGACGCGGATCGCGGTGGCGCCGCTCGCCGACCTGTCGCAGGTGGAGGTGCTCACCGGCGACGACGACGGGCTGTGGAGTCACGAGTTTCCGGCGTGGTCGCCGGACGGCAGCACCCTGTGTTACGCCGATCACCGTGACCTGTGGCTGGTGCCGGCGGACGGCGGCCCCGCGCGCCGCCTGACCGCCGACGGCGCCGGCGACTTCGACCCGGCGTGGACGCCCGACGGCCGGCACGTGGTGTTCACCTCGATGCGGGAGCGCACGGTCGCGCTGTGGAGCGTGCCGGCCGCCGGCGGCGAGCCGCGGCGGCTGACCACGGGAACCAGCTCCGAGCGCGAGCCGGCGCTGAGCCGGGAGGCTTCATGGCTGGCGTACTGCACCTCGGAGTCGGACGCCAACGTGGTGGTGCTCGACCGGCGTACCGGAGACCGAAGCGTGATTCCCGGTTCGAAGGACGAGCGGATGCCGGGGCTGGCTCCGGACGGCAGCCTGCTGGTGTTCATGTCCGACCGGAGCGGTCGGGCAGACCTGTGGCTGCAGCCGCTCGACGGGCTGGCGCTCGCCGGTCCCGCGCGCCAGCTCACCGACCACCCGGGCACGGTGGCGCTGCCCGAGGTGTCGCCGGACGGAGGGTGGATCGCCTACCAGCGGGCGGTCGAGGGCCGGCGCGACATCTGGCTGGTGCCGACCGCGGGCGGGGTGCCGCTGCGGTTCACCGACCATCCCGGGAACGACATCCACCCCGCGTGGTCGCCGGACGGCGCGCAGCTGGCGTGGGTGTCGGACCGGGCCGGCGTCGAGAACGTGTGGCTCGCTCCGGTCGCCGACGGCCGGAGAACGGGCGAGCCGCGCCGGCTCACCCGAGGCGACGCGGCCGACCTGTTTCCGCGCTGGTCGCCGGACGGCGGCCGGCTGGCGTACGTCGAGGAGCGCGGCTACCGGGCGGAGGCGATGATCCAGGACGTGGTCGGCGGCGGGGCGCCGGTGCGGGTGACAGAAGGCGCCCAGGCGCGCCGGGTGCGCTGGCCCGGGCCGGGCGACGAGCTGCTGGTGAGCGGCACCTGGGGCAGCGACCGGGTCCGGGTGCGCGCGGTGTCGCTGGTGGACGGCGGCGTGCAGGAGCTCGAGCCCGCGGTGGTGCTCGGGCTCGACGCCGACAGCACGGGGCTGTTCGCGGTCGGGAAAGGAGGGCAGATACTGGCGTACGAGACGACGGGGCGGAAAGGCGATGTGTGGCTGGCCGAGACGTCGATGGGGTCCAACTGACCGTGGATTATTCCCTGCGTTTTCGGCTCTAAGTAATTCCCATGGAACAAAGGAGGACAAATATGGGTATCAAAGACAGGGCTTTTGATCTTGAGGTAACTTCGGGGGCGCCTTTTGAATTTTCCGCCGACATGAAACAGACAATCATCGATGTCATTCCAAATGGTCCGGGA
>JBFELO010000098.1:0-17362 GCA_041552055.1 Candidatus Sulfomarinibacteraceae bacterium | reverse complement strand
TTGGTGAAGTTGGTGAACGTGGCACCGTTCAAAAACACCGTCATTGCACTCGCACTGCTCGCCGGCATGGTGGCCGCTGGCGTGATGGTGTGGCGAGCTCGGCGGGAGTCTCAGCGGCTCGAGGATGAGGTGCGGAGGGTGCGGCGCCAGGTGGACGAGCAGCGGCGCGAGCTCGAGGTGGAGCAGAAGCGGGCCGAGTGGAAAGAGCGCAAGTGGCGGAAGTTTGGCGGGGAGTGGGAGTTTGAGCATGGCTGAAAAATGGGTACCGTCAGACATAGAAAAGTGAGGTGCAATATGGCTCGTTCAGAAGTAGCCGACATCGTAGCCGACGTTGTTATGTACATCATTATGTTTGGCATTGTCCTGGTGTCGTTCTACATATGGGTCATCAAAGTCTGGCCCACCGACGCAGTCCCGGACCTTGCGGGGATAGCGGCACTTGTCGGCGTGATTCCGGTCAGCAAAGCGGCCAAGGTCTACATAGAAACGCGTGCGCGCAAGACGACGGGTTGACAGCGTTCGCTATCATCATAATCGTCTCTCGGCGTTGCCCGCCAGGTCGGTTCGGGACGAGGCGCGGCGCGAGATCGAGGCAGAGGCACCACGGGAGTCGCAGCGGCTCGAGGCTGCAAAGCCCGATGGCCGGACAGCCGCACAACTGTTAGAGCCGGCTGGGCGGGTGGACCGGCGACCAGCGGCCAACGACGGCCGGGCAGAGGCCTCATGCCCCTGGTCCCCACGCCCACACGCCCTGGTTGGGCGGGCGGATGAAAAAATTACCGGGTCGGGGAGACCCGGATGAGACGAGGGGAATCAAAATGTGGGGGCCGCGGGAAGCCGGAGCTTCCGGCGGCATTCATAAAAAGGCTCGGACAGGCCGAGCCGACGATGCCGTGGCGTACGCCGAGTCCGGCGCGTAGCATATCCTGATCGCGGTCGCGAATCAACCCGCAAGATGACGGTTGAGGTATCGGTACGCAGGAGTGAGCTTTCCCCGATGCACGACGACCGCGCGGAGCAGGGCCGGCGGAAGCCGCAAGTCTTTGAAATCGACCGCGAAATCCGCCCGCGCGAGGGAGGGCAGCAGGCCTACCAGCGAGGCGCTGAAATCGTCGGACGCCTCCAGGGGAAGCTCGCTCGGCAGGATGTCGACCGCCAGGACCACGGGGCCGTGACCCTCGACGCCCGACGCGATGGTTCCGGTCTTGGGGTCCCACACGTACACCGGGTCGCCGGGCTCGGTCACCTTGAGGGTGCACTCCACGGCTCCCTCGACGTCGCAGCTCAGATCACCGATGACCTGCAGTTTCGGTCGCTGGTCGGTCTCATACAGCCGTCGGAGATCCTGCTTCTCGACCAGCCGCGGGTAACGCTCGTCCCAGTAGTTGCAGTTCATCAACACGGTGAGGTGGGGGAGGTAGTCTGCGAAAGCCGCGCGGTACAGCTCGGGGTGGTCGTAGTAGTCCTGCAGCTCGAACGGTCGGTCGGCCCTGTTTGGAGCAACGATGTGTTGCTCCTCGAAGGTGACCACCCCGATGCGATGGGCGAAGGTCTCGGAATTGATGGCAAGGAGATCCTGCGGTTGGATCTCTCGGATCGGGATCTCGGACAGGATCTCGCGGACGCCGCGGGCCACGTTGCCGTACCCGGCGATTCCGATGACCATCGGGCTCGCGAGCGGCGGCAGGCCGTCCGAGCTGATCGCCCGCCCGGCGTCCCGCACCGCGTTCTTCGCGTCCTCCAGGGAGTCG
Source organism: Candidatus Sulfomarinibacteraceae bacterium (assembly GCA_041552055.1). Classification (GTDB taxonomy): domain Bacteria; phylum Acidobacteriota; class Thermoanaerobaculia; order Thermoanaerobaculales; family Sulfomarinibacteraceae; genus JBFELO01. The sequence continues at coordinate 15,611 of JBFELO010000098.1, read as the reverse complement.
TAGGTGTGGGCCGGTTGGATCGAACGGAACGGGGTTCGCACTCCTTCAGCGGCAAGCCGCTCACCGAGCGCCCACAGCGTGTCGATCATTCCGGCGAGACCCGCGAAGCGGCCGAAGAAGACCAGCCGCCGGCCCGCGTCGTCGGTGATCGCCTCGTAGTCGATCAGGGTACAGCCGAGCTCGATGAGCCGCGCGAGCATGGGCATGTTGTTCGGTTGACCCTTGATGACGTGCGAGAAGAAGAGGTAGGCCTTGCCGGCGAGGAGGGCGTCGGGCGGAATCTCCTTGACCCCGAGTATGGCGTTGGCGTCGGACAGATCGGTGGTCATCTCGGCGCCGGCCCGCACGAACTCGCGATCGGAGAAGACGCGTCGGGCGGACGGCTGGACCAGGACCCGGACCCCCTCGTCGACCAGGTTGCGAGCGAGATCCGGGGTCACCGGGGTTCGCCGTTCCCATGGACTCTTGGTTTCGCTGCGGATGCCGATTGCGCCTGGCACGGGTTTCCTCCGGGCCGCCAGGGTAGCCCAGGAGGCACTGCGGGACAAGCGCGCCGGGGCCCTCGACATCCAAAGTGCGAGAGGGTAGTGTGGCGGCCATGAGGACGGCAGTCTTGTCGATCGCGGTGGCGCTCACGGTGATTGGATGCGGTTCGACCACGGTGACGCCGGAGGGTTCGGTCGCCGAGTACAGCTGGGTCAAGGGCGACGTGACGGGGACGCTTCCGGCGCCGTTGCCGCGGGTCGAAGAGGCGACCCGGGAGGCGTTCGAGGAGCTCAACCTGGTGGCCGTCGGCGGGGGGGTGGCGGGGCTGCAGGGGGAGCTTACCGCACGCACGGCGGTCGGGACCAAGGTGCGGGTCAAGCTCAAGGCGCTCGACTTCGACAACACGTCGGTGTCGATCCGGGTTGGCCAGATGGGTGACAAGTCTCTCTCGCTCCAGCTGTTCCGACACATCGAACAGGGGCTGTAGGCCGCACCCTCCTTCGGCCTTGGTGTGGCGGCATCCTCAGGGGGACGACACCAGCGCCCCGACCTCTCGATCGGGGCGCGCTTCGGTTACGGTGCGACGACTACGGCCGTTCGAGCAGGTAGGCGAACCCCATCCCACCGCCGATACACATGGTGACGATGCCGCGCTTGGCGTCTCGGCGTTGCATCTCGCCCAGGATCTTGACCGTGAGCACCGCCCCCGTGGCGCCGAGCGGATGCCCGGTCGCGATGGCTCCGCCGTTGACGTTGGTCTTCTCGGGGTCGAGGCCGAGCTCGTTGACACAGTACACGGACTGGCTGGCAAAGGCCTCGTTGATCTCGACGAGGTCGATGTCGGCCAGCTCGAGGCCCGCCTTGGCGAGCAGCTTGGGGACCGCCTTGGCCGGGCCGATGCCCATGATGTCCGGGTCGACACCGGCCACCGCCCACTGGCGGACGAACGCGATCGGCTCGAGGCCGAGCTCCTGCGCCTTCTCGGTGCTCATGAGCACCACGGCGGCGGCCCCGTCATTGATCTGTGAAGCGTTGCCCGCGGTCACCGTGCCGACCGGGTCGAACACCGGTCGCAGCTTGGCGAGCCCTTCGACGGTGGTGTCGGCGCGAGGGCCCTCGTCGGCGTCGAACACGAACTCGCGCCAGCTGCCGTTGTCGCGGACCCGAACATCGAGCGGCACGATCTCGTCGGCGAACTTGCCCGCCTCGAGGGCGGCCACCGCCTTGCGGTGGGAGTTGTAGGCGAACTCGTCCTGCACCTCGCGGCTGATGTCGAACCGTCGTGCCACGACCTCGGCGGTAGTGCCCATGGCCATGTAGGCGTTGATGTTGGACTCGATCAGCCCCGGGTAGCCGATCATTTTGTTGCCGCCCATCTCGACCATCGACATCGACTCGACGCCGCCGGCGATGATGATGTCGGCATTGCCGGCCTTGATGGTGTCGGCGGCGAGCGCGATGGTCTGCGAACCGGAACAGCAGAACCGGTTGACGGTCATCGCCGGAACCTCGGTGGGGAATCCGGCGGCGAGGGTTATCAGGCGGGCGACGTTCATGCCCTGCTCACCCTCGGGCATCGCGCAGCCGAAGATCACGTCGTCCACCATGGCCGGCTCGAGGCCGGGTGTCCGGGCCACCAGGGCCTTCAACATCTCGGACGCGAAGTACTCGGGCCTGGTGTCGCGCAGGCTGCCCTTCTTGGCCCGGCCGATCGGGGTCCGGGCGACGGAAACGATGACGGCATCAGACATCGTTGGCTCCTTTCAGCTAGTTCCTGAGCGGCTTGTTGTTGGCGAGCATGTACTTGATCCGATCCTGGGTCTTGGGCTCCCCGCACAGCGACAGGAACGCCTCCCGTTCCAGGTCGAGGATGGTCTGCTCGTCCACCCTGTCGTTGATCGTCGTGTCGCCACCGCACAGGACGTTGCCGAGGTGGGTCGCCACTTTCTCGTCGTGAGACGAGAGCCAGTGGCTGACCTTCATGTTGTGGAGCAGCATCCTGAGGGTCGCCAGCCCCTCCCTCCCCGGCAGGTGGATCGTTTTCGGCAGCTGCGGACGGTAGCCCTCTTCGGCGAGGGCGATCGCCATTCTCTTGGCGGTCCAGAGCTGCTGGTCGCGGTTGAGCTCGACCACGTCGCTCGGGGTGAGGAAGCGGTGCTCGCGCGCCTCTTCGCCCGAGGTCGCCACCTTGGCCATCCCGATCGCCTCGAACACCGGTCTGATGAACGGCAGGTTGGACAGCACCGGCTTGTCGAGGTCACCCAGCAGGCGCTGGAGCATGAACCAGCAGCCGCCGCCGGCCGGGATCAAACCGACCCCGACCTCGACGTAACCCATGTAGGTCTCGGCCGCGGCACAGATCCGATCGGCACCCATCGCCAACTCGCAGCCGCCGCCGAGGGTGTAACCGAACGGGGCACTCACGACCGGGATTCGCGAGTGACGGAGACCGGTGTTGGCCTGTTGGAAGCGGCTGATGAACTGGTCGAGGGCGGCCCACTGATTGGCGCCGATGGCCTCGAGAACCATGAGCAGGTTGGCCCCCGCCGAGAAGTTGGCTCCCTGGTGATGGATCACCAGGCCACGGAAGTCGCGCTCGCCGATCTCGACGCCCTTCTCGAGCCCCTCGATGATGTCGCCGTCGACCGGGTTCATGGCGGGCTGTAGCGCCGAGTGGAACTCCACGCACGCGATGCCGTCCCCGACGTCGACGATCGAGCATCCCTTGTTGGCGAACACCTCCCGCGCCTCGTCGCGCTTGAAGTCGGCGAGAACCAGGAAGGTGTCGGGCTTGGGCTCCTTGACGTAGCTCGTGGTGGCCGGTTCATACACCTGACGGCCGTCGGCCGACTCCAGGTAGAAGGTCTCGTGCCCCGCCGCGAGCATGTCGAGCACCCACTGAGCCGGCGCCACGTCCTCCGACTTCATGCGGTCGACGACCCTCTGCACGCCCAGCGCGTCCCAGACCTCGAACGGACCGAGATCCCAGTTGAAACCCCACCGCAACGCGTTGTCGATGTCGACGATGGTGTCCGAGATCTCACCGAACCTGTTCGAGGTGTAGACCAGCGTGTCACGCAGCAGCCGCCAGGCGAACGCACCGGCGCGGTCGTCGACGAACGCCAGGTCGCTCAGCCGCTGGCTGACGTCGTGAGTCTTCCGGGCTTGCCCGAGCGAGGGGATGCGCGGTTTGTCGGCCGGACGGTACTCACCGGTTTTCCAGTCGATCACGAGCTTGGTCTTGGACCCGTCCGGGTTCTTGAGCATCTTGTAGAACCCGCCCTTGTCCTTGGTCTTCCGACCGAGAGATCCATTGGCGACCATGTCGGCCATGAACTTCGGCACCTCGAAAATGTCGCGGTTCTCGTCGTCGGCGCAGCCTTCCTTGACCGTGTTGACGACGTGCGCCATGACGTCCAAGCCAACGAGATCGACTGTCCCGAACGAGGCGCTCGACGGGTGGCCCATGGCCGGACCGGTAATGGCATCGACCTCGTCAATCTGGTAGTCCATGTCCATCATCGCGGCGACGGTGGCCATGATTCCGAAGGTGCCGATGCGATTGCCGACGAAGTTCGGCGTGTCCTTGCCGAACACCACACCCTTGCCGAGCCGAAACCGGCCGAAGTCCGCGAAGAACTCCATGACCTCGGGCAGGGTCTCCTCGCCGGCCACCAGCTCGAGCAGGCGCATATACCGGACCGGGTTGAAGAAATGGGTCACCAGGAAGTGCTTCTTGAAGTCGTCGGATCGCCCTTCGGTCATCCCGGCGATCGAGAGCCCCGAGGTGTTCGAGGAGACGATGCTGCCCGGAGCGCGGATCTCGTCGAGGCGGGCGAACACCTTCTGTTTGATGTCCATCCGCTCGACGACGACCTCGACGACCCAGTCACATTCGGAAAGCCGGTCCCAGTCATCGTCGAAGTTGCCGACCTCGATCAGCGGAAGGAACCGTTTCGAGTAGAGAAGCGCGGGTCTCGACTTCTTGATGTTGTCGAGGCCGGCGAGGGCGAACGTGTTGCGGAACCTTGGGTCCTCCTCGGTCAGGCCCTTTTTCTGGTCCTCCTCGGTGAGCCCGGGTGGCACGATGTCGAGAAGGAGGACGGAGATACCGGTGTTGGCGAGATGGGCGGCGATGCCGGACCCCATGACGCCTGCGCCGAGCACTCCGACCCTGCGGATGTCTTTTCGCATGGATCAACCTCCCCAATCCCGGCCGTTCGCCCGGCCGGTCCACGTCTCGGGTTTGAGATACTGAATGAACACTCATTCATTCTCGCTCATTCGCCGCAAGCTGGCAAGAGGCCGGTGGGTTCCTCCGGAATCGACCGGACGTGGAGCTGAATGGCAGTCTCTTGAATGCTGCAGAAATTATTCAAAAGAAATCGCTTGTGAAAAAGGTATCGCGTCTGGCCAGAGTACGACCGAGTGCGGCAACGAAACGAGGGGCAGGCGCGTGGTGGGCAGTCCTCGACGTTGAGCCGGTGACCGCGGCGGGAGAGTGGCGAGACGTGGGAGCCCGGCACTCCGCGTCGCGACAATCGAGCGCGGCGGGGAGGAGGGATTCCGACTGGAAATCCGCCGAGAATGCTGCGGGTCTTGAACCGACAAAATGCACAGAAGGTGGTGGGCGTCGTGGGTGAATCAATGGGTTGAGCCGACGGGTCCGAGGGCGAGAAAGCCAGCTTTGGCGAGCGCGAGGCGGCGTGGTACAGTCCTCTCCGACGAGGGGTCCAAAGAATGAGGTCGAGCCACTTGTTGGTGGTCGTGTGGGTGACCATCGCATGGCTGTCGATGCCCGCGGCGGCGCAAGAATCGCCGACGATCTCCCAGCACACCGGCGAGGCGCTGCCGCTCGGTCCGTTCCTGTTCAGCCCGGCCCTTGAATTGACGTGGGAATACCGCGACAACATCTTCTTTGACCCCGCGGACCCAGTGGCCGACGAAGTGTACGTGGCACGTGCGCGATTCATGCTCGAGTTGCCGGTCTGTGAGTCGTACGTGAGGTTCTCCTATACCCCTCAATTCCGCGACTACAAGGAGCACAGTCTCGAGGGAAAGTGGTCGCACTTCGTCGATCTGTCGACCGTTTTGGAGTCCTCCGGCGGTCTGGTGTTTCGCGCCGGTTATCGGTACGTGGACGCGGCCCTCGAAACCAGCGAGGTGGATCCGGGTGGCGAGCTGTTCTGCGGCGACCGGCGTTTCTTCAAGCACTTCGGCAGGCTAGGGCTCGATTACTGGTTCACCAATCGCGACGGAATCAGCATCGAGGGAGACTTCACGGATCTGTGGTACGAGCAAACCGAACGATCGCTATTCTACGACTACACGAGGACGTCGGCCGGAGTCGGCTGGCCGCACCAGTTGACCGCCGTGCTGGTTTCCGATCTGAAGGTGCGGAGAATCGAGTTCGACCCCGACAACACCTTCGCCTACCGACGATCAGAGTCGGACGAGATCACGATGGGCTTCCGCGGCCTTTTGGGTCCGATCGTGTCGACCGAGATCCGGGTGGGCTGGCGGGAAACTTCGTACGACCTCGGGGCGGGGGACCCCGAGATCAGTGACTACTCGGGACCGGTCATTTTCGGCTACGTGGGCTGGGAGCTCGCGCACGGTGCGACCCTCTAGCTCGACGTGCTCCGTTCCGATCTTCCCCTCGAACTATGGACCGAACGCCTACGACACCGCAACCGGCGGAGGCGTGACCTACAACCTCAACCGAGAACGCCTCTTCGGCCAGGCGCGGGTGAGATTGCAGAACAACGACTACGAGCTGCCCGATCCGGTGACCGGCAGGGAGCGGTCCGACGACGTCAAGACGTTCAGCCTCGGGCTCGGCTACCGCTTCACGGACCTGTTTTCGCTTCACGGGTCGTACCTCCACGAGGACCGTGAATCGCTGACCAGGTTCTCGTACGACGTCAACTTCTTCAAAAGCGGCGTGGTGCTTGGGTTCTGAGCGGTGCCGGCGAGCCCCTCGATCTCGTTGCGGTGGGGTACGGGCGATGCGCGTGTGGTCGGCCTTTTCGGTGGTCCTGACGGTGTTCTTGGGGACCTTCGTGACGGCTCAGGAACCGCCCTTTCCGGAGCCGGGGTACCGCGGCGGCGTCGGCGATGTGCTCGAGGTCGACGCCTTTCAACAGGACGCGATCAGCGGCCAGTAGCTGGTCGAGGAGAACGGCGCCATCACATATCCGCTGCTCGGAGCTGTGCCGGTGGCGGGCAAGACGCTGTCCCAGGTCGTGGCGCAGCTGGAGTCGCTGCTCGAGAGCGATTACTACGTCGATGTGCGGCTCCAGGTGGAGGTTACCGAGTACAGTTCACAGCCGGTGACTGTCCTGGGCGAGGTGCAGCGGCCGGGGACGTACTACCTCGAGGGACGCACGACCCTGACCCAGATGCTGGCGGAGGCGGGCGGCCTGAAGCCGACGGCCGGACCAGAGCTGGAGCTGCGGCGCACCGACCACGAAGCGAGCCCTCGGAGACAGGAGGTCAGGACCTTTTCCACCGCCAAGTTGCTGACCGGGGAGCAGGGGGTCGATGTCGAGTTGAGGAGCGGCGACGTGCTGTCGGTGTCCGCCAAGCGCCTGTGCTTCGTCACCGGAGAGGTCGCGAGACCCGGTCAGTACGAGATCTCGGCCGGCCTGACTCTGATGCAGGCGCTCTCGCAGGTCGGCGGACAGGGCAAATTCGCCTCGTAAATCGTGGAGCTCCACCGCGAGACGGGCGGCGAGAAAGAGATCCTGACCTTCGATCTGTCCTACATTCGCAAGGGCAAGGCGTCCGATCCGCCGATTCGTGCCGGTGATGTCATCATCGTGCGCCGGCGGTTCTTCTGACACTCGCGCCCGTCGCGAAAGGGCCGGTCGAAAACACCGACCACGTCCTGCCGCACGGCGATTTCGCCGTGCTACTGCTGAGGGCGGTGGCGGGTGACGGATTCCAGACGTCGATTCCGTCGCGGGCACTGGAAGAGTGCAAGCGGCTGGAGCTCATTCCTCCGGACTGGACGGCAAAGGACCCGCTCACACAAGGCGAGTTCGCCGACGTCCTGGCCACCCTCGCAGCGGTGTACGCACCCACCGATCGCGATGCCACCGCATCGCCGGAGTTCGTCGAGGCCATGCTGCGCCGCAAGGTGTGGCCGATGAGTGACTACCTGTACATTCTGTACCACAAGCCGGGACCGATCGTGAGCCCGTCCGGCTTCGATCGCTGATCCCACCAACGATCGGCCGTCGCCGGGCATCGGCAGTCACCGGAGCGAACCCTGCCGCGCCTTTTTCCATGACTCATGGGAGTGCCCGTCCGGCACCAGATCTTCGTTGTTTGACGTTTCGAGGCGCCCCGCTACACTCCGGACGATCCGCAGATCTAGGAGGTGTGTGTATGGCGTTCCAGAGCCTGAATGTCGAGCAGGCGGGCGGTGTCGCGTGGATCACCGTGAACCGCCCGGAAAAGCTGAACGCGTTGTCAAGGGCGGTGCTCGTGGAGCTGGACGAGGCCGTCGCCGAGGTGGCTGATGACGCCGAGGTCCTGGCGGTTGTGATCACCGGGGCCGGGGACAAGGCGTTCGTCGCGGGCGCCGACATCGGCGAGCTCGGACGGCTGGGCCCGATCGAGGCCAAGGAGAACGCGCTCGCCGGCCAGGCCGTGTTCGACCGTATCGAGCGCATGGCCAAGCCGGTGGTCGCGGCGGTCAACGGATTCGCTCTTGGCGGCGGCTGCGAGCTCGCGATGGCCTGCCACCTCAGGGTTGCGGCGACCACGGCGATGTTCGGCCAACCCGAGGTCAAGCTGGGCATCATTCCCGGCTATGCCGGGACCCAGCGACTGCCGAGGCTCGTCGGCAAAGGCCGCGCATTGGAGATCTTGATGTCGGGTCGGATGGTGCCCGCCGAGGAGGCCGAGCGAATCGGCTTGGTGAATCGCGTGTCCGAACCCGAAGACCTGAGAACTGCGGTCGGCGAGCTCCTCGACGGCATTCTGGCGAACGGTCCGCTCGCCGTAGGGATGTGTCTTGAGGCGGTCCATCACGGGCTCAACATGGCGTTCGAGGACGGCTGTCTGCTTGAGGCGACGCTGTTCGGAGTGGCTCTGGCGAGTGGCGAGGGGAAGGAGGGAACCTCCGCATTCCTGGAAAAGCGCCCGCCTCAGTTCCGAGGAGCGTGATCGTCGTCGGCGACCCCACGCAGCCAGAGCGACTGCCTCCCGGAGGGGGGAGACGTGCTCGCGCCGTGGAATCCGGGACCCGTGGCGCGCCGGGTCCATAGACCTTGATCCGAAATGGGCACCTGCGTAGTATCCTGAATGAGAACAGTGGGGAGGTGCGCATTGGATGACGGCCGGGAATCGCCGGACAAGGAAGAGACAATAAGGGTCGTGGATCGCCGTCGATTCACCGAGGATGGCGAGCTGAGGCCGGATTGGGAGGAGCCGGAACCCGCACCGGCGGACGTCCCCGAGGAGGCGCCCCCTGCCGTGGCCTCGGAGGATACGCCCGCGGCGCCGCAGGCCACCCCGACCGGCGATGATCCGCGCCCGCCAGCGCAGGATTCATCGGGCTCATCGGCCGCCACCGCGCCGCTGTTCCTGGACCTGGTGAACGGCCTGGCGCAGCAGGCAGCCCTGTTCCTCGAAGGCGCGCAAGGATTCCCCGCCGATCCGGCGCAGGCGCAACGGCTGATCGACTACCTGGGCATGCTCGAGACCAAGACCCGCGGCAACCTGTCGGCCGAAGAGTCGCAGATCCTGTCCAACATCGTTTTCCAGCTCCGCGCATTGTTCGTGCAGAAGAACACATGATCCGCAGATTCATCATCGTCGTGCTGCTGAGTTGTACTGCAGCAACGGTGCACGCGGCGTCCACTCTCTCCGAGAGCTGGCTACGGGTGCAGCAGGCGTTGGCGTCGCAGGACTACGAGGTCCTCGACCAGCGTATTCTCGAGTTCCAGCAGGCGGCCGACGATGTCGCGGTCCGTCGACTGACCCCGTATGCCGAAGCGCTCGTCACCTGGGCCAAGGACCACCCGAGCCCGCTCGCCGAGTCCGTGGCGCGGCGCGCACGAGTGCTCGATCCGGAGCTCCCTTCGAGCTACTTTCTGCTGTCCCGCATCCAGTGGGAGCGGCGACAGTGGCCGGGGGCGCTGAAGACGTACTTCACCGGCTGGTGGGCCATGTTCCTGTTCGAGCCGTCGCGGCGCGCATTGCTGTCGTCGATCGGGACGTGGCTGGTCGCGACGGTGGCGTGGACCCTGTTGGCGGCCCTCCTGATCCAGGCCTTGGGATACCTGAGGCAGCTGTCGCACGACGCGGTCGAGGTCTCCTCGCTGGTGATTCGCCGACCCAACGCCCATGTGCTTGCACTGGCGCTGCTGGGCCTCCCGGTGTTCTTTGGCTTCGGTCCCCTGTGGCTCGTGATGTATCTGTTCGCCATGACCTGGATTTACATGGGCGTCAGTCAGCGGGTCGCAGCGGTCGTCTCGTGCTGCGTTTTGGCGCTCGTGCTCCCTGCGATCGTTGTGTGGCAGGGCTGGTACTCACTGAAGGCCTCAACCGGCGACCGGATCGAGACGATGCTCGACGAGCGGAGCCTCGGCCCTTCGACCCTGCGCGAGTTCTCCGAGCTCGAACCCGAGCTCGAGGGCGTTGCGCCGTATCACATGGTGTTGGGCGAGCTCGTTCGCATGCACGGAGACGCCGAGGGCGCGCGACTGCAGTTCCAGAAGGCAGCGCTGCACGATGACTCCAATCCGGATCCGTTGATCTTCCTGGGAAACCTGGCGATGGAGGAGGGAGACATCCAGCGCGCCATACAGCGGTACGACGCGGCGATCGACCTCGAGCCCAGGGCGGAGCTCGCCTACCACAACCTGTCTGCCGCCTACGACCAGAGCCGTCGATTCCAGGAGGGCGACACCGCCCGTGATATGGCGCGCCAGCTGGCGGGCAAGCGCACCAAACCGATCGGCATTCGGGGACGAGACGCTCGGATCAGGTATCCGGAACTGGGCAGCGAAATCTTGGGCCAGCTCGTCGCGGCTGCACCGCCGGGGTTGATGATGCCACCGCGCAGCTCGTTGTCTGGGGAAGAGGTGCTCGGTGATCTGCTCGGACCGGCGTCCCTCGTATTCTGGATCGGCGCGCTGGTTGGTCTCGTCGTGCTTGCCGCACGGTCGCGTGGGCTGGGGATCGCCGAGGTCTGCACCAAGTGCGGCAAGGTGTTCTGTCCCCGCTGCAAGTCCGCGACCGAGAGCGCCACCTATTGCAGCCAGTGCATCTCGGTATTCCTCAAGCGGGACATGGTCTCGATCGAGCAGCAGTCCGCCAAAATGGAACAGATCCGTCGCTGGGATTTGCGGTCATCGGTGGCACGCCGAATCGCCGGGATAATGGTCCCCGGCAGCCACGAGCTGCTGGAGGGCAAGATCTGGCTCGGATTGGTGGTCGGCTTTGTTGGCTGGTTCCTCCTGTGGGGCCTGTTGATATGGGCTCCCTCCGTGCTGCCGAGCATCGATCCGTTGGCGGCGGTCGTTCCCGTGCAGATCGTGTTCGGGATCGGTTGTGTGTTGGCATGGCTGCGTTCAATCGCCGGCGCCTGGAATCGGAGGTGACATGGCCCTCGAGGGAACCCTCCGCGACTTTTCGTTTGCCGACATCCTGCAGCTGATCTCGCTGCAACGAAAGACCGGCGTCTTGACTCTCAGGCACGAGGAGAAGCTCGTCACGATCTCGTTTCTCGACGGCTGCATCATCGGTGCGACGACGCTCAACCAGCACACCGAAGACCGCATCGGTTTGATTCTCCTGAAACGAGGGGAGATCACCGAGGCCGAGCTGGAGGGAGCGCTGCGGCGCCAGGAGGAAACGCTCCAGCGCCTCGGCCGAATCCTCATCGACCATCACGTCGTAGAGCCGAACACGCTGCGTGAGGCCCTCGAGCAACAGATCCTCCAGATCGTGTTCCGCGTCTTCCGCTGGACCGACGGTGAGTATCACTTTTCGCAGGAGACGGACATTGATTACGACCGGGATCTCATGATCCCGATGGCTGCGGATTCGATCATCATGGAAGGCGCTCGGATGACCGACGAGTGGCCGTTCATCGACCGGCGAATCCCGGACCGCGAGGTTGTGTTCATCAAGGTCGATGCCAACCGCAAATTCGAGGTCGTCGAGGAGGAGGAGGAGAACTTCGACGACCTCGGATTCAACTTCACCGAATCGCCGGAGGAACCGGCTCCAGTGGAGCTGCCGGAGGATCGGATCACGACCAACCAGATGGCGGTCTACGACCAGGTCAACGGGCGCAATAACGTTCGGGAGATCATCCTCGAAAGCCCGCTGATCGAGTTCGACACCTGCAAGGCGCTGGCCGATCTGGTCGATCGCGACATCATCCGGGAGGCCAGTCCGGAAGAGGTCGCGCGCCACATCGCCCGGGAGGTGGTCCCGGTCGAAACGGCGCGACCGTCCATCAGCGTGCCGTGGCTCGCCCTGCCGGTGGCCGCGCTCATGGCGCTGGGCCTGTTTCTGATGCCGAGGAATCCTCTGAAACTCGGACTCGAATTCGTACCTCGACTCTGGGACCGACACGTCATGACGGGCGTGTCCGAGATGAGAATGGAACTGCTGGCCCGCTCCGCCGAGGCGCACTTCTTTCTCCACGGACTGTACCCGCAGGAGGCCGTGGAACTCGCAACCGGCCCGGCATCGCCACCCACGAGCGATCCGTGGGGTCAGCCCTACCGCATCACATTGTCAGACGTGACTCTGAGCGTGACCGGGACCGATACCGCCGGTGTGCCGGCGCCGGTCCACACTCGCTACCTCGCCTGGGAGGGCGATCGTGGCGAGGCGGAACTTCGTGGCCGGCCCGGAGTGATTCTGCTCGATTAAGACTTGACAAAAACTCACTCAGGTTTTATATTAGCCCTCGACAACTAAAGTTGAGGAGGACTTAAGCATGTCTCGCGTTATAGGAATAGATCTCGGCACCACGAACTCGGTGGTCGCCGTGATGGAGGGCGGAAAGCCCACCGTAATTCCGAATCAAGAGGGTAATCGAACCACGGCATCGGTCGTCGCATTCACCTCGGCGGGCGAGCGGCTGGTGGGTCAGGTCGCCAAACGACAGGCCGTCACCAACCCCGAGAACACGGTCTTCTCGGCGAAGCGCTTCATGGGGCGCCGGTACGACGAGGTCGTCGAGGAAATCAAGACCGTTCCGTACAACGTGGTCAAAGGCGAAAACGACTCCGCACGGATGGAGGTCCTCGGCAAGGTGTACTCGCCGCCGGAAATCTCGGCCATGGTGCTTCAGAAGTTGAAGGCCGCCGCCGAGGACTACGTCGGTGAGAAGATCGAGAAGGCGGTCATCACCGTGCCCGCGTACTTCAACGACGCTCAGCGCAAGGCGACCAAGGACGCCGGGCAGATCGCGGGCCTCGAGGTGATGCGCCTGGTCAACGAGCCGACCGCGGCAGCCCTGGCCTACGGGCTCGACAAGAAGGAGGACGAGACGATCGCCGTGTTCGACTTTGGCGGTGGAACGTTCGACATCTCGATTCTAGACGTCGGGGCTGGGGTGGTCGAGGTCAAGTCGACCAACGGCGACACGCATCTGGGCGGCGACGACATCGACCAGATCATCATCGAGTGGCTGGTGGCGGAGTTCAAGAAAGACCAGGGTGTGGATCTGTCCGCCGATCGAATGGCGTTGCAGCGACTCAAGGAAGCTGCCGAGAAGGCGAAGATCGAGCTGAGCTCCACCGTGGAGACCGACATCAACCTGCCATTCATCACCGCTGATGCCAGCGGCCCCAAGCACCTCAATATCCGACTCACGCGGTCGAAGTTCGAGCAGATGATTGAACCATTGGTGCAGCGCACCCTCGACCCCTGCAAACAGGCCCTCAAGGATGCGAGCCTCGAGCCGAAGAACGTCGACGAGGTGGTGCTCGTGGGTGGGTCCACGCGTATCCCGATGGTGCAGAAGCTGGTCACCGACTTCTTCGGCAAGGAGCCGCACAAGGGCGTCAACCCGGACGAGGTCGTGGCGATCGGAGCCGCGGTGCAGGCCGGAGTGCTCGCCGGTGAGGTCAAAGACGTCCTGCTGTTGGACGTGACGCCGCTGTCGCTCGGTGTTGAAACCCTCGGCGGTATCGCCGACGTGGTGATCGAGCGCAACACCACCATCCCGACCCGCAAGAGCAAGGTGTACTCGACGGCGGAGGACAACCAGAATCAGGTCGAGATCCACGTGCTACAGGGCGAACGGACGATGGCCCAGGACAACCGAACCCTCGGTCGTTTCCACCTCATCGGCATTCCACCGGCCCCGCGGGGCGTCCCCCAGGTCGAGGTGACCTTCGATATCGACGCCAACGGCATCCTGCACGTGTCGGCCAAAGACCGCGGTACCGGTCAGGAACAGAAGATTCAGATCACCAGCTCATCGGGTCTGGCCGACGAGGAAATCGACCGGATGGTGCAGGAAGCGCAGTCCCACGCCACGGACGATGAGGCCAAGCGCAAGGAAATCGAGACCCGCAACAGGCTCGATGGTCTCATCTACTCGACCGAGAAGCTGATCGAGGAGAACCGCGACAAGCTCGGCGAATCCGAGGTGGGCAGTGCAGGGGCGGTCATTGCCGACGCGAAGACCGCGCTCGAGGGGGGAGACCCGGTCACGATGGAAAAGGCGTACGAGAGCCTCACCCAGGCCAGCCACCAGATCGCGGCCTCGCTCTATCAGAGTGCTTCGGCGCAGCCTGACGCGGCGGCGGGCGGCGACCAGGGGTCCGCGCCCTCCGAGGCGTCGACGGACGACGACGTGGTCGATGCCGAGTACGTCGACGTGGACTCGGAGGAATCCAAGTAACTTCAGGACATCGGCACCCGGCGGCTGCCTCTCTCGAACGTGTGGGAGAGGCAGCCACTTCCTTTTCTGGAGCGACCGCTCGGACAACCCGACGGGTTCGGTGGGATGGCCGGGGGTGTTACAGTGGGAGAACGGTTCTCCGCAATCCCGATGGGCGGGCACCAATGTGGTGATCTCGGAGAACGGTCCCCCGGGGGGAGGACCAGTGAAGACGAAACCTCGGTACCGGATGATCTCTTGGGTAGCCGAGAAGTACAACGTCCATCCACAGACGTTGCGTCTGTGGGAGCGTGAAGGACTGCTCCAGCCGGCGCGGTCCAGAGGCAATACTCGACTTTACGACGACGAGACCTGTGAGCGGTTGGAGACCATTCTGACTCTGACGCGTGACCTCGGCGTCAACTTGGCCGGGGTCGAGATCATCCTCAATCTCAAGCGTCAGATTCGGCGGCTGCAGGCCGAGAATCAGGTGTTGACGGACATGGTTCGCCAGAGCGTCCAGCGTCAGTCGGAGGTCCCCAGGTACCACGCGCTGGTCAAGGTGGAGGCCGGTTCCATCCAGACGTTGGACGAGGAATGACCGCGCGACGGAGCTACTCATCGAATGCCGAAACGGCCACGCTTCGCCGATATCTGAAAGAGATCTCCAGGTACCCGACACTCGATCACGATCAGGAAATCGAGCTCGCACAACGAATCCACGAGGGCGACGAGGGTGCGTTGCGTCAGATGGTGGAGGCGAATCTGCGCTTTGTCGTGGCGTACGCGAAACGTTATCGGAACCCCAACGTTGCCTTTCTCGACCTCATCCACGAGGGGAACCTGGGGCTGATTCAGGCGGCGCGGAAGTACGACCCCTCGGGAGTAGGACACGACGTCAAGTTCATTACCTATGCGGTGTGGTGGATTCGTCAGGCGATCTTGCATGCGCTCGCCGAGCACGCGGGATCGTTTCGGCTGCCGCAGAAGCAGGCCAACACCCTGTACCGTATGGAACGCATACGGACGGTGCTGGCTGATCGGTTCGGGCGATCGCCGACCGAAAAGGAGCTCTCAGAAGAGCTCGGGATCAGCGTTGACGATGTCCGGGTGTTGGGACGCGCTTCCCAGTCTTCGCTGTCCCTGAACGACCCGGTGGACGACGAGGGGGACTCGGAACTCGGTGACCTGCTCGAGCAGACCGTGTTGCCGGACACCGACGAGCGCATCCTGCGCGAGTCGTTCATGCGGGCGATGGCTG
>JBFELO010000097.1:0-17425 GCA_041552055.1 Candidatus Sulfomarinibacteraceae bacterium | reverse complement strand
TGATGAATCCGACCGTGTCCGTCATCACCGCGACAACCCCCTCGCCGAGGGCGACCCGTCGCGCGCGCGGATCGAGCGTCGCGAACAGGCGATCCTCCACCAGCACTTCGGAGTGGGTCAGCCGGCGAAACAGCGACGACTTGCCGGCGTTTGTGTACCCGACGAGGGCGACGGTGGGCAGATCACTCCTCCGCTCGCGGCGCACCCGGCGATCACGCTCGATGGTGACGAGCTTTCTCTTGAGCTGCGCGATCCGGCGCGAGATCAACCTCCGGTCGATCTCGAGCTGGGTTTCGCCCACGCCGCGAGTCCCGATGCCTCCTGCCTGCCTCGACAGGTGTCGCCAGCGACGGGTCAGGCGGGGGAGCAGATAGCTGAGCTGGGCGAGCTCGACCTGGGTCTGGGCCTCCGACGTGCGGGCCCGCTGGGCGAAGATGTCCAGGATCACCGCCGCCCGGTCAACCACCTTGACATCCTCCGGCAATGCGCGTTCGAGGTTGCGCACCTGGGAACCCGTGAGATCCTCGTCGAACACGACGGTCTCGACCCGCTCCGCCGCGCAACGGTCCGCCAATCGCGACAGGAAGCCCGAGCCGACGATGGTCGCAGGGTCGGGAGCGCTGCGCTCCTGTACCTGGCGTTCGACGACCTCGCCCCCGGCGGTGTTGACCAGGCGGTCGAGCTCGTCGAGGTGCTCATCGACCGTGTGACGCGGCATCCCGGCACACACCAGCCCCACGAGGATCGTACGCTCCACCTGGTCGGTTCGTGGCACGAAGTCGGCGCACATTGTCTTAGGGGAGGTCCTCCTCCTGGAGACGGAGCAGGACGCGCTCACACGCCGCCAGGGATTCATCGATGTCCTTGCCGCCGTGAGCGCTCGAGACGAAGGCCGCGCCACCGGGCTGCCTCGGCAACAGCACGCCCTCACCCCGCAGCGCCTGGGCGAACCTCCAATAGGCCGTGCCGTCGGCCGCCTCGGCATCGCCACGGCGGGTCACCGGATTCGGCGTCATGTACACCGCGAACGCCGATCCGATCCGATTGATCGTCATCGGTCGCGCGACCCTCTCCGCCAAGGCCAACATTCCGCTCACCAGCTGCTCGGAGCGCTCCTCGAGGCGTTGGTAGATGGTGTCGTTCTTGAGGATCGACAGCACCGCCTCCGCAGCCGCCAGGGACACCGGGTGGGGGGTCGGCATCCGACCTTCGCCCTTCTGGATGGGCTCCTCGATACCCTCGCGAAACGCCACGACCCCGATCGGGAAGCCGCCTCCCAGCGCGCCACCGTAAACCGCCACATCCGGGACCACGTCGGCCCAGGCCGCCGCTCCACCGCGGTTCACTCGAAAACCGGACACCCGCTCGTCAAACACCAGCAGCACGCCTGTGCGACGGCACGCCTCGGCAACGGCGCTCAGGGTCTCCACCGGCGGCGGCACGACCCCGATCCCCGTCATCAGGGGATCAATCACCAGCGCCGCCGCCGGGGTTGTTTCGGACTCCACCGCGACCACGATGCGATCGAGGTCCCATCCCGGCACCTCGCGGATCGGCAGAACGCGATCCTCGGCGCCTCCCCTGGTGACCCTCAGCCGGGCTCCGCCGTCCATCATCAGTACGTGCGTCCTGCCGGTGGTCTCGCGGGCCCAGTTCAGCAGCTGCCACACCGCCTCGTCTTGATTGCGGCACAACCACCAGTTGGCGACCCACGGCAGCATCCCGTGCAGCGCCTCCGCCAGGTCCACCTCCTGTGGCACATGGAAACCGTCAGGAACGCCGGTCACCAACACCTTGCGCACGGCGTCCAACACGAACTGGTTGGCGAAGCCCAGGATGGTCGAGCCGCCGCCCCCGAGGTAGTCGATATAGCCGACGTTGTCGAGATCGTAGACCCGCGCACCCTGAGCCTTCTGTGCCACCACCGAGCGCTCCATACCGGAACGCAGCCCAGGCAGGTGCGCCGCACGATCAAGGAGTTTGTCACTCAATCGACCCATGATCCGGTCCTCAGAAGTCCTCCTGCGAGTCCTCTCCGTCTCCAAAGAAGAACGTGTCGCGGCACCTCACGCCGCAGAAGAACCGTCCGTATCCGTACACTTCGCAGTGCTGGCAGAAGAGACTACGACACATCTGGCAGACTCGCAACTCACCCTCCGGCACCGCCTGCCCGCAGTTTGGACACCGCCCTCTGGCGGTGCCGTCGTCATCCGCCATGGCATCAGTATAGCGCTGTTGACTTCAACTCGACCCGCGCGTTACAGTGACTGACCCGGCGGTGTAGCTCAGGGGAAGAGCAGGGGTCTCATAAGCCCTGTGTCGGTGGTTCAAGTCCACCCACCGCCACCACCCCGGACGGTTCATGCCGGCGCCTGATTTTGCTGAGCGGTTTGTCACACGGTTTCCTCACCTGCGCGGGCAACGGATCCTCGTTGCCCTCTCCGGTGGATCCGATTCAGTTGCGCTGCTCCACCTTCTCCGCGACCCAACGCTCGACTTGCGCCTCGAGGTCGCCCACGTCCACCATCAGATCCGAGGGCTCGAGGCCGATGCCGACGCCGCGTTCTGCAAGAGCCTCTGCGATGAGCTCCAGCTACCGTTCCACCTCCTGCACCTCGACGCGTCAGTGCCGCGTCCGCACGGCCGCGAGGCGACGTGGCGGCAACAGCGCTACCGGGCGCTCCTGAAGCTCAAGTCCGACCTACGGATGGCAGCCGTCGCCACCGCCCACCACCGAGATGACGTGGCCGAAGGTGTGCTGCTCCAGCTACTGCGCGGTGCCGGCCCACGCGCGATGGCCGGCATCGCCGCCGAGACCCCAGACGGAGTGGTACGCCCGCTGCTCGACTGGCGCCGGGACGAGATCCGCGAATGGCTCGAGCTGAGGCAGCATCGCTGGTGCGAGGACAGCTCGAACCTGGATCTGGGACACCTCCGCAACCGGGTGCGTCACGTCATCCTGCCGGATCTGCGGGCTGTATCCCCCGAGATCGACAGCCATCTGGTTGCTCTCGCTCGCGCCCTCGCCCTTGACGAGAAACACTTCGCTCGCCATGTGCAGAGCGCCGAACTTTGGATCGACCCGTGGAGGGCCGACGGCGGCGTGTCGGTCGCCACCCTCGAGGACCTCGACGAGTCGCTCCGGTCGCGCTGGCTGCACGCCCAGGCGGCACGCATCGGTATTGCCAGGGTTTCTCGGCGTCAACAGGCCCTGGTCGAAAAACTCATCCGGCACGGCACCCCCCGAGCCGTCACCCTCGGTGGACGGTGGCGGCTGCGCCTTGCGCGCCGGAGGCTCTGGCTGGAACCCCCCAGCCCTCCCTCACCCTACGCGTTCGACCTCGAGCCGGGTATGACCTTGCGCCTCCCGCTCCCCGGCTGGTGGATTCGCGTCACCCGGAACGCGGAACCCGATGACGCGGCCGCATGGCACAGATGGCTCCCCGATGGCGGACGACTCTCCGTTCGATCGGCGGCGCCTGGAGACCGGATCGAGCACGAAGGAAACCTCGCCAAGGTGTCCAGATTGCTGGCAAAACACCTCCCACGTCACCTGAGACGGGCGTGGCCGGTGTTCTGCGAAAGTGATACAATTACATGGATTCCCGGGATTTGGTACGGCCCTGGAACCGGGGACCTCTTGGTGGAGGTGCTGACTGATGGGGGAGCCGCGGGTGGTCCACACCGCTGACCAGATTCGCGACCGTCTCAACGAAATCGCGACTCAGATCGCACAGGATTACGACGGCAAGAAACTGGTCTTGGTCGGCATATTGAAGGGTGCCGCATTCCTGCTGGCCGATCTGGCGCGGATGATCCCGATGCCCGTAGACTTCGAATTCGTCGACGTGACCATCTCTCCGGGAGACCGCGGAGAGGTCGTCAACCTGACCTACGCCACGCATATCGAAGTCTCCGGCCGCCACGTGCTCATTCTCAAAGACGTGATCCACTCCGGCGTCACCGAGAACTACCTCATCACCCATCTCAGCCAACAGACGCCCGCCTCGCTGGAGGTCGTGGCACTGGTCGACCGCCCTCATCAGCGGAGCGTGAACCTCTCCACCAAGTACGCGGTGTTCAGCGAGTCGTCTGACGGGTTCCTCGTGGGGTACGGACTCGGCCTCGAGCTGGGTCAGCATACGAACCGACCGGACCTGTGCATCATCGATCGCGAGTAGCCGCGCAACGTCCGGGAACAAGGCTCTCGCCAGGAGGGTTTTCCTTAACGCTCCACCATTCGCGGTGGGACGTGGAGGCAACAGAAACGTGAATCAGACCGTCCGAACCGTACTCATGTGGTTGGTCATCCTGGTCGGGGTGATGCTGATCTTCTCGGTTCTGAGAGGCTACTCCACCACGTCGAGGGAGATTCCGTTCTCGGAGTTCCTCGACTCCGTGGCGGCGGGCAACATCGACCGGGTGCTGATCAAGGGTGACGAGATCCACATGCGCGCCGCGGGCAGTGAGGACATCGGGCCCAAGCCCCGCTACGACCGCTTCACCTACAACCCCGGGTACGACGACCTGATCTCTGATCTGCGCGAGCACAACGTGGAGATCAAAGTCGAGAAGCCGTCCGACGGCCGCGTGCTCACCGCCCTGCTGTCGTGGGCGCCTCTACTCATTCTGGTGGGCCTGTGGTTCGTGTTCTTCCGCCAGATGCAGGCGGGCGGCACCAAGGCCATGTCGTTCGGGAAGTCGAAGGCCCGATTGCTGACCCCGGACCAGAAGAAGGTCACCTTCGCGGAAGTGGCCGGCGTCAACGAGGCCAAGGAGGAACTCGAAGAGATCATCGGCTTCCTCAAGGACCCGAAGAAGTTCCAGCGGCTCGGCGGCAAGATCCCCAAGGGGGTACTCCTGATGGGGCCGCCCGGGAGCGGGAAGACGCTGCTCGCCAAGGCAGTGGCCGGCGAGGCGGACGTCCCGTTCTTCTCCATTTCAGGCTCCGACTTCGTGGAGATGTTCGTGGGCGTCGGAGCGTCCCGGGTGCGTGACCTGTTCGAGCAGGGCAAGAAGAACGCCCCGTGCATCATCTTCATCGACGAGATCGACGCCGTCGGCCGCCACCGCGGTGCAGGCCTGGGGGGTGGTCACGATGAGCGCGAGCAAACCCTCAACCAGCTCTTGGTGGAGATGGACGGGTTCGAATCCAACGAGGGGGTCATCCTGATCTCGGCCACCAACCGCCCGGACGTTCTCGATCCGGCGCTGTTGAGACCGGGCCGTTTCGATCGGCGAATAGTGGTCAACTCCCCCGACGTCAAGGGGCGCGAGGGAATCCTCAAGGTACACAGCAATGAGATCCCGCTCGCCTCCGACGTCGACCTCGCCGTCCTGGCTCGTTCGACGCCCGGATTCTCGGGTGCCGATCTCGCCAGCCTGGTGAACGAGGCCGCCCTTCGAGCGGCTCGGTTCAACAAGATGAAGGTCGACATGGCCGACTTCGAGTTCGCCAAAGACAAGGTCATGATGGGCTCGGAGCGGCGGTCGTTGGTGATGTCCGAGGAGGAGAAGCGGACGACCGCCTATCACGAGGCGGGGCACGCCCTGGTCGCGGTGCTCGAACCCGAGGCCGATCCCCTGCACAAGGTGACGATCATTCCCCGTGGCATGGCGCTCGGCCTCACCCAGCAGCTGCCGCTCGAGGACCGGTACACCTACTCGCGATCCTACCTCGAGGCCAACCTGCGCGTGTTGATGGGGGGCAGGCTTGCCGAGGAGATCGTGTTCGGGTCGGGGCACATGACCACCGGGGCGGGGAATGACCTCGAGCGCTGCACCGAGCTCGCCCGCAAGATGGTCTGCGAGTGGGGGATGAGCGCCGAAATGGGCCCGCTCACGTTCGGCAAGCGCGAGGAGTCGATCTTCCTGGGCAAGGAGTTCGCCCGCCATCAGGATTACTCCGAGGCGACTGCCGTTCGCATCGACGAGGAGATTCGAAGGTTCGTCAACGCCGCCTATCGCGAAGCGCGCTTGATCCTCGAAAAGCACCGCGAGGCGCTGGAGGCGATCACGACTGCTCTCCTCGAGCACGAGGTGCTCGACGGTGATCGGATCTACGACCTGATCGCGGCCCACTCCGATCACACGGCGAAAGAGCTCAGGAAAACCCGGAAGATCCCCGCCCAGGAGCAGGAATCCATAACGGAGGTCCCGAAACCGGCGTGAATGAGAGCACGTCACCGGCAGCGCCACAGCTCCAACGCGAGCGGCGGCTCGAACGACTCTGGCCGCGACGGCGGCCGGTGGTGATGGCCATCGTGAACTGCACGCCGGATTCGTTTTCCGATAGGGGTCGTTTTCTCGCTCCCGACGCCGCGTTGCGCCACGCCGAGGCGCAACTGGAGGACGGCGCCGACATCGTCGATGTGGGTGGCGAATCGACCAGACCAGGTGCGCACCAGGTCTCCGAGGAGGAGGAAATCCGACGAATTCTCCCGGTGATCTCTGAACTGCGCCGCCGCAGACCGGAGGCTGTGATCTCGGTGGACACCCGGAAGCGGTCGGTGGCGGTCGCGGCTCTCGAGGCGGGGGCCGACATCGTCAACGACGTCACCGCGGGCAGCGACGAGGGAATGTTCGCGTTGGCGGCGGACGTCGGTGCCGGCATGGTCCTGATGCACATGCGCGGCGAGCCCCAAACCATGCAGGCCGACACCCGTTACGACGACGTGGTCGCCGAGGTGTTCCAGTACCTGGAGGGACGGGCAGCAGCGGCTACCCAAGCCGGCATTCCATCCGACAACGTGTGGCTCGATCCCGGGATCGGTTTCGGCAAGGACGCTGCGGGCAACCTGCGACTGCTCGCGGCAATCCCGAAGCTCGCCGAGCTCGGGCACCCGGTGCTGGTGGGCCCCTCCCGCAAGTCGTTCATCGGGCAGCTGACCGGCGCACCGGTCGATGATCGGCTGCCGGGCTCGCTGGCGGCTCTGGTCCCGATCGTCGGTCTCGACCGGGTCGTGGTCCGCGTGCATGAGCCCGCGGCAGTCGTCCAATTTCTGGAAATGTCGATCATGTTGCGCGAGGCGGCACCATGAATTGGCTGGCCAATCTCGTCCGTGAGCTCTCCGAGCTCTCGATCGGGATCGCCGATCTGGTGGACATCTTCACAGTTGCGGTGCTGCTCTACGCGCTGCTCGTGTTGCTACGGGGCTCCCGTGCGATGCAGATGCTGTGGGGGATCCTGATCATCGCGGGCCTCTATCTGGTCGCGTCGGCGCTCAATCTGATCACGCTTTCCAACATCCTCGAGAATCTCCTCGTCTTCCTTCCGTTCGCGATCATCGTGCTGTTCCAGCAGGAGATCCGCCGCATGCTGGCGGCGTTCGGATCCACCGCGTGGTTTCGCTTGGACCGTGGCCAGGACGAGGGCCCGGTGATGTTGAACGAGCTGGCGCTCGCGGTACAGGCGCTCGCCTCGAAGAGGACCGGTGCCTTGATCGCCATCGAGCGGCGGGATTCACTGGCGATGTGGGCCGACACCGGCATTCCGCTCGAGGCGAGGTTCTCCTACGACCTGATCTTGAACATCTTCATCCCCGGGACGCCGCTGCACGACGGGGCGGTGATCATCCGTGGCGAACGAATCGAAGCCGCGTCCTGCTTCCTGCCGCTGAGCACCCGTCACGAGCTGTCAACCAGCCTGGGGACGCGCCACCGGGCCGCTATTGGTCTGACCGAGGAAAGCGATGCGCTGGTCATCGTGGTCTCCGAGGAGACCGGAACGATTTCGCTTGCGGTCGAACAGCAGTTGTTGCGGCCGCTCGACGAAACCACGCTTCGAAACGCCCTCACCGAGCACCTGTACCAGCTGGGAGCGCGGGAGGAGACAAGATCGTGAAGCTGCGTCCGCGGTACCCCCTGCAATTCCTCGTGGCACTTCTGGCCGCATTCTTGCTGTGGTACTGGTTGGCGGGCGAACGCGGCGAGGAAATCTCCATGCGAGGCGTGCGGGCGCACCTCACTCTGGTCAACATGCCTCGTGACCTCGTGCTCACCTCCACCGTTCCGGACATGGTCGCGGTCCAGCTGCGTGGGCCCCTGTCCCGGGCCCTCGATCCGCGTGTGCCACTCGAAGTGCTGCTCGACCTGAGTGACGCCCGGCCCGGCACCAACTCATATCCGATCAATGTCGGCGATATCCCGTTGCCGCCGGAGGTCGAGGTGGTCGGCGTGGAGCCATCGGCGATCGTCCTCGAGCTCGAACGTCAACAGACCCGCAACCTGCCGCTTCGACCAACGATTGAGGGATCCCCGGCCCCCGGGTTCGTGCTCGGCGAGGTACGCATCAACCCGGTGATGATCACTGTCCAGGGACCGGAGAGCCGGCTCGCAGATCTCGAGTACGTGGAGACGTCCGGGATCTCGATCGAGGGCGCCACCGGGCCGGTCGAGGGAACCGTGCTGCCCCAACTCACCGACCCACTGCTCCGGTCACCGCTCGTCGCGCCCGCCCGAGTGGTGGTCGACGTCTTCCCGCTGCCCACGCCGACGCCAACCCCGCTGGAATGAGCCCCACACCTCGAGGCACCGAAATGAACCACCTTTTCGGCACTGACGGAATCCGAGGGCGCGCACTCGAACCACCGCTGGACGAGGACACGGTTCGCCGTCTGGGAGCCGCACTGGCTGACATCCTCGACGGGTCCGAGACGCCCCACATCCTGCTTGCCGGGGACACACGTGCCTCCACCGAAGTGCTCGCCACCTGGCTCGCCAGCAGCTTCCAGGCCAGCGGAGGACGGGTCACCTGGGCGGGGGTCCTGCCGACGCCGGCGGTGTCTCACCTTCTTCGCACCGGCTCGTACGGTGCCGGGGTGGTGATCTCGGCCTCCCACAACCCGGCGCAGGACAACGGCATCAAGGTCCTCGGGCCCACCGGCGAGAAACTCGCGGACGACTCGGAGGCCCGTCTCGAGGCCCGCATCGCCTCGACCCGACCCCGGTCGGGTGGCGAGCTTCCCAACACCGATGACACGCTCGCCGGCAGCTACCTAGATCTCGTGGCGGCGACCCACGACCGCCCGCGGCCGCTCGCAGGGCTGCACCTGGTGGTCGACGCCGCCCATGGGGCTGCATCCGGATTGGCCGGCGAGCTGCTGACCCGACTCGGCGCCGCCACGACGGTCATATCGGCAACACCCAACGGCACGAACATCAATCGCGACTGTGGAGCCACCTCCACCGACCGGCTCGCAACCACCGTGGTGGCCGAGAATGCCGACGGCGGGATCGCCCTCGACGGCGACGCCGACCGCTCCATCCTTGTGGACCACGCCGGGCACATTCTCGACGGCGACGATATTCTCCTGGTGTGGGCCCGCCACCTTGCGGCCACCGATCGTCTCCCGGGGAACTGGGTCGTTGCCACGGTCATGAGCAACTACGGCCTCGAGCAGCAGCTTCGATCCGAAGGTATCGAGATGATCCGCTGCTCGGTGGGCGACCGCTGGGTGTGGCAGACAATGCGGGAGCGTGGCGCGACTCTCGGAGGCGAACAGTCGGGTCACATCATCTGCTCACACCACAGCGTCAGCGGCGACGGCCTGATCACGGGGACCCATCTCTTCGCGATCGCGGCTGCCATGGGAACGCCGATCGCGAAACTCAGCAACCTCGCTCGCCTGCCTCAGGTATTGCACAACCTTCCCGTGAGCCGCAAGGAGCCGTTCGAGGAGCTCCCCACGGTCCGTCGTCAGCTGACCGTGACGGAGAAGCTCCTCTCCGAGCGCGGCCGCGTCCTCCTGCGCTACTCCGGCACCGAACCCCTCGCACGCGTAATGGTGGAGGGAGAGGATCGGCAGGAGATCGAGAACCTGGCCCGCGAGCTTGTGAGGGCGATCCGACACGACCTTGGCTGATTGCGATGGGCTCCGCAGTGCAATCCGCTACGCGGATTGCAGTGGATACAAAGCGCCCTCCATTCCCCTTATGCCATGGAATGCCTGCGAGCATCAAGGCGCAACACCGGTGGGGGCGATCCCATCGCGCGTGGTCGGAGGAGCGCGCCGCCACTCCACAGCGATTCACGAAGTGAATCGCTCTCCGAGGTGCTCAACGATCTTCCCCGCAACGAGGTCTGGGGACTGCAGCAGATGGACGTGGCCGAGGTCCGAGAACACCTCGAGGCGTGCGTTCAGCATGCCAGAGGCGATCTCCTCGGCGAACCCTCGGAAGCCGGCCATTTCATTCTCGCCCACCATCACCAGGGTCGGCACCTCGATCTCGCCGAGGCGATCCGGCACAGACCAATCGCGAGCCACATGATCCCGCTCGGTTGCCAGGTACTCGGCCCCCGGGAAGTCCCGAACGATCGACGTCACCTTCGCCCGCACAGCAGGATCCTCGAACGATCCCCGCCACAGCGGACTCTCCATCCAGGGCCCCATCATGGCGGCCGCGACGCCTTCCGAGCGGACGACTCGGGCCACCTCGCGGAGATTGGTGAAGAAAGCCTCTTCGAAGGTCCGATCCGGCAACACCGGCGACAGCAGCGCGAGTGACCCCACCCGCTCCGGCACGGCCAGTGCCATCTCCAGCGCCACACCCCCGCCCAGCGAGTAGCCCACCACCGCCGCCCGATCTACCCCCGCAGCATCGAGAACCGCCGTCATGTCCGCGGCGTGGTGGCTCCAGTGGTAGCCGTGATCCGGTCTCGTGCTTCGACCGTGGCCGCGGAGGTCGGGCCGGATCAATCGGAGACCACTCTGGCCGAGTGCGGGAGCGATCCAGTCCCAGGCTCGGCGATCGAGGGTGTGGCCATGGATCAGCAGCACCGCCCGGCCGGCCCCTTCGTCTTCGTAGTGGATCACGACGTCGTCGTTCTGCGCGTAGGGCATCTCTCCTCCTATTGCGACAGTTTAGTGAAAGTCGATTCTGGATGCTGAATAGGTGCTGCCGATTCTCAGTTCTCTCTCCAATGCGAGGCGCCCTCTCCCCTGCGCTCTCCCCGAGGGTGCCCCCTTAGACAATGTTGGGATCCAACCGTCCGTCCCACCCCGGTGAGGGTGCTCCCAACATTGTCAAAGACGGCACCCCGCACAGCGCGCTGTCGTCGGCCTGCCTCTCGCGTCGAACGTCTGACACCTGACTGATCCTCAGCTCGGCGGTCGGCGGCTGCGCCTGGTTGAATTCCCTCATCCCCTCACCCCCAGGCGCCGCAGGCGCCGGTCATCCCCTCATCACCTCTTCATGGTGCGATTGGCTGCGCGATACTCACGAGAGAAAGCTCAGTGCTGCAATTTGCAGATCGAATTGCACGTTGAACTGGACGGCCGCGGACGCATGGAGGAACACGGTACATGGCCCTGTCAGAACGCGACGTGCTCGAGAAGCTCAACACGATTCCCATACCCAACGGTCGCCAGAGCCTGGTGGAGGCCGGGGCCATCCGCCAGTTGGAGTTGGACGACGCCGGCGTGCACCTGTCGCTGGCGCTGGAGGTGTCACGGCCGGAGGTCATCGAAGCGATGCGCGCCGAGGTGGTCCGCCAGCTCAGGTCCATCCCGGGTGTCGAGGAGGCGGACGTCCAGGTGCAGCCCGTGCTGCCGACTTTTCAGGGCAGCGGGACGGCCCCCGCCCCATCCGAACCCACGACCTGGGCCGATCGAATCCCGGGGGTGAATCGGGTGATTGCCGTCGCCTCGGGCAAGGGCGGCGTGGGCAAGTCGACGGTCGCCGCCAACATCGCCGCGGCGCTGGCTCGGCAGGGCCGGGCCGTGGGCCTGCTCGACGCCGACATCTACGGGCCCTCCCAGCAGCTGATGATGGGGGCCGAGCAGCCTCCGACCGGCGACGAACAGGGGCGGATCCACCCGGTGACGGTTCCTGGCGGAGTGAAGGTCATGTCCTTCGGCTTCATCGTGGACCCGGATCAGCCCGTCATCTGGCGCGGTCCGATGCTCCAAAAAGCACTCGAACAGTTCTTCGGCGACGTGCTGTGGGGCGAGTTGGACGACCTCATCGTCGACCTGCCACCGGGTACCGGCGACGTCGCCCTGACCTTGTCTCAAAACGTGCCCATGGCCGGGGTGATCATTGTGACGACGCCGCAGGACGTCGCACTGATCGACGCCCGCAAGGGACTCCACATGTTCCGCAAGCTCGGCGTACCGGTGCTCGGCATCGTCGAGAACATGTCGTTTTACGAGTGCTCCGAGTGTGGTCACATCGAGCACATCTTCGGCGCCGGTGGCGGGCAGCGCACCGCCGAGGCCCTGGAGACCCCGTTCCTCGGCTCGATCCCGCTCGACCCGGCGATCGTGGCCGGCGGCGATGCCGGCAGTCCGGTCGTGCTCGATCGCCCCGACTCGGCCGCCGGCCGCGCCTTCGAGCAGTTGGCGCACACGCTCGCCGAGTCTGCGACCGACAGCTAGCCCCTCTGGTTCTTTGGGCCGGCCGCAGCGACCTCAGGGCTGTTCGCTGTAGCTGACGCTCGCGGTGGTCCGACCGTTCTCGGTTCCGACCATGACGACCACGGTGCGGCCGCTCGCCTCGTGCTCGGCGTTCACCACGCCACCTTCCCCACCGTCACTGCTCGAGAAGCGGTTCACGGTCACCTCGTACCCTGCCTGCTGGAGCCGCTCCTGGTAGAAGTCGATGACCTCGGCCGCGCCATCGTCCGTGTCCAGCTGGCAGGTCCCGCGCGCGCCCTCGCTCCCCTCGAACACGTGGCTGGCCAAAGGCTCGGTCTCCGGGTACACCGGCACCCAGTCAGGGATATCGCCCGCTCCGGTGCCGCCGGTCGTCAGCTTCCACTCGCCCTCGTCCCCGGTGACGCTGATGACCTCCTCGCCCTCTCCGCCCGAGGCATCGATCGTGACCTCCTGGTCCCCGGCCTTCCAGCTGATCCGGCCCTGCTCCAGATCCTCGAAGTCGACGGTGATCACCTCGCCGGTGTTGGTGTTGCGGACCGTGATCGTCCCCCCATCCTCGTCGACGTCCAGCTCCTCGAGCTCCGGGTTCAACTTCACGATCATGCGCGCGGCGGCGAGTGCCGGGTTGCCATCGACGTCGAAGTCTTCTGCCATCTGTCGAGCCTTGCCGTAGCCCCACCAGGTCACCGCGGCCAATGCGATCGCAACAACGACGAGCAAGACCCCACATCCGATCCCGATCCACGCCAGGGTTCCGAGACCTTTGCGCTCTGGTGTCTGGGTACCGTTGCTCATTGCGGCCTCCTCTCACAAACCGGCACATTCCGCTCGTCTGGAGACGTTGCCAGGATAGCACGGGGTTCGATCCTTCCACCCAAGGG
Organism: Candidatus Sulfomarinibacteraceae bacterium; assembly: GCA_041552055.1. Taxonomy (GTDB): domain Bacteria; phylum Acidobacteriota; class Thermoanaerobaculia; order Thermoanaerobaculales; family Sulfomarinibacteraceae; genus JBFELO01. The sequence continues at coordinate 4,167 of JBFELO010000097.1, read as the reverse complement.
GATGAGGGGGTGACCGCCCGCCGCGCGGCCTGGGGGTGAGGGGATGAGTTCCGGCTTCGGGGTCAGTCGCTCGCTGCGAGTGGCAGGCCGACGACCGCGCCTCGTGCGGGGTGCCGTCTTTGACAATGTTGGGAACACCGCCACCGGGGAGGCTCAACCCGTTGAGACCCAACATTGTCTAAGGGGGCACCCGCGGGAGGGTTGCACGGAGAAAGGCGAGACGAAGCTGCTCTGGACTCCCCGATCGAGAAGCTCCGGGTGGGCGGGGGAGCTCATAGCTCACAGCGTATAGCTCACAGCGACGGCCGGGCGTGCCGGGAGGCCAGCCCGCGGTGTGCGGCGTGCCGCACCAGGAGATCGCGACGACGCTCTTGCTTCGGGGGATCCTTCGACTCGTCGCTCGCCTGGCGGCTCGCTCCTCGCTCAGGATGACAGGGATTCATTGGGCGGATGGGGGTCCCCACCCCCTCATCCCCTCCGCCCCTCATCCTCTCGTGATACGATTTTCCGTAAATGGACGACCCCGAGCCATCAAAGCGGAGCACCCGCCGTGGCGCGTGACCTGATTGCGGTAGCCTTGTGCCTGCTCGGATCCGGCTTCTTCTCGGCCTCCGAGACCGCGCTCACCTCACTCCCGATCACGCGCCTGGAGGCCCTGCGTCGCAGCAGCGGCCGCCTGACTCGTGCCGGCCTCGACCGCTGGGCGACCGCGCCCCAGGAACTCCTGATCACGATCCTGGTCGGCAACAACCTGGTCAACGTGCTCGCATCGGCGCTCGCCACCAGCATCGCCTACCGCATCTCACCGAACGGAGGCCTCGCAGCCGTCGTCGGCGTGATGACCCTGGTCATTCTGGTGTTCGGCGAGATCACGCCCAAGACGCTCGCCCAACGCCACGCCCAGTGGATTGCGGCACGAGTCGCACCCGTGCTGTACCTGCTCGACGTGGTGCTGACTCCGGTCAACAAGGTCCTCGGGTTGCTCACCCGGGTGCTGTCGCGCGGTGAACCTCCCGAGCTGCCGGTGACCGAGGAAGACCTGCTGTTCATGGCGCGGCTCGCGCATCGTCACGCCCAACTGCCTCGCGACGCGAGGTTCATGATCGAACGGGTGGTGCGATTCCAGCGCGCCGTGGCGCGCGAGGTCATGGTTCCACGCCCGCTCGTCGTAACCGTGGATCATTCCTGGCCGGCGACCAGGCTGCGCGAGTTCCTGACGGACTCGCCGCACAGTCGCTTTCCGGTCATCGACGGCTCTCCCGACAACATCGTCGGTGTGCTCCATTCCAAGCTGCTGCTGCGCGTCGAGCCGAGTCAGCCGTGGACCGGCCAGATCGTGCCTCCCCTGTTCATTCCCGAGTCCAAGCCCCTGCCCGAACTCCTGCACGATTTCCGCACGACCGGACAACACCTCGCCGTGGTGCTCGACGAGTACGGCGGATTCTCAGGCGTCGTGTCGCTGGAAGATGCACTCGAGCTCGTGGTGGGCGAGATCGAGGACGAGTTCGACCAGGACCAGACGAGCTCCCTGGTACAGGTGGAGGGCGGATGGTCGGTGCCGGGGCACCTCTCCCTGCGGCGTCTCGAGGTGCTGGTCCATCGCGCCGTCGGCGAGCCGGGTGGCGTGGATTCGGTGGGCGGGCTCGCGGCCCATCTGCTCGGTGACGAGCTCCGCGAGGGCGCGACGGCCGAATGGAACGACATCCAGCTCACCGTCGACGACGTCGAAGACGGGCGTGCTGCCAGAGTCGTGGTCGCGCTGATTCCATCCGACCCAAGGCGTTAGCCCGTCTCCGTCTCCGTATCCGTATCCGAAAACTGCGGAGTTCGAGGAATGAATCGAACACGGAGACGGAGACGGAAAGTCGCCCGCAGTCAAGTGACCAGTCCGGAATCGCTGCCGTCTTCGGCTCGCGAGTCGCAGGATTCAGTCCTTGAGCCTGCTGAACGCCGGCGAGGGATGGAGCATATCGCGGCACGTGAACAGGCGCATGGTGCGCACGACGCGGCCGCCACGGGCGATGTCGATCGGTGGTCGCTCATCCACGGTCGCGAACAGCTGCGGCAGCTTTTCCGCGGCGTCGTCGCGATCGGTCACGAAAAGCACGTCGCGGCCTTCGAGCTCGCTCGGACGATACCAGTACAGCGAGGCCAGGCCGTGCGTGCCGCCCGTGATGTGGGCGAGGCGCGTGGGGACCGCACCGTTGGACAAGAACGCGATCATGTGGACTTCGCTGTAGCTCTGCGACGCGACGAGCTGACCCGGGCGGCGAGCCGCCGCCACCCGATCGGCGATCTCCTGATTGCCCATCAGGTCACTCAGGGCATCGGTGGAGATCCGATGCGGTCGACCTCGAGAGGTCCACTCCACGTCGAGCAATGACTCTGGAGCGAGCACCACCGCGATCGCGGCCAGGGACAGACCGACGCCGGCCACAACGCCTGCCAGTTGCAGCCCGCGTCGGCACCTGAACGCCACGAGCGGCAGCATGACGAATGCCACCATGACCCCCGGCGCGATCCAGTGAGGCGCCACCCTGGTCCGCAGGCTCACCAGGCCGAAGAAAACCAGCGGCGCGATCGCCGCGACCCGAGCCACCACCCAGCCCGCGTCACGGTCGCGCCTGCTCAGCCACCATGCCACGGCTGCTGCGACCGCCAGAAACGGCGTCAGCAGCACGAGAACACCTGCCAGCATTTCACCCAGGTACCGCAGAGTGAACCCGCTGCTGTCGTGCCGCCCGGCGAGCTGAAAGATGATGTTCGCCCATTCGTGTTGGGCGCCCCACAGCCACACGGGTAGCGTGAGCGCCCCGCTCAGCGCTGCCGCGAGGTAGGGTGTCGGTGTCCTCAGATCCCGACCGGCAGCACCGCGAACCAGCGCAGGTGCCAGGGCCGCCAACACGACCACCACCGGGAACTTGGCCAGGAAACCGAGGCCTACCGCGGTTCCGAAACCCCACCACGCCCTGGATTCGCCCTGGGCCAGCGCCACCGCCGCCCAGGTCGCCGCGAGGTACGCCGCCCCCATGGCGATGTCCGTGGAGCAGTAGAACGAACCCAGAAAGAACAGCGGGGCGCCGTGCAACACCAGGTACGCCACCGACGCGTGCCGGTATCCGCCCCCGAGCCTCCTGACCAGCGGCAGCATGAAGACGCCGATCAACAGGCTCGCAAGCACCGCAGGCGCGCGCACAGCCAGTCGGCACTCCCCGAAGATCGCCCGAAACGGCACCATCGCCCAGATCACGAGCGGCGGTTGGTCGAAGTAACTCCAGTCGAGGTGGCGTGAGCAGTCCCAGTAGTAGGCCTCGTCGCCGGACACCGGCGTCGCCACAGCCAGCACCACGTGCAGCAGCGTCGCCGCCGCCAGGACCAAGATGAACGACCGACGCGACTCGAACAACGATCGCCGATCAGTCGACATCCTAGGGCTCACACTGACCGTTCGCCAGTTCACCCGCTCCGACGGAGGCCGAGCAGGCCGCGGAAAATCGGCCACGCCAGGCCGTACCGCACGGTCGAGGAGCCACCCTCCCGCGCCCGGTGGGTGACACCGACCTCGGCCCATCGCAGACCGGCCTGCTTCGCGCGCGCGAACAGCTCGGCGTCGATGAGAAAGTCGCTCGAGGTCAGTTCGATCATGTACAGGAACGAGCTCCGAAACATCTTGAGCGCGCAGTTGACGTCACGCGCGTGGATTCCCAACATGGTCGTGGCCAGCACGTTGTAGACCTTCGACGCGAATCGACGCGCCCCCGAATCTCGGCGGTCGATGCGATATCCCACGACCATGTCGACATCGCGCAAGAAGGGGTAGAGTGCCGCCAGATCGCGAAGGTCGAGCTGACCATCGGCGTCGGTGTAGGCCACCACGAGGTGACGGGCGGCGTCGAAACCGCGCCGAAGCGCCATGCCATACCCGAGATTGCCGTGCTGAGTCAGCACTCGGATACGCTCGTCCGCCGCCCCGCGGTCGCGTAGGATCTCCGGTGTAGAGTCGGTCGAACCGTCGTCCACGACGATCAGCTCCCACTGTCCGCTCATCGCATCGAGCGCTGCCGTCGCCTCGTCCAGCACATCCGGCAGCGCCGTCTCCTCGTTGTACGCGGGCATGACGACCGAAAGCTCGGGGATGAGGGGCCCGCCTTTCGCAGGAATTCCCTT
>JBFELO010000096.1:0-17837 GCA_041552055.1 Candidatus Sulfomarinibacteraceae bacterium | reverse complement strand
ACCGAAAACCGATTCCGATACCGACACACACCACCGGGATCGCGATCGGTATCGCTATCGGGATCGAATTACCGCCGCTAGGATCAGAACGGGATGATCGAGACCGATACCGAAAACCGATTCCGATTGCGACAGAATCCATCGGGATTGCTATCCGTATCGCTGTCGGGATCGAATCACCGCGGCGCCCTCGCGACGAACACCGGTGAGAAGGGCGGGTTACCGAGGACACCCGTGGCGTACCGGATCCGTCTATGATGACCACAGTATGGACGCGAAGGCTCGTCAGGTGGCCTTGGCCTGCAAGGGATTCCTCGACGACGAGGAAGGGATGCGATTGTACGACCTCGCCCGCAACCATGCCCACCTCGGTCCGATCGTGGAGATCGGCAGCTACTGCGGCAAGTCGTCGGTGTACCTGGGATCGGGTGCTCGGGAGGCCGGCGGCACCCTGATCTGCATCGACCACCACCGGGGCAGCGAGGAGCAGCAGCCGGGCTGGGAGCACCACGACGCGGAGCTCGTCGATCCGACCGTCGGTTTGTCGGACTCCCTGCCGTTTCTGCGCCGCACGCTGCACGACGCGGGGCTGGAACACACTGCCATCGTGGTCGTGGGTGCCAGCCAGGCGGTGGCCGGCTTGTGGACCGCCCCACTCGGCATGGTCTTCATAGACGGCGGCCACTCCGTCGAGGCGGCCACCGCCGACTACCAGGCATGGGGCGACAGGGTGGTTCCGGGCGGCATCCTTGCGATCCACGACCTGTTTGACGACCCCGCAGACGGCGGCCAGGCGCCGATCGAGGTGTACCGGAGCGCCCTCGCGTCGGGCGAATTCGACGAGCTTCCGAGGACGAGGTCGCTGGGGGTGCTGAGGAGGCGAAACTCGATGGTTCGTCCGGCGAAGTAGCCGGTGGCCAGTGAGTCTGGCATCCGGTCGTTCCTTTGGCCCACGAGAAGTTCCCGTTTCCGTATCTGTTTCCGTGCCCGAACACGCCCTCGAGACTATGCGGGAATGCAAAGACGGAGACGGAGACGGAAACGGAGACGGGTTCACGCTCCGAGATCGCGGAAAAACCCGCTCGTCTTCGACTCTCCGCTGAGCACATCCGCTGCCAGCACCACCGTTGCCGCGGTCCAGGTCGGTCGCTCCTCGGGCCACACGACACCGGAGCCCTCGACCAGGACGGTGCCGGTCCAGTAGCCGCCGTCGTCGTCGCGCCGGACGTGGACCCAGCTGAACAGCTCACGCGCGCGTTCCGAGTCACCGCACGCGTCGAGCGTGATCGCCAACTCGCACGTCTCCGCGACGGTGTACCAGGGACGGTCGGCCACGCAGCGGCAGCCGAACCCCTCGTATACCCAGAAGGTGTACCCGGTATCGAGCCGAGCTCGCGCCGCGGCACCTCGCAGCGCCCCACCGAGCACCGGGTAATACCAGTCCATGCCGTAATGGCCGGGGGGTTGAGGCATCTCGGCTCCTGAAAACTCGCCGTGGTCGCCACGGAGAATAAGTGCCAACCGGTCGGCTGCGTCGATCCACGCAGCCCGATCGTGGCCGAGGAGACCCGCGATCCGCACGGCGCAGCGCAGGCTGCCGAGGGCCGACGACGCGCTGGCGAGCACCGGAGTGGGCCACACAGCTCCGGCGGGGTCGGCAGCCCACAGCAGAACCCCATCGGCTCGCTGCATCCCCAGCACGAACGTGACCGCTCGCTCGAGGGTCGGCCACAGCTGGGCGAGAAGGTCGACGTCTTCGGTCGCCAGGAAGTGGTGCCACAATGCAGAGGCCACGTAGGCCGCGTGGTTGGTGTCGCGAGCCGAGTCGACTACACATTCGGGGGCCGTGAGAGCGGGCCATGCCCCCCCGGGGAGCTGGCACGCGGCGAGGTACCTGAACGCTGCGCGCGCTTCTCGGTGCCGCCCGGCAGCGGTGAGCGCCATCGCGCACTGCAGGTGGTTCCACGGGTCGAGCTGCCGATCGTGGAACCACGGGATGCCGCCGTCGGCTCGCTGGTGTTCGGCAATCCACGATGCGGTGCGCTCCACCCGGTCATCGTCGAGGACGTGCGGGTCGCTCACGGCGTTGCCACCTTGCGGGCGTAGAGCACGAGGCTCTTGCCGATGAGTGGGTTGAGCGCGCGATCCAGGAGGCGGGTCGACCAGTGACCGCGAACCATGTCCCATACCAGTAGACGGTGGTACCAGCGCACCGGCAGGGAATCTTCGTTGCGCAGCCCGACCAGGCACCGCAACCACCAGAACGGCGAGTGGAGAGCGTGCGAGTGGTGTCTGGCGAAGATTCGGTAACCATGGTCGGACAGCTTTCGGCGCAACATCCGCTCGCGGTAGATCCGGATGTGGCCGCCCTCGTTCGAGTGGTACTCGCGCGACAGCGCCCAGCAGACCGCCTCCGGCCCGAAGCGCGGCACCGACACGGCGAGCAGCCCGTCAGGTTTCAGAATCCGGCTGATCTCGGCGATCGCGGCGCCATCGTCCGGCAGGTGCTCGAGCACCTCCGAGGCGATGACACAGTCGAACGAGCGATTCGCGAACGGCAGGTGAAAGGTGTCGCCCTGAACCACCAGCCACGGACCCGCATCTCCGATTGATCCACCGTCCTCGGGGTCGGTATTGTCCATACGTGCGAGAGTCTCGACCGTAGCCCTGACCTCGTCGAAACCGAGATCGAGGGCGACTCCGGCCACCGACGGTACCCGGCGCGTCGCACGCACGTGGCGGCCGTTGCCGCAGCCGAGATCGAGGACCCGATCGCCCGGCTCGAGGTGGAGCCGGGCGAAATCGACGGTCATCATCGAGCCTTCTCCGCCAGCAGCTCCCGGTACACGGCGACCGTGCGCTCGGCGGTCCTCGTCCACGTGAACCGCTGCTCGACGCGTGTTCTGCCTGCAGCACCCATGACGCGGCAGCGTTCGGGCTGGTCGAGCAGCTCGCCGATCGCGCGGCTCAGGCTGGCGGGATCCGCGGCGGGCACGATCACACCCGCGCTGCCGTCCTCACCGACCACCTCGGGCAGGGCTCCGGCGCGGGTGCACACCACCGGCACCGTGCACGCCATCGCCTCGGCGGCCGGCAGCCCGAACCCCTCGTACAGTGAGGGGACCACCGCCACAGCGGACTCGGCGTACGTGCGCACGATCTCCTCGTACGGCACCCGCCCGGTCAGCCGGATCGATCCGTCCAGGCCAAGCTCGTCGATGAGTCGTGCGGTGGCCGAGGCGCCATTGGTGCTGCCGATCACCGTCAGCTGCAGCGACGGGCGGTCGCGGCGCAGCTCGGCGAACGCCTCGAGCAGGAAGCGGATCCCCTTGAGCGGAACATCCGCCGACAGGGTCGTGATGATGCGATCGCTGCAGCGCTCGATTCCGGGCAGGGGCCGGAACTGCTCGGTGTTGACGCCGACCTCGACCACCCGCATTCGCGAGGCGTCGAGGCCGAACTCGGACTGGATGTCGCGGAACGCCTTGCGGGACACCGTGACCACCCGATGCAGACGGGCAGCGACATCGAGCTGCATCGGTACGAAGCGATAGAAGCGCCGAAGTCCGATCTGGCGTTTGATCGACCGCTCGGACTCGAGGTGGAGCCGGCGATCGACCGTGATCGGATGGTGGATCGTGGTGACCAGGGGGACCATCCGCTGCAGCTCCAGCAGGCCGGTGCCGAGCGACTGGTTGTCGTGGACGACGTCGAAGCAGTCAACGTGTCCGAGCTGCCGGAAGCGCCGAACCACACGCTCACAGAAGCTGCGCGGCTCGTCGAACACACCCGTCAAGGTGCGCAGCCATTCGGACCTGTGGATCGGATCACGCAGGTCTCGCAGGCGCTCGAATCGAAAGAAGTGTTCCTCGTTCCACAGATCGAGGCTCGGAACCTCGACCAGCCGGACGCCGCTGCCGGCGTCGATCTCCGGGTACGGCGGCCCGCTCCAAAGTTCCACCTGGTGGCCGAGGCCCGCCAGCTCCTGGCTGAGATGGCGCATGTAGATTCCCTGACCGCCGCAACGGGGGTTCCCTCGGTAGGTGAGCAGGCAGATGCGGAGCGGTGCGGCCGTCATGGGTCCGCCGAGCGTACACCGTCCAACCGCATACCCGCAATCGTCACCAGGGGGTCGAGGAGCCGGTGCCCGAGAGTGGCCGTGGTGCGCCGGCGACCTCCGCAGCAAGCTGGTGAGATTTGAGAGTTTGAGCAGGAATGGCGGTACCCTGTGGTAGGATCTCGCGATCGTTCTGCCGCGTAGGACACCGTCGCTATAGTAATCGGACGACAATTCATTGCGGAGGACTCGCCGTCGTGAACGACCCCAAGATCCTTTTGCCGACCGAGGAACTTCCCCGCCAGTGGTACAACCTCGCCGCCGACCTGCCCCAGCCGCCACCGCCGCCGCTGGGCCCGGACGGCAATCCCATCGGTCCGGAGGCGCTCGCGCCGGTGTTCCCCATGAACCTGATCGAGCAGGAGGTCTCCACGGACCGGTGGATCGACATACCGGATGGCATCCTGGAAATCCTCGCCCGGTGGCGACCGACGCCCCTGCGCCGCGCACACAACCTCGAGCGTCACCTGGGGACCCCGGCCAAGATCTTCTACAAGGACGAGAGCGTATCGCCGCCCGGCAGCCACAAGCCGAACACCGCCGTGGCTCAGGCCTGGTACAACAGGGAATTCGGCACCAAGCGGCTGACCACCGAGACCGGGGCAGGCCAGTGGGGGAGCGCGCTCGCGTATGCCGGCCAGCTGCTGGGACTTCAGGTGGACGTGTGGATGGTGCGGGTGAGCTTCGACCAGAAGCCGTTCCGCAAGACCATGATGCAGACCTGGGGCGCACGGTGCGTGGCGTCACCGTCCAACGAGACCCAGGCCGGCCGCACCATCCTGGAGCAGGATCCCGACACACCGGGCAGCCTCGGCATCGCGATCAGCGAGGCCATGGAGGCGGCGGTGACCGATCCCTCCGGCACGACCAAGTACTCGCTCGGGAGTGTGCTCAACCACGTCATGCTGCACCAGACGGTGATCGGTCTCGAGGCCAAGAAACAGCTCGCGCTCGCGGGCATCTCCAAGCCGGACGTGGTCGTCGGTTGCGCCGGTGGCGGCAGCAACTTCGCCGGCCTGTCGTTCCCGTTCATCGCCGACAAGATCAACGGCGCGGACATCGAGATCGTGCCGGCGGAGCCCGAGGCCTGTCCCACCCTCACCAGGGCGCCGTACGCGTACGACCACGGTGACACCGCTCGTTTGACCCCGCTGCTCCCGATGCACTCCCTGGGGCACGCGTTCATCCCGCCGTCGATCCACGCCGGCGGGCTGCGCTACCACGGCATGGCGCCGCTGGTGAGTGCGGGAGTCCGCTCGGGACTGTTGACGCCGCGTGCATATCCGCAGCTGGAGTGCTACGAGGCCGCGGTGCTGTTCGCCCGCACCGAGGGGATGATCCCGGCGCCCGAAACCAGCCACGCCATCATGGCGGCGATCGACGAGGCCAGGAAGGCGGCCGAGGAGGGCAGGGAAAAGGTGATCATCTTCAACTACAGTGGCCACGGCCTGCTTGACCTCGGCGGGTACCAGGCCTACTTCGCGGATGACCTTCACAACTACCCGCTGCCGCCCGAGGTGCTGGAACGGTCGCTCGCGGTGTTGGCGGATCACCCGAAACCCCCGGCAGTCGAGTAGTCGGGCTCGTTCGAACGCGGACGACCAGGACCTCGGACCCCGGTTCCCGGAGGGGGAACATTCTCCGGCGCGATCGAGTTGCAGGCCAACAGGAGGCAACAATGTCCATCAAGGCCTTCGTAACTGGCACAGTGATTTTGGCTTTGGCCATCCCGGTGTACGCACAACAGGACTTCTCCCAGGTGGAGATCACGACGACGAAGGTCGCGGAGGGTCTCTATATCTTGGAGGGAGCGGGCGGCAACATCGGATTGTCGGCGGGTGAGGATGGTGTGTTTCTGATCGATGATCAGTACGCGCCGCTCACCGACAAGATCGTCGCTGTGGTGCGGCAGATCGACGATGGGCCGATCCGGTTCGTGCTCAACACCCACTGGCACAGCGACCACACCGGCGGCAACGAAAACCTCGGCAACGGCGGCGCCCTGATCGTGGCGCACGACAACGTTCGCCAGCGGATGAGCGTCGAGCAGTTCTTCACCGCCTGGGACCGCAACGTGCCACCCTCGCCGGCTGGGGCTCTCCCGGTGGTCACCTTCTCCGAAACCGTCACGTTTCACCTCAACGGTGACGAGATCAACGCATTCCACGTCGATCCGGCACACACCGACGGCGACTCCATGGTGTACTTTCGGAATGCCAACGTGCTCCACATGGGGGACGTCCTGTTTTCCGGCACCTACCCGTTCATCGATGTCGATGCGGGCGGCTCCATCAGGGGGATGATCGCGGCGTGCGATCGGGCACTGGACGTGGCCGACGAAGAAACCAAGATCATCGCGGGTCATGGGCCGATGGCGACCCGAAAAGACGTCGAGGCGTACCGGGCCATGCTCCAGGGGGTCGTAGATGCGGTCGCCCCGCTGGTGGCGCAGGGAAAAAGCCTCGACGAGATCGGCAAGGCCGATCCGTTGGCGCCGTTCAACGAGGCCTGGGCCGGTGAGTTCATCGACTCCGACTTCATGCTCGCGATCGTCTATCGCGATCTCTCCAGGTGAGGAGCTCCGCCGGGGCAATTCTCAGAGGGCATGGTCATGAGTGATCGATCGGTCGCCGAGAAAGTTCGCCCCCTCGCGAGGCGACTCGACCTCGAGTCGCAGCTCGAGCAGTACGGGGCTCAGCGCTGGCTCGGGGCTCAAGACCAGCGTCCGATCCTCCATCTGGACGACGTGTCCAAGATCCCGTTCGTGCAAGACGTAGCGGGCGTGGAGGAGTATCAGCATCGAGCACGTGTTCGGGCGCGGACCGGGGATCTGTTCGTCGCGGTCACCGACCCGAGCGACGGCTACGAGGACTACTGTCGGGACACCCTGCGCCTGGGCTCGCCGCGGTTTGTGCGTGCCCCGTCCGGACAGCACGGTTACGCGGTCGCCGAAGCTTGTTTCTCCGACCCTCCGTTCGGCACGCTCGTCGAGCGGGCGAGAGGTGCCGATGGGCTGTCGATCCACGCGTACATGGCGATCGGCGAGGTGTGGCGGCTGGCGGCCCGGGTGGCGGAGGTCAGCGGCACCCGGGTGGAGGTGGTCGGTCCGCCGCCACCCGTGCTCTGGATCGCCAACGACAAAGCAGCGCTGTCAGAAATCGTGGTGCGGGTGTTGTCCGAGGACTGGATCGTCGAGACCCACGCCGCGAACGAGCAGGAAGCGATGGCGAAGCGGCTGCAGCGTCTGGCTCACAAGGCGCCATCGGTGGGTCTCAAGCGGGCCCGCTGCGCGTCCGGTCTCGGCAACGCGGTGTACGAGGCCGAGCCGCTGAGGCGGCTGGACTTCGAGGGGGTGCTCGGCGAGGTGGAAGCGTTTCTGCGACGCACCGAGTGGGCGGGCGACGAGGAGGTGCTCGTCGTGGCCTGGGAGAGGACCGACTGCTCGCCCTCGAGCCAGCTGTGGATTCCGCCCTCCACGCTCGGCGCACCGCAGGTCGAAGGCGTGTACGAGCAGTTGCTGGAGGGCGACAACAGGATCTTCCTGGGAAGCCGGCCGTCGACGTTGCCGGAACCGGTGAACCGCCGGATCGGCGAGGCGTCGCTGGTGGTGGCCGAGGCGCTGCAGGCCCTGGGCTATGCCGGACGCTGCTCGTTCGACTTCATCCTGCTCGGAGATCCTGCCGGCGAGTTCAGCCTCAAGTTCACCGAGTGCAACGGGCGCTGGGGCGGTACCTCGACGCCGATGCATCTGGTGGACCGGGTGGTCGACGGCCCCAGACCGCCGTACCGGGCTCAGGACTTCATGCACGAGGGTCTGGTCGGGTTGGGATTCCACGAGCTTCTCGCTCGTCTCGACGGCGAGATCTACGATCCGGCAACCGGCGACGGCTCCTACATCCTGTACAACGTGGGACCGCTTGCCAGGACCGGCAAGTTCGACGTCGTCGCGATCGGCAGTACCCCGACCGAGGCCGAACGGCTGATCGAGGAGGATCTTCCCCGCCGCCTGGGACTGTAGGAGGAGCAATTCGCTTCGCGAATTGCTGTGGAATGGCGACGCGCTTCGCAGGCCAGGCGCGATGGGACCTCTCACGCCGATTTGGCGCCTTGAACTTGCTCGAAATTCCATCGCGCAAGGAAAACGCAGGGCGCTTGATGGCGCCTCGGGTGTCAGGTGGTCGATGCGAGTGGCAGGCTGACGACAGCGCGTCGTGCGGGCGTGCCGTCTTTGACAATGTTGGGGGCACCCCCACCGGGTGGAGCGGTCCCTCGTGTCCCAACATTGTCTAAGGGGGCAACCGCGGGGAGCGAGATGGGGAGAAGGCGCGTCGGGTGTCAGATGAACGACGCGAACGGCAGGCCGATGACATCGCGTTGGGCGAGCGTGCCGGGCATGACGTTTCGAGGCCCACAGTCGTCGCGGGTGTCGTCAGGCGCTGAGGCCTCGAAACGTCTATGCCGGGCTCCCACGGGCAGCGCGTCCGGGAGAGGGCGCCCTGGGTGTCAGATCGTCGAGGCGAATGGCAGGCCGACGACGGCGCCTCGTGCGGGCGTGCCGTCTTTGACAATGTTGGGAGAACAGTCTCAGGCCGGAGTGGTCCGTCAGGTCCCAACATTGACTAAGGGGGCAACCGCGGGAAGCGTGATGGGCAGAGGGTGTGTGGAACGACTATCCTCACATCGATGAGCGATGGACGACCCCTCCTCTACCGGGCCGGGCCTGCGGCGCGTGCGACGATCCGTCGTCAAGGTCTCCAGCGGAGGGCCATCAGGGCGCTTTTCGGGCCTGCGAGCGGGCCCAAGTGGCTCGTGTTGATCGGGATCGATCGGGCGATCATCGCGTCCGGCCTGCTGACCGGAGTGAGCCACAGTGGAGACGGTGATCGACCACTGCTGGCGGGCTCCTCCGCCGGCGGCTGGCGAGCGCTCGCCATGGCGTGCCCGGACCCTGCCGCGGCGCACCGCGAGCTCGAGGACGGCTACGTGGAGCAGGTGTTCGACCGCAGCGTCACTCCGCGCAAGATCAGTGCGGCGTACCGCGCGATGCTGAGCCGATTGATGACGCCCGCGCGCACGACCCACGTGCTGAACGCCGCAGCGGTCGATGTCGCACTCCACGTTGCCCGGGCGTGGGGGCCGGCAGGGTCGTCCCGACACAGGATCCAGGCGGCGGCCATGGTGGTTGCGGCAGGTCTCAACGCGGTGACGGCGCGGACCATGAGGCTGTTCTTCAGGCGAGTCCTGCTGCACTCTACGCCGCACCGGTGGAGGGTCGGATTCGACGGTGAGGTGGTGCAGCTCACGGAAGACAATCTCCTGCCCGCGGCGCTCTCCACCGGCACTATCCCGCTATACATGCACGCGGTGAGGGAGCTCCCCGGAGCCTCTGGAGGTCGGTTCATCGACGGTGGGCTGACCGACTACCACCTCAACCAGTGTTACTCCCGCGACGCCGACGGTATCGTCCTGTTCCCGCACTTTCAGGAACGGATCGTGCCGAACTGGTTCGACCGGTACGTGCCCCGGCGAACGCCGCCGGCATCCGCGCTGGACAATGTGCTCCAAATCTATCCGTCTGCCGAGTTCGTCGCCGACCTTCCAGGCGGCCGGATCCCGAACCGAGACGACTTCATCCGGCTCATCGACGATCCGGAGCTCAGGATTCGCCGGTGGCGAGAGGCGTCCGCAGTCAGCGAGCGACTCGGCGAACAGTTTCTCGACGACCTCGAGCGCGGTCGTATCCCGGAGCTGGTGCGCGAGATCTGATCTGCTGGCGTCACGAGGCGAGCGGCTGACGGAGTCGGGCGAGGGCGTCCCGGACTCGAGCGCGTCGTTGGGTCAACCACTCTTCGAGCTCGGACAGCGGCTCACGGTAGCGCCAGAGGCAGGGATTCCCCATCGAGCCGATCGTTCGGTACGCGTAGATGCGCTCGGCGATGAACTCATCGTCGATCTCGAGCTCCTCGAGCCGGGCCATCGCCTCCCGGTAGGCGTCCCGGAACGGCACGCCCTCGAGGGATCGGTCCAGGGCCACGTCGGCAGCGTAGATCTCTCGTGTGCACGAAGCCGCCATAATCGTTTGATCGAAATCGAGGCCTTTTATCACGCGATCCATGATGTCCAGGGATTCGCCCACGACCTTCAGTGAGTTGATGACCGGTTCCTTCAACAGCTGAAAGTCGCGGTGGTACCCGGAGGTGAGGCCGGAAGCCACCGACCGTACCTGGCTCGCCGCGCCCGCGATGACCCCGGCCCGCGCGCGCACCAACTCGAGCACGTCAGGGTTTCGCTTCTGCGGCATGATGCTCGACCCGGTGGTCAGCTCGTCCGGCAACTGCAGGTAGCCGAATTCGTCGCTGGAGAACAGGATCAGGTCGGCGGCAAGCTTGGCGAGCGTGTCCTGACAGGACTGCAATGCGTTGACCACGGTTCCTTCCACCTTGCCGCGGCTGTTCTGGCAGTACAGGGCGTTGACCTGGAGGTCTGCGAAGCCGAGCAAATCACGGCTGTACTCGCGGTCGAGATCGATCGGGGAACCGAAGCCGGCCGCAGAACCCAGGGGCGACCTGTCGTTGAGCTCGAACGTGGTCTGCAGAAGGGTCGCGTCATCGAGCAGCGACTCCACGTACGACCCGAGGAAGACGCCGAAGGTGGTGGGCATCGCGGGCCGGGTGTGACTGAAGCCGCGCATCGGGATCTTGGCCGCGGCCTCGGCCCGTTTGAGGAGCCGGGTGGCCAGGCCATGGAGGGTGCCGATCACCTCCAGCAACCGCCGACGGGTGAACATCCGGAACGCGGTGAGCACCTGATCGTTGCGCGAGCGACCGGTGTGGATCTTCTTCCCGAGGTCGCCGAGCTGCTCGGTGAGGGCCTGCTCGATCGCCGTGTGACAGTCCTCCTGCGATCGCCGGATCGGGACGCCCTCTCGTTCGTGGCGCTCGATGAGCTCCAACAAGATGTGCTGGACCTGGGCCAGCTCGTCGGGTTCCAGGATTCCTGCTCGAACCAACGCCGCGGCATGGGCGATCGACGCCCAGCAGTCATCGGCCAGGATGTGAGCATCGATCAGGTGGTCGTTGCCCACGGTGAAGGCCTCGATTTGTCTGACGAGCTTCTCGTCTGCGGGAAGCTGTTCGCCCTTGCTCCAGAGCTTGTCGGCCATCAATCTTCTTTCCGTTGATTTTCGGCTGCCCGCGCCAGCGCCCTCCGCTTGACGATCGCGGAGTGGGCCTTCAACCGAATAGCGTTGACCTTGATGAAGCCGAAGGAGTCCTGCTGATCGAAGCCGCCCTCGATGTCCATGCTGGCCAAGTCCTGGTCGTACAACGAAGTCGGGCTCGTCCGAGACAGTGTCGTCACGTTGCCCTTGTAGAGCGAAACCGTGACGACCCCGTCGATGAATTCCTGGCTCTTTGCCACCGCCGCCATCAGAAACTCCATCTCGGGGCTGAACCAGAACCCGTTGTACATCAACTCGGCCATTTTCGGGGTGAGCATGTTTCGGATCCGGAGGACCTCGCGGTCCATGGCGATCGCCTCCAGATCCATGTGGGCGAGCCGCAGAATGGTGCCACCGGGCGTCTCGTACACACCGCGCGACTTGACCCCGATGAACCGGTTCTCGACCATGTCTACCCGACCGATACCGTTGGCGCTGCCGAGCTCGCACAGGTAGGTGAAAAGCTCGAGCGGATCCGTCTTCTCCACCACCGCGTCGGGATCGGTGATGTTTCGGACTGCGGTGGGCACACCGTCGCGAAACTGGATCTCGAGTTTGGTTTCCTCGTCCGGCGCCGCCGCAGGGGAGACGGTGTAGCTGTACACGTCCTCCGGGCAGGGGAGGCTTGGATCTTCGAGGATGCCCGCCTCGTGGGAGATGTGCATCAGGTTGGCGTCCTCGGAGTAGGGTCGCTCGGTGGTGGTCGTCACGGGTATACCGTGCTCCGCCGCGTAAGCCAGGAGGTCGCTGCGACCCTTGAACCTGGCCAGGAACTCCGGTTCCTTCCACGGTGCGACGAGCTCGATCTCCGCATCGAGCGCAGAGTACGCGAGCTCGAAACGGACCTGGTCGTTGCCCTTGCCGGTGGCGCCGTGGGACACGAACCCGGCACCCTCTCTGCGTGCGATCTCAATCTGAGCCTTGGCGAGCAGAGGGCGTGCGAGGGAGGTGCCGAGCAGGTAGCGGCCCTCGTAGATGACGTTCGCCTGGATTGCCGGGAACACATAGTCTGTGACGAACTCACGTTTCAGATCTTCCACGCAGACCTTGCTGGCACCCACCGAGAGTGCGGTCGACCTGATCGCGTCGAAGTCGTCCTTCTGTCCCACATCGCCGACGAAACAGATGACCTCGAAACCCTTCTCGATGAGCCATTTGAGGATTACCGAAGTGTCCAGCCCTCCGCTGTAGGCGAGTACAACTCTTTTTTTTGAAGGTTCCGCCATCACGTTCAAACCCCACTTCGACACGCCGGCCCTTGAGAGAAGACCGCGATTTCCGGAGAGCATAGGTTTGGGATGTTCGAGTGTCAACGCTCCCGGGCTGTACCGCTGCCCTCGACGTCGGCGACACACCGTCGTCAGTGAGCGGCCAATTGCCGGTATTCGCCGACCTCTCTGGCATGGACCACAATCGCTGCCGCCGGTCCGGCTTGCGTCGTCGGCCCGTGGGTGCCACATTGGTGCCAAGAGCATGACCACTCAGGAGGCGGACCATGGACAGCTCGCGGCGCGAGTTTCTGCGGCGATCACTGGCGGTGGCGGGCGGCGCGGCTCTCGGGTGCGGCGCCAGCCGGCGTGCGCTGGCGCGGTCGGCAGCGTTTGCAGATGAGGCGAGGTTCGAGCCCGGCTATCTGAAGCTCGAGCGCGAGGGTGAGCTGGCGACGCGCGAGCGCACGCTGTGGCAGCTTCTCGAGAGTTGTGGCGGCTGCGCCCGCGGTTGCGGAGCCAACAGGATTGCGGGTGACACCGGCGTCTGTTCCTCGACCGCACGGCTCAAGGTGCACTCGGCAGGCCCGCACCATGGTGAGGAACGCGAGTTGGTTGGGCTGGGCGGGTCCGGCACGGTGTTCTTCTCCAACTGCAACCTGCTTTGCAGCTACTGTCAGAACTGGGAGATCAACCACCGCGGCGACGGCGACTTCATGAGCCACGCCGAACTGGCCGAGACGATGTTCGGCCTACAGCGCCGCGGCTGCCACAACGTCAACCTGGTGACGCCGAGTCATGTGGTGCCGCACATCGTCAAGGCGCTCCGGATCGCTGCCCGCAGAGGTTTGCGCCTGCCGCTGGTGTACAACACTGGAGGGTACGACAACCTGGAGGTGATCCGATTGCTCGACGGCATCGTCGACATCTATTTGCCCGATTTCAAGTACCAGGACGGGGAGATGGCGGCGGCCTACTCGTCCGGCGCCTCGGACTACCCCCAGGTGGCCGCGGCGGTGATCCGGGAGATGCACCGTCAGGTCGGTCGATTGGATGCCGACGATCGAGGGATCGCGACCCGTGGCCTGATCATCCGCCACCTCGTGCTGCCGCACAACATCGCCGGCACCGATCGGTTCGTGCGCTGGGTGGCCGAGGATCTCGCGCCGGACACCTACGTCAATCTGATGGCGCAGTATCGGCCCGAGCATCGGGCCGTTGACGACCCCAGGCTCGGCCGGCGCCTCACGCGCGACGAGTGGCGGCAGGCGGTCGAGTGGGCCGAGCAGGCTGGGTTGACGAATCTCCACACCTGACGAACGGCTTGAGGGCTTGACCGGTGCCTACGGCACCTGGGCTTGACGGGATGAGGTCCGGCTCCGGTGTCAGCCGCTCGCTGCGACTGGCAGGCTGCCGACAGCGCGTTGAACGGGCGTGCCGGGCATGACCGACTTGCGGGGTGCCGTTCTTGACAATGTTGGGAGCACCGTCACTCAATCGAGGCGGCCCGTCGGGGCCCAACATTGTCAAGGGGGGCACCCGCGGGAGGGGAGCACGCAGATGGGCGCGACGAAGCTACTCTGGCCTCCCCGATCGAGAAGCTTCGGCCCACATGCGGCTCCCACGGGGAGCGCGACGGGGAGAGGGCGCGTCGAAGGAGCGAGAGAGTCGCGAAATAGGACAGGTCACCCCCTCAAGCCCCCACGCCCGGGGCGGGTGATGGGATCCGGCTTCGCCTGCGGCTGCGCCGTGATAAGTCGAGCATCCAGCGCCTGGCATCGGGCGGGTGGGAGGTCGAGCGACGAGCGACGAGCGGCCAGCGACTGCCGGATGTTGGTCGATTACGATGAGGATGAGGATGAAGAGGTTCCGGGTGGGTGGGGGAGCTCATAGCGTAGAGCGCATAGCTCATGGCGAACGGCTGGCGCAGCCCGCTCCAGAATCAGCGGTACCATGGTGGGTGACGCTCGAGGAGGAGTTGACATATGACCGAGCAGCAGACGCACAGCCAGCCGATCGACGTTCAGACCCTGTTCGACATCCGGGACAAGGTGGCGCTGGTGACCGGCGGCTCACGCGGGATTGGTCTGATGATCGCCCGCGGCTACGTCGAGGCGGGAGCCAAGGTGTACATCTCTTCCCGCAAGCGTGAGGTCTGCAACGCGGTTGCCGAAGAGCTCAGCGACATCGGCACATGCGTGTCGATCCCCATGGACCTGTCAACGGTCGAGGGTTGCGTCCAGCTGGCGCGCGAGGTCGGCCTGCGGGAGGAGAAGCTCCACGTCCTGGTGAACAATGCCGGGGCCGCCTGGGGGGCTCCGCTCGCCGAGTACCCGGAGAGGGGTTTCGACAAGGTCACCGACCTCAACCTGAAATCGCTCTTCTTCCTGACCCGCGAGCTGGTGCCGCTGCTGGAGCAGGCGGCCAGCCAGGAGGACCCGGCGCGGGTGATCAACATTGGGTCGATCGACGGGATCCGAGTGCCGGCAATCGAAAACTACGCGTACGCGGCCGCCAAGGCGGCGGTTCACCATCTCACCAGGGTTCTCGCTGGAAACCTCGCGGGCAGGATGATCACGGTCAACGCGGTGGCTCCGGGCCCGTTCGAAAGCAAAATGACGGAGTGGCTGCTCGAGAATTTCCAGAAAGAAATCGAGACCGCCTGCCCTCTGCGCAGGATCGGCGCGCCGGCGGACATGGCCGGAATCGCGATCTTCCTCGCCTCCCGCGCGGGCGCCTACCTCAACGGCACGGTGATACCCGTGGACGGTGGGATCAGCGGCGCCGGTTGACCCGCCCGGAGCCGGCACCAGCCCACCTGGCATTGTCTGTGTCGCCGTCCAAACCCGTGACTGGTGCAGAAACATGGTCGAGGGTCTGGCGGCACACCGTGGAGGAGGGTGACCAAGCCTTCTCTCTCCCACGTATCCGGGAAACACGGACCTCGCCGGGATGACGAGGAGAATGAGGAGCAATCCTGGGTGGGTGGGGGATCCACCATCCAGCATCCAGGTCCGACTTCTTGCCGGGCGGGAAGCAGTCTTCGATCGAGAGCCGGATACCGGAACTGAAAGTGTTATCGTCCCCTCCGATGGCAATGAGCCCCTCCGACGTGCCGTCCCGGCCGCGTGACGCAGCGGCGGTCATTCTGATCCGCGAACGAGCCGTTTCCGGTGAGGCCGAAATCTTCATGCTGCGGCGCCACTCCGGGGCGTCGTTCATGGCCAGGTCGTGCGTCTTCCCGGGCGGGACTTCGGATCCGGGCGACCGCGACCTGGAGGAGACCGCAGTTCGAGAGCTGTTCGAGGAGGCCGGTGTGTTGCTCGGCCACGGCGTCGTCCCATCGACATCGCTCACCGGCTGGCGCCGCCAGGTGCGGGACGGGGCATCGCTGGTCGCGCTGTCGGCATCCGCAGGGGTTCGGCTCGACACCGAGACGCTCCATTACTTCGCCCACTGGATCACGCCGTCGTTCGAGAAGAAGCGGTTTTCGGCCAGGTTCTTCATCGCCGAGCTTCCGTCCGGACAGACTCCGTCGTTCGACAACCTCGAAACCGTCGATCAGGTCTGGGTCACCCCGGAGGAAGCGTTGAAGCGAACACGTGAGTTGCGGCTCCCGCCGCCGCAGCTGCGGACCATGTACGATCTCCGCGAAGCGGCGGCTCGAGGTCCCTCGGCGGTGATCGAGCTCTCGCAGCAACGGGCATGCCACCCGCACCCGATCATGCCGCGCGTGATGGAGCTTCCCGGCGACTCACCGAGGCTCGCGCTCGTGCTCCCCTGGGATCCCGACTACACGACCGCCAGCGGCGAGGGCATCGAGATGCCGGTCGACCATCCCCTGGCACGGGGCCCGAGCCGACTCGTACTCGCCGACGACGGCTGGGAGCTCGTCGAGGTCCAGTAGCGCCCATCAAGCCTGAGCGGTGTGCCCAGACAGTTGCGTAGACAGTGCCACGAGTGTCGGCCGCTCGCTGCGACGGGCAGGCTGCCGACAGCGCCTCGTGCGGGCGTGCCGGGCTTGACGTGTCGAGGCCCACCAACGTAGGAATTATCGTGTCGCCCGGAGTCCTCGAAACGTCATGCCGGGCTCCCACGGGGAGCGCGGCGGGGAGAGGGCGCGTTGAAGCGAGCAAAGCGTCCCGAGATGGGGCCGGTCTCGGCCACACGCCATCACGCCCTCATGCCCCGCGCGGCCGGGGGTCCTGCATCTTGAACCTTGCATCTTGTATCCGCGCGGGCGGGCGGGCGGTCGCTACCCCTCGTACTTGCGCCACGATCTCACCTTCAACTCCTCGATCGGCACCCGCACCAGGGCCTCGGTGAGGCGCTCGGCGAGCTGGCGGTTGGTGATCAGCGGCACGCCGAAATCGACCGCGGTGCGCCGGATGATGTAGTCGTTGGTGAGCTCTTCCTTCTGGAAGTGCTTGGGGATGTTGATTACCAGGTCGATCTTGCGCTGCTTGATGTAATCGATCGCGTTGGGATCTCCACCCTCCAGGGGCCAACGCAGGACCTGGGTCTCGATGCCGTTCTTCTCGAGAAACTCTGCGGTCCCCCCGGTGGCGAAGATCTCCACGCCGAGTTTCACCAGCCGGTGGGCGCTGTCCTGGAACGCGGCCTTCGACTCGATCGGACCGGTGGACAGCAGTGCGCGCCGGATCGGGAAGCTGAATCCGACCGAGATGAGGGCTTTGAGGAATGCCTCGTCGAAGTCCCACCCGAGACAGGCGACCTCGCCGGTCGAAGCCATCTCCACCCCGAGCGTGGGATCGGCTCCCTCCAGACGGGTGAACGAGAAGTGGGGAGCCTTGACGCCGACGTAGTCGAGATCCAGGAATGAGCGGTCGTCGGCCGCGACCGGCCGGCCCATCATCACCCGCGTGGCGGCGTCGATGAAGTTGCGCTTCAACACCTTGGAGACGAACGGAAACGAGCGCGAGGCCCGCAGGTTGCACTCGATCACCATCACGCGGTTGTCCTTGGCCAGGAACTGGATGTTGAACGGCCCGGTGATGTTGAGCGAGGAGGCGATCTGTGTGGTGATGACCCTGATCCTGCGCATGGTCTCGAGGTAGGTGCGTTGGGGGGGCAGCACGAGGGTGGCGTCGCCGGAGTGGACGCCGGCGTTTTCCACGTGCTCGGAGACGGCCCAGCACACCAGCTCTCCGTCCCGCGCGACGGCGTCGATGTCGATCTCCTTGGCGTTTTCGATGAACTTCGACACCACCACGGGATGGTCGGGCGAGATGTCCACCGCCTTGTCCAGAAAAATGTCGAGCTCCTCGTCATT
>JBFELO010000095.1:0-17952 GCA_041552055.1 Candidatus Sulfomarinibacteraceae bacterium | reverse complement strand
GTCCTTGAAGATTATATCCGCGTACTCCTTTTCCACCTTTTTCTTGGGGGGCATGTCTCTCCTCCTCTCGTTCGGTCGGTTGATAATCCACCTCAACGCCATGACCAGCGGCGGCGCCGCCCGAGGTCCACCTCGGCCAGCCACACGTCGCCGCGCCGCTCGATCACCTCGTGCGCCAGGATCCGCCCCGCGGCATCGGTGCCGAACTGGCCGGTACCCAGCGCTCCCGGACCGAGGTCGTACCCCGCGTCCAGGACGCGCGTGGCGCCGTCGTCGAGCGCCACCACCCGCAGGCCGATGCGGTCCGCGCCCCACGTGCCCGCGACGAACAGCGCACCACCGTCCGCGCTCCAGTGCACGTGGCGCGCGTCCGCGCCGTCGGTCACCTGCACCGGTGGCGCACCCGAGTCGACCTCGACCACCCACGCCTCGCTGCGGCCACCCCCCAGAACCACGTACGCGATCCGCTCCCCGTCCGGCGACCACACCGGGAACCAGTGGACCGACTCGCTTCGGGTGAGCTGGCGCGACTCGCCGGTCCGCCGGCCGCCAGCCACCGGCGCGACCCAGAGGTTCTCGACGCCGCCACGCCTCGAGATGAACGCCAGCCGCGTCCCATCGGGCGAAAACGTCGGGTTGATGTCGATCGCGGGGTGCTCGGTGAACCGCTGCGGCACACCCCCGTCGGTCGGCACGATCCAGATATCGCGTTGTCCCTGGTCGACCCGGTGGTAGGCGAGCCAGCGCCCGTCCGGCGAGAACGCCGGCACCGCCACCGACCCGCGGTGCTCGGTGATCTGGCGCGGCGGCCCGTCCACGCTCCCTTCCCGGAGCGGCTGCAGCCACAGGTCGTAGCCGCCCCTGCGATCCGACACGAACGCGACGCTGGAGCCGTCCGGCGCGACCGCGGGATCGACATCGCTGGTCGACCCGGAGATCTCCGTCCGCGTCCCGGTCGCGCGGTCGACGACCACGATGTCGGGTTTGTCATCCGAGGTCGAGTAGGCGATTCGAGAGCCGTTCGCGCTGAGCGACGGCTCGGCCTCGGCGCTGGTGCCGGAGGTCAGCCGGTGCAGCGCGCCGTCGGAGACGCGCACGCCCCACAGCGCGGGAGTTCCGTCACGCACCGACGAGAAGAAGATGGTCCTGCCGTCCGGCGACCACACCGGGTTCTGGTCGAGGGCATCCTCTGTGGTCAACGGCGTCGCGCCGCCCCCCTCGGCCGGGACCAGCCACAGGTTCTTGAAGTCTGCGTACACGAGCGTGTGCCCGTCCGGCGACCACGCCGGGCTGCTGTGCCCCCAGTAGCCGTCGCCCTCGCCCGTCACCCACCGGGCCTCGGCGGGATCGCCGAGCGGCGCGACCGCGATCCTCGGCAGCCCGTCCGGGCCCTCCCGCGAGAAGGCGATGCGGGTCCCGTCCGGCGAGATCGTTGGGTCGGCCGCATCGGCCACCAGCTCGACCGGCGAGCCGCCCAGCGGCGGGATCCGCCAGATCGAGGGCGCGCCACCGCGCCGGGACACGAAGGTCACGGCGCTGCCGTCCGGGAACCAGGCGGGATCGGTGTCGGCCGCGGGGTGGTCGGTCAACCGCAGCGGCTCGCCGCCGACCGCGGGAATCAGCCAGATGTCCGTGTTGCCGTCGTCGTCGGACGCGAACGCCACCATCGTTCCGTCGGGCGAGATCGCGGGCTGGCCCTCCCAGCCCGAGCCCGAGGTCAGGCGGCGGTGGTCCGGCGCCAGCGTCGGATTGCCCGGCGGGCGGAGCAACACCGGCTCGACGAGGACGGCGGCCGCCACGGCCACGACACAGAGTGCGGCCACGGCGATCGCGATCCTCCGGTTGCGCCGCCTCCTCCGGAGCTCCGGCAACGGCGTCGATATTCCGGAGTCCGAGGTCAGCTTGCGCCGCACCGCGCGCACGTCGAGCAGCATCTCGTTGGCGCTCTGGTAGCGCTGGAACGGCCGCTTGGCGAGCGCCTTGCGCACGATGTGCTCGATCTCGAGCGGCACCTCCGAGTTGACCGACGAGATCGGCTCGGGCTCGCGGTGCAGCAGGGCGTCGAGCCAGTCGCCGCTGTCCGCCCTGAAGAAGGCCTGCCGGCCGGTGCACATCTCGTACAGCACCGTGCCCAACGAGAACAGGTCGCTGCGCGGGTCGATCGGCTTGCCGAGCGCCTGTTCGGGCGACATGTAGCCCCGGGTCCCGGCAACCCCGTCGCCGCTGTACACCTCGGTGCTCCTGGCGGAGTCCCCGGAGGAGCCTTCGGGCTCGGCCCATGCGCGGGCGAGACCGAAGTCGCTCAGTCGGGCGCGGCCGTCGGCGCCGACCATGACGTTGTTGGGGTTGATGTCACGATGGAGGATGCCGCCCACGTGCGCCACGCGCAGCGCATCGGCCAGCCCCTCGGCGTGGCGCAGCACGTCCTCGCAGGGCAGCGGATCTGCCCCGGCGAGCATCGTCCGCAGGCTGGCCCCCTGGATCAGCTCCATCACCAGCCACGGCACACCGTCCTCCTCGAACACCTCGAACACCGTGGTGATGTTGGGGTGCATCAGGTTGGACGCGCTCCGGGCCTCGGTCATGAATCTCCTTCGCAGGTCCGGGTTTTCGAGCAGCTCGGGTCTGGGGCGCTTGAGCGCGACCTCACGGTGCAGCTTCAGGTCGCGCGCGCGGTAGACGATCCCCATGCCCCCACGGCCGATCTCGTCGAGGATCTCGAACGTCCCCACGCGGCGACCGGCACCGTCGCCCACCGCTGGAGCCACACTGTTGGCGTCTAGATCCACGGGTCAGATCACCTCGATCCCGTTGACTGCAGGCTCGTGCTGTGTAACCGAATCCTACCGACACAAGATACGGCCGATTGAGGGATTATTCAAACAGCATGTCGTCGATCCTATCGCGAATGAGACCTTTACGCTGTTCTCACCATGCTCCGGATCATCACGACCCCCCCGGCCGTCGCCACTCCACCGTTTCTCTCCTCCTGTGACCACCATCATGACTGAAACCCCGCGGGAGACCGAAGACGCGCCGGGAGATCCGGTGGCGTCGATGTCGTCCAAACCTCCACCTCGCGACGACTCGCATTGTCCGAACCCGAACACTCGAGTTCCGGGAACGAACGGTCACTGCAACGTCCGGTTCACTCATGACGTCGAATGAAGTGGCACGGGGCTTGCTGCTGCAATTGTCTCGGAGGAGTCTCGAGTGACACTGTTCAAGGACGCGGTGTTCGCAGGTCGCATGGTCGCCCGCAATTTCGTCTTCGCCGCGGTCGCGGTTGTGACGCTCGGTATCGGAATCGGCATGTCGGTCGCGGTGTGGAGCGTGGTCGATGCGGTGCTCATCGATCCCCTGCCCTACCCGGACTCCGATCGCCTGCTCCAGATCCGGCGATCGGAGCCCGGACGGATCCCCCGGGGCGCCCCGATGTCGGCGTTCGACTGCCGCGACCTCGCAGAGCGAAACCACTCCCTGGAAGCGGTCGCCGCGACCTTTCGGGAAAACGTCAACCTGACCGGCGGGTCGTCACCGGAGCGCGTTGCGGGGTCGTGGGTGTCGGCACCGTTCTTCGAGGTGATCGGCATCTCGCCCAGGATTGGACGCGGATTTCGGGCCGAGGACGACGTGTATGGCGGTGACCTCGTGGCGGTGCTGTCACACAGCCTTTGGCAGCGACGCTTCGATGGTGATTCCGAGGTCCTCGGCAACAGCATCATGGTGAACGGCCGGCCCCACGTGGTGGTCGGAGTGGCTCCCGTGGGGTTCTCTTTCCCGGACGACACCGAGTTGTGGCTCCCGCTCGCCCTCGACTGGGAGAACGAGGATCGTGGCCACGGCTGGCTGACTGCGTATGGACGCCTCAGACAGGGGCTGACCCTGAAGGCGGCGAGGTCCGATCTCGACCAGCTCGCGGACCAGCTGCTACAGGAGCATCCGGACACCAACGAGGACCGCGGCTTCCGGGCGGTCCAGGTCAAGCAGGACCTCGTTGGGCCCGTCACACCGTCGTTACTGGTTTTGCTGGCATCGGTGACGTGTGTGCTGCTGATCGCCGCGGCCAACGTCACGATCCTGATGTCTGTCCGGGCCGTGGCGAGACAACGGGAGGCGGCGCTCCGACAGGCGCTCGGTGCCTGCCGCGGGCAACTGGTGCGCTTGCTGATGGTGGAAAGCGTGCTGCTGGCGCTCGTGGGCGGCGCGGTCGGCCTGGTGCTGGCCTACTGGAGCGTGCGTTTCGTGGACGCGCGATTCGGCGAACTGATCCCCCGGAGCGGGGGCGTCGGCATCGATCCCGGCGTGCTGGTCTTCGCGCTGCTGGTGTCGGTGGCGACCGGTCTGCTGGTCGGCGTGGTGCCCGCCATGCGCTCCCGGGAGGACCGGATCATGGCCCGCCTCCGCGAGGCGGAGCGGTCCGTGGCCAGTCGTGGTCCAGCAGTGGGCACGGCACTGGTGGTGGCCGAGATCGCGCTGGCGGTGGTGCTGCTGGCGGGCTCGGTGCTGCTGATCCGGACTTTCGTGAACCTGCTACAGGTGGACCCCGGGTTCGACAGCCAGCGGGTGCTGATCGGCGAGGTGGCGCTGACATCGGAACGGTATGCCGAGGAGTCCGATCTGCTGGAGTTCTACGGCCGGTCGGTCGACGAGATCGCGGCGATCCCCGGGGTGGCGGCGGTCGGAACCATCTACCCACTGCCGCTGCACGGTCGGCAGGTCACGACCAGCGTCGACGTGGAGGGAGTTCCGCCCGCGGGATCACTGGCGCTGCAGCCGCTGGTTTCGCTCCGCTTCGCCAGCCCCGGCTACCGGGAGGCGGCCGGCCTGCGACTGATCGCAGGGCGGTTCCTCGACCCGTCGGACACCGCCGACGCCCCGTCCGTGGCGGTCGTCAACCAGTCCTTCGTGCGCGAGCTGATGCCCGGCGGAGACGCGGTCGGCCGCAGGATCACCGGCGAAGATCCCGAAGATCCCGACGCCGAGTGGGGAACAGTCGTCGGTGTGGTGGAAGACGTCCGGCACCGCGACCTCGCCGAGGACGCCGGGCCGGAGATGTACCTGCCGGTGGCCCAGGTCGCGTTCGACTGGGCCGTGTTCGTGGTCCGTGCGGAGCACGGTTCCGCCGTCGAGCTGGCGGCACCGGTCCAGGAGGCCATCCACCGGATCGACCCCGAGCTGCCGGTGTTCAACGTCCAGCCGTGGATCGAGATCGTCAACAGGTCGCTGGCACGGACGCGGTTCGTGACCGCGATCCTCGTGCTGTTCGCCGCGACCGGCCTGGCGCTGTCCGGCGTCGGCGTGTTCAGCGTGGTCAGCTACTCGGTGGGACGGCGCGTCCGCGAGATGGCGATCCGAAAGGCACTGGGTGGATCCCAGGCCGCGGTTGTGAAGCTGGTGATGCGCCAGGGCCTGACGCCGGTCTGCGCGGGGTTGGGGCTGGGACTGTTGTCCTCGCTTGCCGCCATGCGGCTGCTGGCCAGCCGGCTGTACGGCATCGACGCCCACGACTTCTCCACCCACATCGGAACCGCGCTGCTGATTCTGGCGATCGCCGTGCTCGCCACCTGGCTCCCGGCCCGGCGCGCCACCAGGGTCGAGCCGATGACGGTGCTGCGCAACGAGTAGCCGGAGGAGGTACTCATGAACGGAACAGTCGCGGGGCTGCGAACGACGGTACGAGCACTGCTGCGGCAGCCGACGTTCAGCGCGATGTGTGTCGCCACGCTCGCGCTGGGCATCGGCGGCAACACCGCCGTCTTCAGCGTGGTGCATGGCGTGCTGATCCAACCGCTCGCGTTCGAGGATCCGGACCGACTGGTGGCGGTGTGGAACACCGCTCCCGGAATCGGAGCGGACGTGCTCGCCCAGGCGGCCGCGATCCACTACACCTACCGAGATTCGAATCAGACCCTGCTCGACGTCGGGCTGTGGGACCCGCGCTCGGTCACCGTGACCGGGCTCGAGGAGCCGGAGCAGCTGGCCGGCATCGAGGTCACCGAGGGCGTGTTCGAGCTGTTGGGCGTGCGACCCATGATCGGCCGCCTGTTCACCGCGGCGGACGACGCGCCTGACGCAACGGAGACGGTCGTGCTGAGCCACGGTTACTGGCAACGCCGCCTGGGCGCGGATCCGAACGTCATCGGTTTTCGGCTGATCGTCAACGGGCAGCCGCACACAGTCATCGGCGTCCTGCCTCCCGGACTGAGTTTCCTCGACCAGCGTTCCGAGCTGTTCCTCCCCGCCCGCATCGATCGCGAGCATCTGACCATCAGCGGTTTCTCCTACCGCTCGATCGCGCGACTGAAGGACGGGGTCTCGGTCGAGCAGGCGTCTCGTGATCTGGAGCGGCTGATGTTCGTCGCGGTCGACAGGTACCCGCTTCCGGAGGGAATGACCGTGGACATGGCGCGCCAGGCCGGTTTCGCGCCGCTCCTCGAACCACTCAAGAAGGCGGTGGTCGGCGACGTCGACGCGGTCCTCTGGGTGCTGCTGGGCGCCGTCGGTCTGGTACTGCTCATCGCGTGCGCCAACGTCGCCAACCTGCTGCTGGTGCGTGCCGAGGGCCGACGACGGGAGATCGCCGTCCGGACGGCTCTTGGAGCGAGCCGACGCAGGCTGGGAGTCGATCTCCTCCGCGAGAGCATCGTGATCGGCCTGCTGGCAGGTGTGGTGGGGCTGTGGCTCGCCTGGGCCGGGATTCGGCTGCTGACCCTGCTCGAACCCGAGCATCTGCCCCGTCTGGCGGACGTGTCGATCAGCTGGACGGTGGTGGCGTTCGACCTGACGGTGTCGCTCGTGGCGGGCCTGATTTTCGGGCTGATCCCGATCGTTCGATCCCGCGCCGTCGACATCGTGAGCGCCCTGAAGGAGGGTGGTCGCGGCGCGAGCGAGGGTGCCTCCAACGTCCGAGCCCGGAACGTGCTCGTGGTCGTCCAGGTCGCCATGGCCCTGGTCCTGCTCGTCGGGTGCGGTCTCATGCTGCGCAGCTTCGTCGCCCTCCGGGACGTTCATCCGGGATTCGAGAATCCCGAACAGGTGCAGACGCTGCGGATCTCGGTTCCCTCCGGCGAGGTCGCGGACGACCTCGAGGCGGCCCGCGTGTTCGAGGCGATCCTGCACCGACTCGCGGCCGTCCCGGGAGTCGACTCGGTTGGTGCGGCGAGCTCGGTCACCATGGACGGAACCTCGAACTACGACATCGTCGAGTTCGAAGACTTCCCGACCGAAGGCGAGGAGGTGCCGGACCTGCGATGCGTCAAACCGGTTCTCCCCGGTTACGTCGAAACCATGGGCAACAGAGTCGTGGCGGGACGCACGATCGACTGGAACGACATCCATGATCACAGCCCTGTCGTGATGATCACGGAAAACCTGGCGCGGGAGTACTGGAACAGCCCTGCCGCCGCCGTCGGACGACGCGTGCGTCCGGAGGCCGGCGACCCCTGGCGGGAGATCGTCGGCGTGGTGGGTGACGTACGCCAGGAGGGAATCGACCAGCCCGCGACCGCGGTGGTCTTTTACCCGATGGTGATCGCGGGCTTCCACGGCGAGGAGATCCGGGTCCCGCGGACGATGTCGTACGTCGTGCGCAGCCGTCGGGTCGGAACGCCGGCGCTCATGGACGACCTCAAGGCGGCGGTGTGGTCGGTGAATCCGAACCTGCCGCTGGCCGACGTCCAGACACTCGACGAGATCCTGCTCCGCTCGCTGGCCCGCACCTCGTTCACCCTGGTGCTGCTCGGCATTGCAGCTGCAGTGTCGCTGCTGCTCGGGCTCGTGGGGATCTACGCGGTGACGTCGTACGCGGTGTCTCGGCGGACGCCGGAGTTCGGGATCCGGGTCGCTCTTGGCGCACAGCAGAGCGATGTCATCGGGCTGGTCGTCACACGGGGTGCCGTGGTGATCGGGGTCGGCATCCTGGCCGGACTCGTCGCTGCCGTCGGTCTCACCAGGCTGATGGCCGCGATGCTGTTCGGCGTGACTCCGCTCGATCCGGTCACCTACGTCACGGTGACGGTCGCCGTGGCGGCGACCGCGCTGGTCGCCAGCCTCGTGCCGGCGCGCAGGGCCGCTGGAGTGGATCCAATGACGGCGTTGCGCGCGGAGTGATTGGAGGCGTTCGTGCACGGTCTCGAAGCTGATCTCTCCAACGCCCTCAAGACACTGCTTCGTCGACCCGCGTTCTCCCTGCTGGTGATGTCGACACTGGCGATCGGGATCGGCGGGTCGACTGCGATCTTCAGCGTTGTCGACGGCGTCTTGCTCCGCGACCTCTCCTACCCCGAGGCCGATCGGCTGATTCGGGTACGCACTCACCACAAGGGCCGTATCAACGACACCAACTCGGCCGCGAACTTCCTGGACTACCGTGAGCAAATAGAGAGCATCGAATCGGTGACGTGCTACCAGTATCGCCGGTGGCATCTCCGCGGGACCACAGAGCCCAGATACGTCCTTGGCGTGGTGACCAGCCACGAGTTCTTCGAGGTGATGGGAGTCGCGCCGGCCCTCGGACGGTCCTTCACCGATGAGGACGAGCGACCCGACGCCGATGTGGCCGTGATCAGCCACGGCTTCTGGCAAGGCCACTTCGCGGGCCGGCCGGACGTGATCGGACGGACCGTCGTATTGGACGCACAACCGTTCACCGTGGTCGGCGTCATGCCTTCCGGCTTCGAGTTCCCGGACCGCGAGGTTGAGGTGTGGCGGCCGCTCTGGATCGACACCACATTTCCTTATCTTCGGGGCGACCACAACCTCATGGTCGTGGCGCGGCTTGCGGACGGCCTGACGCTTGCCGAAGCCCAACGCGAATTCGTCGCGTACGGCGAACGGGTCGTCGTGGAGTACCCCGAGAACTACAAGACCTTCCAGTTCGGAGTGTCGGTCGTGAGTCTGCTCGACTCCACCGCTGGAGACGTCCGGACTCCGCTGCTCGTGCTGCTCGCCGCCGTCACGTGCATACTCTTCATCGCCTGTGCCAACGTCGCGAACCTTCTCCTGGTGCGTTCGGAGTCGCGATCCCACGAGCTCGCTGTTCGCTCTGCGCTGGGCGCCTCGTCCGGCCGCATCTCTCGTCACGTGCTGGCCGAGTGCATGGTCCTTGCCGCAGGCGGCGGTGTAATCGGCCTCCTCATCGCTCGACTCTCGCTCCCCGTCCTGCTGGCGCTCGCTGGAGACGCGGTTCCCCGCGCCGACAACGTTCAGCTCGATCTCCGCGTCCTTGCCTTCACTCTCGTTGTGTCGATCGCTGCAGGACTTTTGGCCGGTGTGCTGCCTGCGGTCAAGATTTCGGTGCAGCCGCCCGCCGATACGCTTCGTGCAGGAGGTCGAGCGTTGATACCAGGCGGCCGCAGCATTCTCCGTCGCGCCCTGCTCATCGTCGAGGTATCCCTTGCCGTCGTTCTGGTCACCTGCGCCAGCCTCATGATGCGTACTCTCTCCGAGCTGTACCGCGTCGACGTGGGATTCCGCACCGAAGGCATCCTGACCGCGAGGGTCACCCTGCCGCTGGAGGGCTACCGTCAGCCAGCCCTCGTCGGCGAGTTCTTTCATTCTCTGGTCGAACGCGTGGAAGCTCTTCCGGAGGTCCGTGCAGCGGGGATCGGCTGGCGGTTGCCGCTGGCAACCGGGTACGACAACTTGTCGATCGTGATCGAGGGACATGAGGTCGAAACCGTCGGTGAAGCACCGACGACCCACTTCCAGATCGCCTCCGCCGGCTACTTCGATGCCCTCGGTATCGACCTGATCAAGGGTCGGGTTTTCGGAGAGTCAGACACCGTGGGCAGGCCGTTCGTCGCGGTCGTGAACGAAGCCTTTGAGCGCCGGTTGCTCGATGGTGAGGATGCCGTTGGAACGAGAATCAGGCTGTGGGGCGAGAACCAGCCATGGGGAGAGATCGTTGGCGTGGTGAACGGCATCCGCAAGATGGACCTCGACTCCGAGGCGCGTCCCACGCTGTATTTCGCTCACCCCCAGCTGCTCACAGAAGAGCTCCCCCCGGAGCACTACTACGCGCGAAACGCCAGGAACATGGCGTTGGTGGTCCACGCCGACGCCGAGCCTGCAGTGCTCGCTTCAGCGGTTCGCGAAATCGTCCGTGAGCTCGACTCCTCCGTGCCAGTTTCCAACGTCGTCACCATGTCTGAAATCCGTGCCTCCGCCTCGGCCAACCGGGAGTTTCCAGCGATCCTGCTCGTGAGCTTCGCCTGCGTCGCGTTGGCGCTGGCCACCGTCGGGGTGTACGGCGTGGTGGCCTCGTCGGCCGGCCGCAGGGTCCAGGAGATTGGAGTTCGCATGGCCCTCGGAGCCGTAAGGTCTGACGTTCGCCGGATGGTGCTGTGGCAGGGGTTGGGTCCCGTTGCAGCCGGCATCGCGCTTGGCGTGGCCGGAGCCGTCGCCGCGGCGCGGCTTCTGAGGAGCCTGCTCTTCGAGGTCGCGCCCACCGACCCGACCACCCTCCTGACGGTCCCCGTCCTGATCGCCGTGGCGGCTGCCGGGGCGAGCCTCGTCCCCGCCGTCAGGGCCTCGCGCGTCGACCCGGCCGGCGTGCTCCGGAGAGAGTGACATGTCACGCGCACCGAGTTCAGGTGTCCGATATCGGACACCCGACTTCCACGGGCGGACGAAGGGCGGCACTGAGGGAAGCTGCTCGGTGTCTCAGAAGCTGGCACGGGGATTGCGATTGCGCGGGGTGGGACGTCGCTGATGGATGTTGTTCGAACCGGGGTCGTCGAGTCGAAACGCCGCAGGCGTTGGTTCATCGCTGCGGCGGGTGTATCGGCTGTCGTCCTGGTGACGCTGGCGGTCGCGAACCTCGACCCGGCAGCCCCTGGTGTGGATCGGGACACGGTGTGGATCGGCACGGTCGAGCGCGGCACCCTCGTGCGCGAGGTCCGCGGCCACGGCACGCTGGTACCCGTCAACCTGCGTTTCGTCCAGGCGCAGACCGCAGGCCGTGTCGACATGGTCTTCGTCGATCCTGGCGCGCGAGTGGCGGCGGACGACGTGCTGCTCGAGTTGACGGACCCGGAGGTCGAGCGTGAGGCAGTCGATGCGGAGAGCGCCCTGCGACGCGCCGAGGCCGAGCTCGAGAGTCTGCGCGTGACGTTGCTGTCGACCCAGCTCGATCAAC
The DNA here is from genome assembly GCA_041552055.1 of Candidatus Sulfomarinibacteraceae bacterium. Lineage (GTDB taxonomy): Bacteria > Acidobacteriota > Thermoanaerobaculia > Thermoanaerobaculales > Sulfomarinibacteraceae > JBFELO01. The sequence goes on along the minus strand of JBFELO010000095.1, from coordinate 6,812 downwards.
GCGCCGAAGCGGCGGCGGTGGAGGCCGAGTACGTGAGGGCGACGCTGCAGGCCGAGGCCGACCGTGAGCTCTCCGAGAGGGGTCTGATCTCCGACATCCACCGGCGGTCGTCCGAAGCGCTGGCCGAGGCGCTCGCGACTCGACGTGAGATCGAGGTGCAGCGGCTGGAGATAACCGCTCAGGGCAACCGGGCACTGCTCGACGCCAAACTGGCCGAGGTCGAGCAGCAGCGGGCGCTGCACCGGCTGCGCGCGAGGCAGCTCGACGCGCTGTCGGTGCGGGCCGGCATCGACGGTGTGGTGCAGGAGGTGCCGGTGGAGATCGGCCAGCAGGTGACGGCCGGCACAATGCTGGCCAGGGTGGCCGAACCGACCCGACTCGAGGCCGAGGTGCGCGTGCCCGCCACCCGCGCGCGGGACGTTCGACCCGGGCTCGCGGTCAGCGTCGACACCCGAAACGGGCTGGTGCGCGGCACCGTGGCGCGCGTCGACCCGTCGGTTCGCGAAGGTACGGTCACCGTCGAGGTGCGGCTCGACGGAGAATTGCCCGAAGGTGCGCGGCCCGACCTCGCGGTCGACGGCACCATCGAGATCGAGCGCCTCGACGACGTGCTCTTCGTCGGGCGGCCGGTGCAGAGTCAGGAACGCGCGACAGTCGGACTCTATCGTCTGGAGCCCGACGGCGACCACGCGCTCAGGGTTCAGGTGGAGCTGGGCAGAGCCTCGGTGGACACGATCGAGATCCTGCGCGGGCTCGAAGAGGGCGATCGGGTCATCCTGTCCGACTCGTCCCGCTGGGACGACCACGACCGAATCCGTCTGCGGTGACGACGGGGGAAAGGTGGAGCCATGGCCGATAATGGAAACTCTCTTATTGTCATGGATGGCGTCAAGAAGGTGTTTCTCACCGACGAGGTCGAGACGCACGCGCTGTCCGACGTGCACCTCGAGATCCGGGAGGGTGAGTTCGTCACCGTGGCCGGACCCTCGGGTTGCGGCAAGACGACCCTGCTGTCGATCATGGGGTTGCTCGACACTCCGTCCGACGGTCGCTACCTGCTCAACGACCACCCGACCGAGTCGCTTACGGTTCGCCAGCGGGCGCGCCTTCGAAACGAGGCGATCGGATTCATCTTCCAGAGCTTCAACCTGATCGGCGACCTCACCGTGTTCGAGAACGTCGAGCTCCCGCTGGTGTACAGGAACACGCCGTCCGGCCAGCGGCGTCGCATGGTCCGGGAGGCGCTCGAGCAGGTCGCCATGGAGCACCGGCTCAACCACTTCCCGTCGCAGCTCTCCGGTGGGCAGCAGCAGCGGGTCGCAGTGGCTCGGGCGCTCGTCGGCCATCCCCTGATCCTGCTCGCCGACGAGCCCACCGGAAACCTCGATTCACGTTCGGGCGCGCGGGTGATGGATCTGCTCGAGGAGCTCCACGAAGGCGGCGCCACGATCTGCATGGTCACCCACGATCCGCGATACGTGAAGTACGCCGAGCGGGCGATCCACCTGTTCGACGGTCAGGTGGTCGACGAGACTCATCCGGCGCTCCAGGAGATGACGGTGTGACGGACGCCGTGCGGACCGGGAGTTGACGATGACGATGTTACTCCAGGACGTGCGTTTCGCGGCTCGGGTGTTGATCCGCAACCCGATGGTGACCACGATCTCGGTGCTCACCCTCGGGCTCGGCATCGGGGCGACCACCGCGGTGTTCAGCGTGGTGGACGCCACCTTGCTGACACCACCCCCGTTTCACGAACCCGATCGGCTGGTGCGGCTCTTCACATCCAAGCCGACGGCGGGTTGGTCCCGCATGACGACCTCGCTGCCCGACTACCACGACTGGCGCGAGCAGAGCACGTCGTTCGAGGAGTCGGGGATCTACTGGTACGAGCCGCTCAACGCCTCAGGGGACGACCATCCGGAACGGCTGCTCGCCGTGCGCGCCTCTGCCGGCGTGTTGCCGGTGATGGCCGCGCGGCCCACCCTCGGCCGCGGCCATGACGCGTCCGACGATCGGCCCGGAGCGGGTCACGTCGTCCTTCTGTCCGACAGCTATTGGCAGGCACGCTTCGGCGCGGATCCCGAGGTGGTCGGCACGACCCTGGACCTCGATGGCGTCCCGCACCAGGTTCTGGGCGTACTCGCGCCCGAGATCGAAATCGCCTTCGGCAGGTTCCAGGCCTGGTTACCGTTCACCTACGACCCGGAGGTCTACACCCGGAGCGTGCGTTCTTTCCTCGTCATTGCCCGGATGAAACCGGGAGTGACCGTACCCGAAGCCGACGCCGAGATCGAGGCCATTGCCGATCGGCTGGCCGGCGCCTACCCCGACACGAATCGAGGGCACGGAGCTGTCGTGTATTCACTCACTGACATCCTTCTCGGCAACTCCGCCCGACCGGTGCTGTCGGTGCTCGCGGCCGCGGTCGGGTTCGTACTCATGATCGCCTGCGTCAACATCGCCAACCTGCTGCTCGCCGCGTCCGGCAGCCGCGAACGCGAGTTCGCCGTGCGGGCCGCACTCGGCGCCGGGACTCCGCGCCTGGTCCGGCAGTTGCTGACCGAGTCCGCACTGCTGGCGTTGGTGGGCGGAGTTCTCGGAATCGCGGTCGCGTTTCTGGGCGTCGACATCCTCGCCGCCGGCCTGCAAGACACTGTGGGATCGTTCGGTGAGATCTCCATCGACCACCGCGCCCTCGGCTTCTCGGTGTCGCTGCTGGCCGTGACCACCATCGGCTTCGGACTGCCGGTGGCGCTGCGGGCATCCACGACCGGATTTCCCGATCTGATTCGTGTCGGCACCAGGACGGTCCTGGGAGGTCGTGGCGTGCGCGTCCGGCAGGACCTGCTGGTGATCACCCAGGTGGCCATGGCGCTCGCTCTGCTCGTCAGCGCGGCGCTCATGATCCGCAGCCTGGTTGCACTCAGCTCGGTCGATGCGGGTTTTGAGACCGACCGCCTGCTCACCCTGCAGGTGTCGCTTCCGGAGCAGAGATACCAGTCCGGCGCCGAGCGCGCCGCATTCGTCCAGCGCGCGGTGGACGAGATAGCGACCGCGCCCGGGGTGCGCTCGGCCGCGGCCGTGTCGGTGATCCCACTGATCGGGAACAACGGGAATTCCAGCGTGACCGTCGATGGCCATCCGATCCAAGACCCCGCCGACAAGATCATGGTCGGCTCCGAGGTGGCGACTCCGGAATACCTCGAGACAATGGGGATACCGCTTCTCGAAGGCCGCACATTCACGAGCCTCGATCGGGAGGACACCGGCGGTGTTGTCATCATCAACCGACACATGGCGCGCCACTTCTGGCCGAACCAGAGTGCGATCGGCAAGCGGCTGAAGTTCGGGCCGCCCGACGCCGACACACCGTGGCTCGAGATCATCGGCGTCATGGGTGACTACCGCCAGACGTCACTCGACACACCGGTGCGGTTCGAGACACTGAGGCCCCTGTCACAGGCGGCGGCACCGGCCGTGACCTTTGCCGTCCGGACCCACGGCGAGCCTGAATCGGCGTCTGGCGACATTCGGACCGCCGTCTGGCGGGCTGATCCCGACCTCGCCCTCTACGCGGTGACCACGATGGACGACATCGTGGAGACCAACATCCAGGGGAGGGCGGACCTGGCGGCCGTGCTGTCCGGCTTCGGCGTTGTCGCCCTGGTACTCGCCATCGGTGGACTGTACGGGGTGATGTCGTACTCCGTCAGTCGCACGACCCACGAGATCGGCCTTCGGATGGCCTTGGGGGCCGAGGCACGCACGATTCTCGTGACCGTCATTCGCAGGAGCTCGTTGCTGGTGCTGCTCGGCCTCGGTACGGGCTCGTTGCTGGCCTGGCTGCTGAGCGAGGCGCTCCAGAGCATGCTGTACGAGGTATCGCCCCTCGATCCGGCGACCTATCTCGTGGTGGCCGCGGGCATGGTGTCGGTCGGCCTGATCGCCGGATTGGTCCCGGCCGCTCGAGCGGCCAGAATCGACCCGGTGGTCGCGCTGGCGGAAGAATAGTTGGCACTCGACGCCGTCCAACCCTTCGGTAAGGTACGATTCAATCATTCGAGGCCGAGATGACGTCCGCTGAAAACGCTCCACGCATTCTGATCGCCGACGACCAGGAGGACGTCCTGGAGTCGCTGCGGCTATTGCTCAAGCCCGAGGGCTTCGTCGTGGAGACCGCGGACTCCCCGGAGCGTGTGCTGGCCGCGGTACGCGATCGAGATTTCGACACCGCCCTCATCGACCTCAACTATGCGCGCGACACGACCTCGGGCAGCGAAGGGCTGGAGCTGTTGAGTCGCCTGCAGGCGCTCGACGCCACGATGCCGGTCGTCGTGATGACCGCCTGGGGCAGCGTCGAGCTGGCGGTCAGGGCGGTCCAGTCGGGAGCCCGGGACTTCGTGGAGAAGCCGTGGGACAACGAGCGATTGCTGTTGATTCTCCGCACCCAGGTCGAGCTGTGCCGGGCGCTGCGCCGGGGCCAGCGGCTGGAGGCCGAAAACATCGCCCTGCGCGTCGGCGAGAGTCCGACGCTGATCGCCACGTCGTCGGCCATGGAACCCGTGTTGGAGCTGATCGCCAAAGTCGGCCCATCCGACGCCAACGTGCTGGTCACCGGCGAGCACGGGACCGGGAAGGAGGTCGTCGCTCGTCGGCTCCACTCGGTCTCCGGCCGGGCCGAGGCGCCGCTGGTCACGGTCAACGTCGGTGGCTTGCCGGAGGGCGTGTTCGCCAGCGAGCTGTTCGGTCACGTCAAGGGTGCGTTCACCGACGCCAAGGGCGACCGGATCGGAAGATTCGAGATGGCCGACGGCGGCACCCTGTTCCTGGACGAAATCGCCAATGTGCCGTTCGATCAGCAGGGCAAGCTGCTGCGCACACTGGAAACCGGCGAGCTCGAGCGGGTCGGGTCATCAAAGACCCGCGCAGTTGATGTCCGCATCCTGTCCGCCACCAACGCCGATCTCGTCACCGAGGTCACGGAGGGCCGATTCCGCGAGGATCTGCTGTTCCGGCTCAACACGGTGGAGATCCGGATACCGCCGCTGCGTGAGCGGCCGGAGGACATTCCGGTGCTCGCGATGCACTTCCTGGGCCGGGTTGCCCACAAGTATCGCAAGGAGATCAACGGATTCGACGAGGCGGCGATGAGCGCCCTCCGTCGGCACGGCTGGGCGGGCAACGTCCGCGAGCTCGCACACGTCGTCGAGCGGGCCGTGCTGATGGCAGACGGCGACACAATTCGTGCCGATCATCTCGGTCTCACGCAGGCACCTCGGGAAGCCACCCAATCCGTCGATGACATGAGTCTCGAGGAGGTGGAACGGGCCCTGATCTCGAAGGCGATGCGTCGGTTCGACGGCAACGTCAGCAGAGCCGCAGAAGCGCTCGGATTGAGCCGCAGCGCCCTCTACCGCCGGCTCGAGAAGTATCGCCTGTGAGTCTTCGACCCGGCGTCGTCAACCGGCTGCTGTGCATTGCCGCCGCGTCCGCGCTGCCGGCGGTTGTCGCCTCGGTCGTGCTGCTCGCTCGATCGGACCTCCCGCCCGCGGCTCGCGTCGCACTCGGCGCGTCGGCGGTGCTCGCCTGGGTCGCCGGTCTTCTCGTGGTACAGGCGCGCACGCGCTACCACCTGAGGACGCTGTCCAACCTGCTTGCCGCGCTCCGCGAGGGCGACTACTCCTTCAGGATACGCGATGTCAGCCGCGACGACCCGTACGGCGAGGTGGTGACCGAGCTCAACTCGCTCTCCGAGACGTTGCGCCGGCAGCGGGTCGACGATCTGGAGGCGACGGCGCTCGTCCGCACGGTCATGGGATCGATCGACGTCGCGGTGTTCGCCTTCGACTCCTCGAACCGGCTCCGGCAGGTCAACGAAGCCGGACTGCGGCTGCTCGGCGACACCGGAACGCTTCTCGGGCGGGATGCTCTCGAGCTCGGCCTCGCCGACTGTCTCTCCGGCCCCTCGTCCCGCACCGTCGAGCTCGCTGTCGGCGGCAGGCCCGGCCGGTGGGAGCTCCGACGGGGCAGCTTCAGACAACACGGTCGACCTCACCAGCTGGTGGTGCTGTCGGACGTCAGCCGAGCCCTGCGCGCCGAGGAGTTGGCCGCGTGGAAGCGGCTCATTCGGGTCATAGGCCATGAGCTCAACAACTCGCTCGCCCCGATCACGTCGCTCGCCGGCAGCATGGTCCGTCTGACCGAGAAGGATCCGCTGCCTGCCGACTGGCGCAGCGATCTGGGACGGGGCCTCGGCGTGATTTCCTCTCGCGCCGAGGCGCTGGCGCGGTTCATGAGCGACTGCTCGCGCCTGGCCAAGATGCCGGAACCATCACTGTCATCGGTCGAGATCGCCACCTGCGTCCGACGGGTCGCCGAACTCGAGACCCGCCTTCCGGTGAGGGTTGTCGACGGGCCCGAAGCGGTGGTGGCTGCGGACCAGGACCAGATCGAACAGGTGTTGATCAACCTGGTCCGCAACGCGGTCGAGGCGAGCCTGAGCACCGGCGGCGGGGTCGAGATCGAATGGCGCGCGATGGACGATCGAGTCGAGGTCGTCGTGCGCGACGACGGTCCCGGATTGCCCCAGTCGGCCAACCTGTTCGTGCCGTTCTTCAGCACCAAGCCCGAGGGCTCGGGTATCGGGCTGTTCCTCTGCCGCCAGATTGCCGAGGCCCATGGCGGCTCCGTGACCGTCGAAGACCGCGACCTCGCGCCCGGGTGCGAGGCCCGCCTCACGCTCCCGAATACTGCGCTCCATCCACGGCTTGGAGGTCCCGGGGACTCGGCACCCTGACGTTCCCCTCCCC
>JBFELO010000094.1:0-17993 GCA_041552055.1 Candidatus Sulfomarinibacteraceae bacterium | reverse complement strand
AAGGCTCCGATGGCCGGCTCACCGCGGCGGACCTCGCGGTAGATCTTGCGCATCCAGCCGAGCACGGCTCCGAGATCACCGCACACGAACATCGGCGCCATGCCCAGCTCATGGGCGAGCAGCGCGTTGCCGAGACCGCCGCAGGCGGTGCAGAACTCCTCCGCCTTGAGGGCCTGGCCGAGCAGGAACGACCGAGCCAGCGCCCGGTACTTCATGGTGCCCAGCGGCCACGGCAGGAGCTCGGTCTGAAACCCCCTGCGGGCCGACTTGACAAAGAGCTTCCTGACATCCACCGACGTCTGATCCAGGTCGGCGGCCAGCGTGTGCGGCGCGATGTGCGCCTCCGCGAAGTCCCGATAGCGCAGGCGGAGCCTGCGGAACACCCGCGGCAGCGTGGCCGTGTCACGCTGCCAGATGGTCCGCGCGCGGGCGTCGTACATCAATCGACCGATGGCGCCGAGGTTCTTCTGTGCCTCGACCGGCGTCAACTCGCCCGTCATCGGCCACCCCCGAGGGCCACCATCCGCCGCAAACCGTCCGGCGCTAACGACACGGTCTTCAGGGTCATTGCATCCCGCAGCCTTTTCTCGAGGCCGTAATCCTCCATGTAGCCGTACCCGCCGAACACCTGCAGACTGTCGGTCACCGCCTGGCAGCAGTCCACGGTGAGCCGCAGCTTCGCCGCGGCCGCGATGGGCAGCGCGGCGGCGCTCTCGACATCTTCCTCGGCTGCACGGTGGAGGAGCGCCGAGCCGGCCTCCACTCGCGAAGCCGCATCCCCGATCAACGACTGCACCGCCGCGTGGCTCTCGATCTGACCTCCGCCCTGATACCGCTGCTCGGCGTACTCTCGCGCCGCGGCGACCGCTCCGCGGGCGTTGCCGAGAGCGATAGCGGCCAGGCCGAGAAGGTGCCGCGTGAGATGAGACCGTGGAGAGCGAGGGGCGAGAGAGTTCTCCGGGCAGACCTTCGCCGCGGACAACCTCAGCGCGACAGTCTCGATCGCCGCCAGGCCCATCGTTCGCTGGGCAGGGGCGACCTCCACCCCGGCACCGTCGCGCCGCACCAAGGCACGCTGCCAGCCGCCCTCGCCCGCCCCGTACACCACGCAGCCGTCCCAGCCCGGCACCGCGTGCATGAACGCCGTGGTGCCGAGAACCTCGACGCCGCCGTCCAGCGCCTGGATCGTGGCGGCCTCCGGAGGCGGTCGATCAATCACGGCGTCCGGGAAACGGCAGCCGCCCACGACCACCGCCACCGCGACGCGACGCGCGCGAAGCTTTGATCCGGCCAGTTCGAGCGCACCGAGGCCGCCCACATGCAGACAGGCGGCCACGCCGGCGCACGCGCTCGCGACCTCCTCGAGCATCACCAACGACGCCGTCGAGCCCCCCTCGAGGCACGCGGTGCCCCAGACGCCGTACTCGTGGCCGTGATCCTCGTGATCCGGGGTTGCCATCAGGCCGACCGTCTCGGCCTCGTCGATCAGGGGTCCCAGACGACCGAGTTCTCCGTCCTTTCCCTCGGCCGCCACCATCGGCGCCACGTGGCGGGCGCAGAAGTCGCGCGCGGTTCGAGCGAGGGCGCGAACGGCACCGGAGTCCACGAATCAGGACTCCTGCCCGACGTAGTCCACGGCGTGCTCGCCCTCGCGGTCCTTGCCGTAGTAGCCCTCGAGCGGGCGGACGCCGTCCTCGACCACCTCGCCAAGCGGCAGGATCGCGCCCCGCTCCACGTAGTACCGGGTCATGAGCGGCTTCTTGGACAGTCCCAGGTTCCGGATCGACTCCGCCATCACGTGGTCGCCCAGCTCCAGGAACGATCCGGACGACCGCAGCGACATTCGGTACACGCTCCGGTGCGGGATGGTGGCCCGGATCAACTTGCCGTCCAAAACCGAGTACGTGACGATCGGCTTCGAGTCCCGGCGGACAATTCCTCCCCGCGCCACCCGCAGCGTCAGGATGTGCGAATCCTCCTCGCCCAGCCGGACCTGCTGGTACTCGGGTGTGATCGTGAACTTCATGTCGGCGACGAACTTCGTGTAGCCCCACAGGACACGTCCGCCGTCGCGCGCCATGGTCCCGGTCACGGGCAGGTGCAGCACCACCATGCCAAACCCCGGATAGCCCGCCTCCAGCAGGGCCGGCACCGCACCGATCGGTGGCCGTTTCCCGTACACGGCGGGCGCGGCCACGGCGATTTCGCCGTACGGTCCGATCGTGGTCTCGATGTAGTTGAACGCAAGGATCACGACCAACGCACGGCCTCCCGGCAGCTGCACCGGGTACAGCCGATCCGACGGCAGGGCGGCCTTCACCTTCGCGGCCTCCGCCGTGAAGAACAGGCCGAAGGCGTCGTCGCGGAAGTAGAGGATGGGCATTTCGACGGTCTCGGTTCCGACCGAGACCTCGGTTCCTGGCCTGGCCGATGCGAAGAAGGCTTTCATGGGCCTCGGCTCCTCTCTTTGGACGATGTGGGCGGCTTCAGTCTATCCCACCCGCCCGCATCCAACCACGGCGGGAGGTTGTCCCTGAATACCCGATTCGCGGCGCCACCCGTCATCGGAATCGGTATCGGCATCGGTATCGGCGTCGACAATCGGGGTCGCCATCGAAAATCGAACGCACAACATTGATGGACACTGCCAACTCGATTCCGACCGCGATTGCGATTCCGATTCACGAGATTACGATCCGTGTTTGAGCTCGGCTGCGGCACGCTCGATCGGGGCGACCTTTTCGATACCGATTCCGATGCCGATCCCGATTACTCTCTCAGGTATCGAAACCCAACGAAGCGTAACCCTCACGCCACCATCGCGTCGCCAGAAAGATGCTTCCCCAGCCTCTTCCCCAGCCCCAGGAGCGTCAGTGTCGGAGGCAGGCCCCACTCCTCGGGAATCACCGAGCAGTCGCAGACGTACAGGTTGTCGATCTCGGTCTTGAGGTCGGTGTCGACCACTTCGCCGATCTTGGCGGTACCTCCGGGGTGCGAAGCCAGGTGCCACGTCTTGAACACCCCCTTGGCCCCGGCGTGCTCGAGAATTTCCTTCGCCCGCTCGAAGCCCGAGCGGACCTTGGCCTTGTCATCTTCAGTGAGGTCCTTGCGAACACCGCCGCGCCTGGTGAGCCGGCCCGACAGCGAGTCGCGGATCTTCACCATGATCGGCAGGGTGCGGGAGTGCGAGAACAGCCTGTCGATGCGGAACACCTCGGCGGCGAAGAGCTGGTAGATCCACCTCGGCCACGCCAGATCCGTCATGACGTAGCCGTCCTCCTCCATGTGGATCCCGGTCGCCATCGGGAACTCGCGGCCGCCCCGCACATCGTCCACGACACCCATGACGATCACGAGCGGGTCGTAGAAGAAATCGTGCCCGGCCGCCGTGATCCCGCTGGCCCGGAGGATGACCGGCGTACCGATGCCGCCGGCCGACAGCACCACCCTCGATGCCCGGAACCTCTGGCGTCCGTCTCTCGTGATCGCCTCGACGCCGGTGGCTTCGCCGTTCTCGATGTCGACGCGGTCGACGCTTGCGCGGTCGAGGAACACGGCACCGTCATCGACCGCCTCCTCGACGAAGAATCGAGCGGACCACTTGGCGCCGTACGGGCAACCCAGGGTGCACTTGTCGCAGTCCGGCCGGCAGTGCTCCTGGAACACGAACTTCGGCAGCTTCTTCCAGTCGTAGCCCAGGTCCTGCGCGCTCTCCATGATCCTCGCGGCCAGTGGACCGACGAGCTCGTCGTCGAGCTCGCCGTACGGCACCTCGGATTTGACCTCCTCGACCTCGGCCGTGATGTCCACGCCGTGTCGGCCGAGCATCTCGTGGTTCGGCTCGAACGCCGTGGCGTAGTAGAACACCGAGCTCCCGCCGGCCGTGAGGCCGCGCACCATGCCCAGCAGCCGGGGCGTGATCAACAGGCTCTTGCCGGGGATCATGAGCTCGCGAATCATCTGGGACGCGGTCCCCGAGATCGGGCGGTTGGGCCCCCGCTCGAGGATGAGCACGCGCTCCCCGCGTCGGCTCAGCTCACGGGCGACTGTGCCGCCGCCCGGCCCGGACCCGACGACGATGGTGTCGAACTCGCGCGGCAGTTCACGTTCCACGGCCACCTCCTCCGCATGCCAAAAGAAACAACCTCTCTCTCAAGTTACTGATCTCAATTGTGAATGTAGCTCCGCCGGCGGCCGGATGCCAGCGGTTCGTACCGGCGCTCCGGTCGTGGCGTCAGTCCACCGGGCCGAGGTAGGTGTCGAACCACTCCAGGATCTCGCCGATCGCCTGGTTGCGGTAGCGCGCGAACACGACGTGACCGCACGGGTAGGTCACGTGCTTCTTGTGCTCTGGAACGATTGCCAGAAGCTCGAGCAGGGGCCGCTGCCTCAGCTCAAGCGAGAACTCGGCGTCGTATGCCCAATTGATTATCAGAACCGGGAACTCGACCCGGGTCGCGTAGTGCTGGTTCTGGACCTCGGACCGCGGCCGAATCAGGGGGAGGCCGCCATCCAGGAGCACGCCGACTGCAAGGCGCGGCTCGAGGGCGAGCGCCAGGGGAGCGATTTCGGCACCCCAGCTAAAACCGTAGAATGCGAGCCGGTCCGCTCGGATGTCGTCTCTCGTCGTGAGGTATTCGACGGAACGGTTGAGATCGCCGATCCAGAAGGTCGTGTAGTCGACATGGACCTGGGAGCGGATGGATTCATCCGTTCCCCGAGGGTCCGGCGACCCCATGCTGCGCCGCTCACCGGTACCCCAGTAGATCGGGCACATGACCGCGCGACCGCTCGTGACCAGAAGGTCGATCATCCGCAGCTGCAGCTGCTCTGGTGAGTCCTGGCGGCGTGCCTGTCCTCCGGGGAAGAACACCACCGCCTGATGGGGCGGCTCGTGGGCGACGGAAAGAAACAGGTAGACCGAGACCTCGTTATCGTTGTAGGCGGCGCGAAAGGTGATCGTCTCCCGTCGCCAAGATGCGGTCTCTTCCACCTCGGTGACGCGCGCCTCGAGCGGCACCGGGTCGAACTCGAACAGCGCCCGGTACGATCGAAAGACCTCGTCGGATGCCACCTCGAGGTCAACGGGCTGCGCTGGCAGTCCGACCGGCGCGAGCAGCGGCGCGAGCTCCTCGTCATCCGCGTCGAGAAAGTCCGCTCATCGAAAGCCGTTGCCGGCGAAGCGGTCGAACGGCGAGCGGGCGTCGGCGCAACAGAACATCTAGGCCATTTCGTTCCAGGCGCCCCCGAGGATGTAGCGGCGTCCGCCGGTCCGGTTCCAACACCACTCTTTGACGTTGCCCGCCATGTCGAAGGTTCCGCAGAATCCCGGCGGGAGACTGCCGACCGGCAACAGGCCTTGACCGCCGATGTTGCTGATCGGGAGGATCATCTCCGCAGTGTGGGTCGCGGTCGCGGCGGTCCAGCGGAGGGCGGTCGGGAGGTGCCTGCCGACGGACTCGCAGGAGGCGGCGGCCTCGAACCAGCTGACGCCGGAGACCGGATGCTCCGCGGTGCCCTCGGCATAGCGCCCGACCTCCCAGGTCGACGGACCGTGACGGCCGGTGCGGTCCGGAAAAAGGTCCATGGCGTCGCGCCACTGCAGGTGACGGCTGTCGTCACGAAACTCGTGCCGCCTGAAGTCCTGGTTCCGGTACGCACCACCGTCGACGAACGCCTGGAACTGCCGATTCGTGACCTCGTGGAAGTCGATCAGATAGGACGTCACGGCGTACTGCGTACTGTCGAAACCGAACAGGTAGACAGGTGTGGTCGAGGCCTGGACGCGCACCATGTCGGGTGGGGCGGAGCCGGCCGCGTCGAGCTCCACGACGATGTGGCCTTCCGTACCGAACTGACCTGGCCCGACGCAGTCCAGGTAGCTTGGGAACAGTGACTCGACGGTCTGACAACTTGGCTTCTCGAGCCTCAGCCAGAAGTCGTGGTTGGGGACGGGCACCCGCTCCAACGGCGACAGACCGAGGTGCGCCCACTCGGCGTCCGGTGTGGCCAGACTGCGAAACCACGCGTCTGCGCCCGCAGGGGTCGTGGTCACCGAGATGGCCTGCGACAGCTTCGGCCAGGGCTCGCGCAGCAGGGGGGTGTCGGGTATCACCGGATCGAGCCGATTCGCGAGCTCGAAGGCGGCGCCATACTGGTCCTCGTCGACCAGCCGCTGGAGCTCGGGGAGGCCCTCTTCCAGCGCCCAGTGAAGCTTGTCGGTCCGGGGACGTCCTGCCCACATCCAGATCAGGCCGACTGCAACCGCCAGCAGCGCGGCGAGGGCGATCCAGCGCCAGCCCCTGCCGGCGCGGGGGACCTCGGAAGTCTGTCTCGCCAGCGCCTCGGCACGTGTGGCCGCGTCCGGATAGCGATCCTCGGGAGTCTTCGCCAGGCAGGTGTCGACGATCGTTTGCAGCCCGGCGCTGGCAGATGTGAGTTTGCCGTGCTGCTCTTTGATGATCGCCGTCAAAAGCTCGGGGGGAGCTCGGCGCCTGAAACGGCGGCTCCCCGATCAGCATCTCGTAGAGCACGATGCCGAAGCTGAAGATGTCGGAGCGCCGGTCGATCGGCTGGCAGCGCGCCTGCTCGGGCGACATGTAGGCCGCGGTGCCGACGACGGCGCCGGGCATGGTTTCTCCAGGGCTGAGCGTGGCGGTGGCCTCCTCGGTGGAGAGCGGCGCCTTCACCTGCGCGAGCCCGAAGTCGAGGATCTTCACCCTGCCGTCCGAGGTAATGAAGATGTTCTCGGGCTTGAGGTCGCGGTGGACGATGTCCTTGCCGTGCGCCGCAGCAAGGCCTTCGGCTACCGCGGTGCCGATGTCGGCGGCGCTCTGCCAGTCCATGCCGCCGGCGGCAGTGTGCTCGCGCAGGTCCCGTCCCTCGAGCAGCTCCGTCACCTAGTAGGTGATCTCGCGGTCACGTCCGAAATCGTGGATGTCCAGGATGTTCGGGTGGGAGAGGTTGGCGACGGCCTTGGCTTCGCGCTCGAATCTGGCGAGACGGTCAGGACGTTGTGACACGGCCTCGGGCAGGACCTTGGCCGCGACATCCCGGTCGAACTGGGTGTCCCGCGCCCGGTACACCTCGCCCATGCCACCCGCACCGAGGGGAGCGATGATCTCGTGGCGTCCGAGTCGGTCGCCGGCCGAGAGGGGCATGGTCCCTGTATCCCTCAATTGGCTGTGAGCTGAAGGATACACGAGAAATAGCAGTCACCCGCCCCGCATCCGTCTCTGTCTCCGTATCCGAAATACCACGTGCTCACCGACAGCCGATCGGGCACGGACGCGGACGCGTGTGCTCCCCGTGAGTCACATAATCGGACAGGGTTCGAGTTAGGCCTCGACGTACATTTCCTCGATCAGGTTCTTGTACCGCTCGACGGCGACGTTGCGCTTGACCTTCACGGTGGGAGTGAGCATCCCGTTGTCGATCGTGAACTCGTCGACGATCCTGAACTTCTTGATGGTCTCGAACGAGGCGAGTTGCTTGTTCTTGTCCTCGACTTCCCCCCCGATCAGATTCAGGATCTGGGGGTTCTTCACCAGATCGGACAGCTCCGCACCGGCGATTTCGTGCTCCTGGGCGTAGGCTCTGACGTTTTCCTCGTCGACCGTGATCAGCCCCGTCAGATACTTGCGGCGATCGCCGACGACGCACACTTGGTTGATGAACTTCGAGGTCGCCACCAGGCCCTCGATCGCGCTCGGGGCGACGTTCTTGCCGCCGGCGGTGATGATCAGATCCTTCTTGCGTCCGGTCACCCTGAGGAACCCCTCGTCGTCGATCTCACCGAGGTCACCGGTGTACTGCCAGCCGTCCTCGGTGATCGTCTCCGCCGTCTCGGCGGGCATCTTGTAGTACTCCTTCATGACGTTGCGACCGCGGTACATGATCTCGCCGTGCTCGTCGGTCTTCTGCGCGATCCCCGGGCCGGTCGGTCCGACCCAGCCGAAGCGGTAGTTGTCCACCCGGTTGACGTTGGTGAACGAGGTGTTCTCGGTCATCCCGATCCCCTCGAGGACCAAGATGCCGGCGGCGTGGAAGAACCTGGCGATGTCCGGATTGAGCGGCGCCGCGCCGCTGATGCACCACCGCACCCGACCACCGAGCGCCTCGTGGACCTTGGAGAACACCAGCTTGTTGGCCAGGTTGTACTTGAGTGCAGTGATCGCCGGGATCGGTCGCTTGTTCAGCTTGCACTCGCTCACCTGGCGCCCGACGTCGAGCGCCCAACGGAAGATCTTGAGCGCCAGTCCGCCCTTGGCCTCCGCGCCGCTGATGATCTTGGTGTGCACCTTCTCGTACACCCTAGGCACACTGGCGAACCAGTGCGGTCGGGCGATCTTCATGTCCTCGGCGATGGTGTCGAGCCCACGAGCGAAGGTCAGCGTGATGTCGCTGGCCAGCGCTCCGAACACGATGAGTCGCGCGAAGACGTGGGCCAGCGGCAGGAACAGCAGCGTCTCGTCCGCACCCTCGACCGCCAGGCTGGCCTTGACCGACTGCGCGGTGAAGGTGAGGTTGTCGTGGGTCAGCACCGCGCCCTTGGGCACGCCGGTGGTGCCCGAGGTGTAGACGATCGCGGCGAGGTCTTCCGGCGTCACGGCGTCGATCCGCCGCTGGAGCGTCTCGTCCGGCACGTCGTCGCCGAGCGTCAGGAACTCGTCGTAGCCGATCACCCAGTCGTCTCCGCCGGGGTCTCCCTTGAACAGGATCACCTTGCGGATATCGGGAATCTCCTGTCGGATTTCCTTGAGCTTCGCGACCTGGGCCTCGTCCTCGGCAAAAACGAGCACGGCGTCGGAGTGGTCGACGATGTACCGACAGTCCTTGGGCAGCAGCGTCTGGTAGATCCCGACCGTGCAGCCTCCAACGGCCATCACGGCAAAGTCGGTCAAGACCCACTTGTAGTTGGTAAAGCTGAGGACGTTGACTTTGTCGCCGCGCTCGATGCCGAGGGCGATCAGCGCCCTGGCCGCCCTCCTCACCTGGTCGTAGAAATCCGACCACGTGACCGACTCCATCTCGCCGTTCTCGAGGATGCTTCGGTAGGCGACGGTCCCCGGAGTCCGATCGACCGTGGCCCGCAGCATCTCGTGGAAGTTGGGGAAATCAGTGAACTCCATCGCAGCCTCCTCCTGTCACACGTGTGCAGCGCCCTGTAGCGCCCCCTCGAATTCGGCATGATATGCGGCTCGCACGGAGTTTACCAGAGGGCCGTGCCGACGTGACGGCGGTGGGCACGCTCCTCCTTCAGAGGTGTCAGTCATCCCTGGCGACCCCATCTCCGAGCACGATCCCGCGCTCGGTGCGCGACTGCACGACCCATGAGCCGTCAACTTTCCACCCCTCGGTGGTCAGCCAGTCTCCGGGGTACACGATGCCGGTGAACCGCGCTCTGAACTCCCTCAATCTGTCGGGGTCACCACCCATCGCACCGTTGACAACGGCCCGCGTGGCGAAGCCATAGGTGCACAGACCGTGCAGGATGGGTCGGTCGAGGCCCACGCTCCGGGCCACGTCCGGATCGATGTGGATCGGGTTCGCATCGCCGTTCAGTCGGTAGAGGGCGGCCTGGTTCGTCGCCAAACGTTCGGTGATGGTGAAGTCGGGCACGACACCCTCGGGCGGGGACACCCGTTCGGCCTTGGGACCACGGTCGCCGCCGAACCCACCCGCTCCCATGTAGAGCACGACGACCTCGGCGTCATACACCGGAGTTTCATCGTCGAGCACGGCCTCGAACTGCACCTCGTAGACCGCGTTGTGGCCCTTGTCGTGGATTCCGGTGACCCTTCCGGTGTGGGAGATCCTGGCGGCAGGGGGGATCGGCCGGTGCACGCGAACCTTCTGTTGCCCGTGGAGGAGCCGGGCGATGTCAATATCGCCGAGGTTGGCCAGGGCCAACTCGAGAATGGCCACCGTGGCGAAACTCGGCAGGACCTTGAGTCCACCGGGGGCGCTCTCGTACACGAGGGACAGCTCGTCCGGCGTGGCACCGACGCTGAGTGCGTACAGCACGACGTCCTTCCAGGTGTACTCCGTCACCACCGGCCCCATTGGTCTCCCGATGACACTCAGATCGACATCAGGCATGAGTCGCCTCCTTGTCGTCACTCGAGGTCGGGCAGGTCGCCCGTCACTATGAAGCTCGCCTCGGACTCGGCCACCAGCTCGCCATCGGCAAAGCGCAGGGCCCTCCCCTCGATGATCGCGAGCGGTCCCTTGCGCCTCCTCAGTCGACCCTCCAACAGGATCCTTGTCCCGACCTTCACGGGTTCTCCCCGGTACCGAATCTCGCAGCGCGCCGTCACCGCCTGAAGTCCTCGCAGGTAGAGCACGTTGGCCATCACATCGTCCAACGCGCTGTACAGGATGCCGCCGTGCAGCACGCCACGGTAGCCGGCATGATGCTCACCGGGAGTGAACTCGGCCCTGCACACGTCGTCGTCGAGGTGGAACACGAGGTGGAGCCCGATCGGGTTCGACGGTCCGCACACGAAGCAGCAGTTCGCCTCGGATCGAGCCCACCGTTGCTGTGGGGTCAGCTGTTCTGGGACCGAATCGTTGCTGCTGGTCATGGCGCACCTACCCACGTTATCTATGAAAACCAATCCCCGAAGTCCTGGAAGTATAGATGAGCCCATGCCGCCACCCACCCGCCCAGGGCTTGCGGGCCTGGGGGCTTGTGGGCACGGCGGGACACGCGCGTTGCGAGAATCCCCCAAGGCCTCGAGCCCAGCCCGTCGCTCGTGCACGAGGGCCGGGCGGTCAAGCCCTCAAGCCCAGGCGATTCACGACGTGAATCGCTTTCGGATCAGGCCTTCCTGGGCCACCGACGCCACCTGTCGACCGCGACGATCGAACACCGCGCCACGCGTGAACCCGAGGGCGTTCGAGGCCGACGGGCTGTCCATCGCGTACAGCAGCCAGTCATCGACGCGATAGTCGCGGTGGAACCACATCGCGTGGTCGAGACTCGCGACCTGCATGTCGGGATGGAGATAGGTGACTCCGTACGGCAGGAGTGCGGTGGCCAGCAACGCGAAGTCGGAGGTGTAGGCGAGCAGGCAGCGGTGAAGGACCGGGTCATCGGGTAGCGTGTTTCGGGCACGAAACCAGACGTGTCGGCGCGGCTCCTGAATCTCGGGCTGGAAAAAGTCGATCTGTTCCACCGGCCGCAGCTCGATCGGTCGTTCCCGCGTCCACGAGTCCCGAAATGGTTCCGGAATCTTGTCGACGACGGCTTGCCTCAGCTCGAACTCGGACGCGAGCTGTTCCGGCGGGGGAACCTCCGGCATCGTCGTCTGGTGGTCGAAACCCGCCTCCTCGCGATGAAACGACGCCGCCATGTTGAGGATCACCTCCCCTTTCTGCCGTGCGACGACCCGTCTCGTCGCGAAGCTCGTGCCGTCGCGGATCCGGTCCACCTCGTACAGCACCGGCGCATCTACCGCGCCGGGCCGCAGGAAGTACCCGTGCAGCGAGTGCGCCAGCCATTCCCGGCTCACCGTGTGCGATGCCGCGCTCAGCGATTGCCCCAGCACGTGGCCGCCGAACAGCCGCCCCCAGCCGAGGTCTATCGTCTCACCGAGGTATCGATCCTGCACCACCTCGTCGAGCCGCAGGAGCCTGACCAGCTCGTCCACGCTGTCCTTCATCGGTCGCACTCCTCGTTCCACACGGGCCGCTCTCCGGTGGCGTTTCCCACTCGGCGACCCGTCACTCGTCCCTGTTCATGATCCCACTGCGGCCTCGTGACGCTCGAGGGCGGCCCGCCACGCCTGATCGTCGAACTCGGCCCCATCCTCGACCCACAGCTGCTCGACCTCGAGCCGCTTGTCGGAGGTCCGACCCTCGAACCGCCCGACCATCCGCCCCCGGTGCAGGATCGGACACACATAGTAGCCCCAGATCCTCTTGGCCTTGGGCTTGTAGACCTCCCAGACGTAGTCGAAGTCGAATATTTGCTGCACCAGTTTGCGGTCCCAGACGAGCGGATCGAGAGGGCCCAGAATGCGCATCCTGCCGTCATCCTCCGGAAACTCACGAGTCAGGAACCCGGCCGGCGCGAGGTACTTCCTCGAGGAGCCTTCGATCGTCACCATGTCCAGCAACCCCTCCGCCACCAGCTCCTGCGGGAGGTCCGAGGTCCGCGACTCCTCGATCACCTTCCACTGCGGTCCGGCGGTCATCGCCATCAATCCCACCGCCTCCACTCTCCCCAGCAGCGCCCAGCGGTCGAACTCCAACGTCGGTTCGACATCGTACACGTCCGGCAGCGCCCGCGCGGGCACGTCGTACACCTTGTTGTTACCCGCACGGCCACAGACCACCACCTGAGCCCGGTTCCAGAGCTTTTCGACGGCGACGCTGGTGGTCGGGATCGTGTCCCGGAGCCACGCGTCCTTGGGAGGGGTCAGCCGGCCGCGATCGGACAGCTCGGTCTGGGCGATCGGGCCGCGTTCTGATATCTCGGCCAACACCTCCGACAGCAGCGCCTCCGACAGATCCATAATCCCATCCCACCGGTGACGGTAGCCGTCCACCATCCGTTTTCGGTAGTAGGGGAAGGCCGAAGCCGGCAGCAGGCAGCGCTCCTTGGCCATGTGCTCGAAGGCGTGGCCCGGCAGCAGGTGGGAGTAGACGTCCCCGCGGGCGATTCCCGGCACTCGCGCGAGGGCGACCAGGTCGGCGTTGGTGCCGATCCGATCGAGCGGGTCGAGCTGGATGCAGCGCAGGTCGGATAGGAGATCCCGGACCCCGCGGGCGCTTCCCCGACTCCGGTCGCGGCACAGGCCGAGATGCCCGACCAGGAATTCCCGCGCGTCCTCGCAACTGACTTCGATCGGCTTACCTGCGACCATGTACCGCTCACGGTATCAGGTCCTCGAGCGTCGCCCGACGAGGAGGCAGACTGGTCAGCCCTGCTCTTGCCGTTCGATGAGCTCCTTCACGCGATTGCGGTTCTCGGTGAAGATGGGCAGCCGATCGTCACCGATCTTGGGCGCATTGTCGACCGCCCGCGAGTAGCTCGCCAGGGCCTCGTCGAGTTTTCCGGCGTTCTCGAACGCCTCGCCGAGGCTGTCGTACACGTTTGCCGAGTTCGGGTACAGCTTCACGTTGTACTTGAAGAACTCGATGGCGTGATCGTAGTCCTCCCTGCCGAGGAACTGGTAACCGATTCGGTTGACCGAGTCTTCTGACGGCACGATCTCGAACCCGTACCGTTTCGACAGCTTCGCGTAGTGCGCCTGCAGCTCGTCCATCCCCTCGGCGAGCAGACCCGTCTCGGGATCGGACTGCAGGCTCCACGGCTCGAAGACCTCGCGAAGGCCCCAGTAGTGGGCGCGCAGCACCACCGACCCGTGGTTCTCGTCAGGCATGCGCTTCACGTACCAGTCGAATCCGTCGATCGAAGCCTGTTGAAGCGACTGCTCCAGCCGATCGAGCCGGGTCGGTTTGGGATCGCCCTCCTCCTCGTCGGCCATCGCCACGAACAAGGTCAACGAAAGTTTTCCGTGGGGGTTGCCGAACGACTTCGCCTGCCGCAACGGCAGCTCGTCGTCCCAACTCAGACTCGGGCTCACCGCAAGCACCGCCTGAAACATGTCGGGACGCGTGAATGCGGCGTTGAGGGCGAACAGGCCACCGAAGGAGTGGCCGGAGAACAGCCGGAAGGGCTGGGTTCGATAGTGGGAGTCGATGTACGGTAAGAGCTCGGACGAGAAGAAGTCCAGGAACCTGGGTCCACCACCGCTGGTGGGGTTCTCCCGAACGGTGCCGTCCTCGCGGACCGTGTTTGCGTGGGTCGGCGACAAATCCCGCGTCCGGTCGGTGTTGGTGACGCCGACGATGATGACCTGGGGCATCAGCCCGTTCCGGGCGAGGAAGTCCACCGTCCCCCGAGTGTGGGTGAGGTGGGCGTCGCCGTCGGTCATGTAGAGCACCGGGTACCGCTGCTGGTTCTGGGCGTAGTTGTCCGGTGTCGATACGAGGATCGTGCGATCCTCGTCGAGAATCTCGGAATGGAGGGTCACCCGCTCGCCGATGGTGATCGGCTCCCCGGCAACGGCAAGACCGGCGGTAAGCACGAGCAGAACGAACACACACACAACACGATTCATCACGACCTCCTCCACGCGATCGATGGGCAGGACCGCGCCTCGTCATACATGCCATTCGCTACGCAGAAACCTCTTGAGAGTTGTACCTTCCGCGCCGGACTCGCCTCGATTTCACAACATGTTCACGTCTCGCCCGAGACCTCGTCGAGAGCCCGGAGGTCGGGTAACATGAAGACCGGAAATCTCGGCGGACTTCATGGCCAGCTACTTCTTCATGCGCCTCCTGGAGTCATCCGCCCATCGGTACGACCGGGGCATGCGGCTGCTGAGTCGGGGCCGTATCGACCGTGTCTACGAGGCGGTGGCCGAACGGGCGGCCTCCCCGGGACGGCGGATCCTGGACATCGGTTGCGGCACCGGGGCGGTCGCGCTCGCGTGTGCCGCCCGCGGTGCCGATGTGACCGCCATCGACATCAACGCCGAGATGTTGGAGGTCGCGCGGTCGAAGGACGTTGCAACTCTCCATGGGGGGCGCGTCGAGTGGCTCGAGCTCGGTCTGGCGGAGATCGAGGACCGGTTCGGTCCGGGCTCTTTCGACGGCATCACGGCGTGTTTGCTGCTGAGCGAGCTGTCCGCCGATGAGCAGTCCTACCTGCTCTCCGTCGCGAGCAGCCGGCTCGCCCCGGGAGGTGACCTGGTGCTGGCGGACGAGGTCGTGCCCGCGTCGTGGCACGCCCGTCTGCTGTACCGCCTGCTTCGCCTGCCGCAGGCGATCGCCGCATCTCTCGTCGCACGGACCACGACCCGTCCGGTGGCGGATCTCGTCGAACAAGTCGTTGACGCCGGGTTCGTCGACGTCACCGAGGAGCGCATACTCACCGATCTCACCGTGGTCCACGGTCGCTGCCCGCTGGAGGCCGCGTGAGGATTGGCGATGTTCCCCACTACCTCCGGGACACCCTCCTCCGGCTGTTCCCCCACCGCGCACCCACCGGCCTCTATCGAATCGGCAGTCCCGACCGGTCGTCGCCGGTCCTCCTCACCGGCAACTTCACGCTCACCGTACGGCGGCTCCGCGACGTCCTCAACGGCTTCGACGCATGGCTGCTGGTGGCCAACTCGAACGGCATCAACGTGTGGTGCGCGGCGGGCGGCGGCCACCTCACCCACCATGACGTGATCTCGGTTCTCCGCACGTCGGGCATCGCCGACTGTGTCGACCATCGAGAGCTGATGCTCCCCCAACTGGCGGCGACCGGCGTCGAGCGCCGGCCGATCGAGGACGCGACGGGATGGAGCACGCTCTGGGGGCCGGCGCGACTGGAGGACCTGCCGGCAGTTCTGCGCCGGGGCGGTTCGGTGCGTGGCCGGGAACGGACGGCCACCTTTCCGCTGCGGGAGCGGATCGAGATGGCGTGGATCTGGATTCCCACCATGGCGCTGGTGTTGGGTTCGTTGTCCCTGCTCATCGACGGCTGGCTCGCGATGGTGGCGGTGGTCACGTCCCTCGTGGTCGCCGTCATGGGCTTGTTTGCCTGCATACCCCGGGTGCCGATCACCGGCGGTGTACGCTGGGTGACCTTCTTCGCGGCAGCGCTGCTGGGGGCCGCGATCGGCGGCGCGGTGCTCGTGTCTTTCGGCGCGCGGACCGCACCGGGTCAGGTGGTCGTTATCCTCTCTTCGGTCCTTGGGATGGTGATTCTGTCGGTCGACATCACGGGGACCACACCCCTGTACCCGGGTTCGGTGAACAGCCGAGGCGGAACACCCGATATCACGCTCGACGTGGAGCGCTGCAGCGGCGCCGCCGACTGCGTCCAGGTGTGCCCGAGCGCCGTGCTGCGTTTGGCGGAGAACCCGGCGCGCGCGGTGATCGCAGCACCGGGCGCGTGCATCGCGTGCGCGGCCTGCATCGTCCAGTGCCCGGAGGACGCCCTCACCTTCACCTACCCGGACGGCCGGATGGTGGAGCCGGCCACCATTCGCCGCACCCGGCTCAACCTGATCGGCGACCGCACGGTTCAGGTGTCGACCTGATCGGTGGGACCGGCAGTCCCGTCACAGCCGGCGATCACCAGAAAAAGCCGATGACGTACCTCGCAGCGGTGAACAGCACGACCAGGCCCAGCATCGCCTTGATGGCTCGCGCCGGGATGAACTTCTGGGTTCGGGCCCCGAAGTACATGCCGGCCGCTCCTCCGAGGCCGAACATCACGCCGAGCGCCCAGTCAGGGGCGACGGTCAGGTCCGGGTAGAACGGCGCGATCGCCTGGAAGAATATGACCCCGGCGACCGACGTGATGAACGTTCCCATCAGCGCCGCCCCGGCCACGGTGTAGACGGGTAGCCGAAACACGGTCAAGAAGAACGGCGCCATGATCGCGCCGCCGCCGATGCCGTAGACGCCGCCCACGATCCCGACCACGAGGCTGAGTGCGAAAATGCCGAAGGTCGGGAAATCGTACACCTCGCCGTAGAACTCGTACTCGATACGACCGAGGCCGAAGTGGCGGACCGCCACCCGCGGGATCTCCTCCCGCCCGGCCGCGACGTCGGTCTCGACGCGCCGATCGTGGGCCGCCACCAGACTCTGGAACCTCTCCTCCGCGTTGTCGCGATTCGCTCCCGACTGTCCCCTCCCGACGACCTGTCGAGCCAGCCGGGTACCGATGTACAGCAACACGAGCCCGGCAAACAGCTTGAAGCTCTTCGGGTCCGGCAACCAGCGCACCCGAACGAACACGCCGACCAGCACGCCCGGGAGCGTCCCGGCGATCACGGTCCAGGTCAGCGGCCAGACCATCCGTCCCTCGCGGATGTAACGGAGCACCCCGCTCAGAATCGCCACGATGTTGAAGAGCTGATTGGTGGCGCTCACCGACGGGCTGGTGAAGCCGAGCACGCTCATCTGGAAAGGCAGCAGCAGGAAGGCCCCGGACACCCCCCCCATGGAGGTGAAAAACGAGATCACGAAAGCCACCAGCGGCGGCAACAGCGGATGGACCGTCACGCCCGAGACCGAAAACTCCACCTGCACCTCCCCTGGCTCGCGTTTCTCACCGGGCATTATCATAGCGACCGTGGGTGATTCCGGGAATCGCGGGCGGTCTGCAGCGGCGGAGCGTCACACTCCCCGTGATCAGATCAGGTAGAGCGTCGAGCGTAGGGTTTCGTACACGCCCACGGTTATGAACACCACCGCGGTGATCCTGCGTGCCCAGAGTTCGAAGACCTGCACCCGGTCCAACGCTTTGCCCAACCAGCCGACACCGGCCGCCAACAGAACGGCGAATGCGGCAACCGGCAGTGCGGTGCCAACTCCGTACACCATGGGCAGCAACAGCGGCGAGCTTCGTTCAACCGCCAGGGGCACCAGGCCGCCGAAGAACAGCCCGGCCGAAACCGGGCAGAAGGCGAGAGCGAAGACCAGTCCGAGCACTCCAGCGCCCCAGACGCCGGCCCGGTCGACCCTTTCCCGCAAATCGTCGCCGACCCCCACCGAGGGAACCGTGAGCTCGAAGACGCCGAACAAGAGCAGACCGAGCGCGACCAAGAGCGGGCCGAGGAGGCGCGAAAACGTCCCCTGGAGAAAGCTCGACACCGACACCATGGACATCAGGGACCACACCGACGCCGCCCCCAGGACCAGGTAGACGAGGCTGCGTCCTATGGTGTAGAGCGCACCGGACGTCAACACCGCTCGGCCGCTGCCCACCCTCCGGCCGACATAGGACACGGCGACGATGTTGGTGGAGAGCGGGCAGGGGCTGATCGAAGTCAAAATGCCCAGCCACAGGGCAGTCCCCACCGCGAACCAACCAGGCTCCATCAGCCCTCCCCGAGGAACTCGCGGGTCTCGCCCTGGATGTACTCGACGAATCGGTCTTCGGACCGCACGAGCTGCCACACCTTGTCGAGGTT
>JBFELO010000093.1:0-18266 GCA_041552055.1 Candidatus Sulfomarinibacteraceae bacterium | reverse complement strand
CCCATGGAGTAGGTCGTCGACCAGTCGTAGTTGCCCGCTCCGACTGGGGGGCTCCCGCAGTAGTAGGGCGGGTTGCACCAGTTGGGGCACGCACCCGCGGTCAACGTCGTGCTCGCGAGGGCGAAGAACGTGACCCGGAATAGAACTCCGGTTCCGATCGAGCTGCTGCTGACGTCGGTGCCGGTGAACTGGATCTCGCCGCAGCCCTGCGGTGCATCGCACAGGGTGGACGCCTCGCAGACGTCGTTGAACGACTGCGCGGTGGGGCTGGCTGGCATGAAGCCGCCGTTCGTCACGCCGGTGGCGATCAGCTTGGTGTTGTCGAACCTCAGCACGACCGTGATGCGACCGAGCGGCCAATACGAATGGATCCAGACATCAAGCGTGCACGGTTCTCCTTCCACGCACGCTACGCTGTTGTGACCGACGGTGACGTCCGCTCCGTACGCCGCAGGCACAACGATGAACAACACGGCCGTTCCAACCACCGCAAAAACGGCGAGCTTTCTCATGACACTCTCCCCCGTTCCATGAGATCCGGTGACACATATCCTCGAATTGTCGTAGACACCCCGATATTATCAGATCGTGTCCAAGTCGTGCAATAATTCTGCGACAAAATCTTATTTGATTGGTCTTAAACCTGACACCTCGCGCTGAGGGATCGGAGCGGGAGGTGTCTCTTCGCGCCTACGCCGCTCTCTCTTTTGGCTGATCGGCGCCCCACTGCTGTGCACTGCAGCGACAGATCCGGGTGCCCTGAGACTCTGGGCTCGTCATGATCCTGCCCGCAACGCGGGGGTCACGCGATCATGAAGTGGACCACCGTCGTCTCGGTGGCCTGTCGCTCGAACTCCGCACTCGACGCCATCGTGCCAACCCGGAGCGCCCGTTCGACAACCGTTCGTCCCCTCTCGACCTTCAGATCGCCGCGGTGGTGTACGACGAGGAGTTCAATCGGGAACTCGAGGCGATGTTCGAAGCTGACTTCGATCACAGCACGCTGGTCGATCCGCACAGCTTCGCCGACAATCCCTTTCGCAGGCTTTCCGACGTTGCACTCTCACGCCCGACCACCACGATTCTCTCGCGAGGGATCGACTCATCGATACACGGTCGGACGCCGTCAAGCATGACCGGCGCCCCGTTCCGCTCACGGAGGGCGCCGGCCACGATCCTCGACGCACGATCTCATCGGGCTATCTCGCGCCGGGCACGTGGGCGTCGATCCAGACGAGGCGGTGATCCGAGCTCGGGAACGGGAAGACCCCGACCAGAGGGAACAGGGGATCGGAACTCAGCGGCCAGAACACACCTGCTGCAGTTACGCGCATGTTCTTGCGAGGCAGCACGTAGTCGGCCCGCAGGTTCCCCGGTGTGGCATCAGAGAAGTCGGCGGTGTCGTTGGCCGGGTCGCTGATGTGGGTCAGATTGGCGCCACCTTGGAGGATCGACTGTTCCACAGCGCCTTCACTACTTGGCGTCATCCTGGTGTTGACCAGCGGATGGTCCAGAAGCTGCTGGATCGCGCCGGGGATGCTGTCGCCATCGTACGGGTCGGCGTTTTGGTCCCCGGCGATCACGAAGGCATCGCCCGGTCGTATCCCACCCGGGTTACCGTTGTCGTCGTAGATGTAGCCGCTGCGCGACGGGATGACGTAGTCGGCCCAGAACCGGATCTCGTCGTGGTTGCGTGTACCGTTGCGGTCCTCGGGACCGTCGAAGACGGGCGGAGTCGGATGGCTGACCAGGAAGTGCACCGTGCGGCCGCCGATCACGATCGGCACGTCCCAGTGGCTCTTGGAGGACAGCCGTACCACGTCCAGCTCCTCCGGGGAATACCAGTCCGCTGGCTCGGGCGTGATCGGGTCGTCGGGCAGCAGCGCCCCGGGCATGTCCTTCCAGAGGAAAAACTGAAACGTGCGAATGCCCCCGAGGTCTATGGGATGCATCGAGTACACCGCCATGCCGAACTGCCCGGGGAAGAAACCGAAACCGAACGCGTCGTTGGGTCCACCCACGATTCCGTTGTTGTCCAGGTCGAATCCGGACGGGACCCCCGTGTTGGACGGGGCCACGAAGCGGTATGGGTAGTCGATGGGATCGGCCCCGCCCTGGGACACCGAGAGATAGTTCGCCTGGAAACGGGCGGCCGCCTCGCCGTCGGCGTCGTAGTCGAACTCGTTGATCAGCAGCACCTCGGGACGAGTCCGCTGGACGATCTCGGCCACGGCCCTGGCCTGAGCGCTGTCGGGCGTGGAGAGGTCCGCGATCAGGTCACCGGCATTGAACCGGTTCAGCGAGGCGTTGAAAGAGGCGAAGCGAACTGGATCTGGCCTGCCTCTGTCCTGTGCGCTGACCGACATTGCTGTGACGACCACAACGGTGGTCACCAAGAAAAAACCAGACAATCCATGAATTCGACCCATGGTCTGTTCCTCCTTTGTTCAGGAGAATGGAGCGGACAGACGCTCCATGCGCCGCCGCAGCCACCCGTTCCTCGGCTCATTCACGATCTCCGACAAGTGGCCCGGAGTGTACACGGTAGTCATACCCGTGCGCAACCATGACGTGATACGCATTGCCCCCGTTGTCTGCGAAAACCCTGACACCTGCGAGCCTCCTCGCGCGTGTCGGTATCATCCGCCGTGACCGGGGTGGGGGTCAGTCCCATTCGCTCGACCACGCCCGCAGACGGGATCGGCGTGCGCGGAAACGCCGCTTCGGCCAGATTGACTCGGCCGCGTCCGAGCCAACGCCTCCCTTGATGGTCCACACCGCAACACTCTTCAACTCTCACCCCCGAGGAACAGGGAGTCATATCGGCGCCGGCTGCGCCGCGACGCGAACTCCGTGAATGCAGCGGCGAATCCCTGATACACCTCTTCCTGGCGCTGCGTCATGGCTGCGGCGAACCGCTCCATCGCCAGGAGGTTTCCGGCCCGGGCCTCACCCGAGGCCATGAGCTCGCGAGCGACCTCGACGAGCCGCGCCTGCTGCACCGTCACGTCGTTGAACCCGCCGAGAATGTCCTGCAGCTTCTTGAGCTCCTTGACGAGCTGGGTGACGGTCCGTGGTTCGTACAGGCTCACGAAGAACTCGAGCAGGTATCGCAGCTTCTTGCCGTCGATCCTCATCCGGTGCAACGCCTCCGGAGGCGGTTCGTCGCCCAACTTCGAGCCGCGCTTGACCATCCGTCGGTATGCCTTTGAGATCCGCTCGCTGGCGACATCGACGATGGGCCGCGCCGCGTTGGGCAGCTCCTTCCCGGACTCGGGCGGTGACGACGCGAGGTCTTCCCAGTTGTCGATGAGACGCGAGAAACGTGCCGAGCGCAACGCTCGGCGGACCATCCCGAGGGCTCTCCTCCGATCACGTTCGAGCATCCGCTGGAGGGGGTCGAGGTCACCTGCCGCCTTCCCGAGATGGAGGCGGAATTCGTCGATCTCGAGCAGGCAGACATCGAGGTCGCGACACGGGTTCGTGACGCTGCCCAGCCACTCGAGCTCGTCTTTGAGAGCCGCGGTCGCGTTCTCTTCCAGAACCCCTTTCAGCTGGGCGAGCGCCGAGCGGGCGCGGCGCATGGCGACCCGGAGATCGTGCAGGAACTCGGTGTCGAGATCTGCCAGCACGCCGTCCACGTTTGCACGCAGGGTCGCGAGAAGGTGATCGAGAATCGCCCGCAGCGCTTCGTCGGCGCGCTGGTCGGGCTCGAGCGAGAACGTGAGTTTGGAGCTGTAGTCGCCGGGGGAGCGGCCCAGCGCGGCAGCGGCCGCGGCAAGCTCTTGGTCGGCCGAGACTTCACAGGCGCCGGCCGACCGTAGCTTCTCCACGACCTCGGCGAAGGCTGTCTCGTGGCCGGGTTGGTCAATCACTCGCACCACGGTGATCGGCTCTCCTGCGGGCGTGTTCGAGCCGTCGAGGGCGGTCGATCGCTCGAGAACGAACCGTGTGAGCGCGTCGCCCCGGGCGTCGACGACCCGCAATGACCATCTGGCGACGTGGTGCGCCCCCATGGGAAGCAGTGCCCTGATGCCGACCACCGGCTCCAGCGTCGATTTCAGGAGCCCGTCGGGCAGATCGCCGACGAGGCGCACGTCTCGGGCGACAGGGATAACGATCGACGAAGCCAGGGCCTCCGGGATCCACTGCAGCGTCCGCCGGCTCCCCTCGGTCTCCAAGCTGAGAGCGGCGCCGGCGCGGAAGACTCGCCAGTCGAACGTGTCGAGGTGGGTCACCTCGACCGTGCTCCGCGGGCCGACCTCGACGGTCCTGCCGAGGATCTCCTCGAGCGAGTTCGCCGTCCACTCGGTCGGTGCGAGGAGGTGGCACTGCATGGTCGTATCTCCGGGTGATCCGGGGGCGTCTCGAGCGTGAAAGACTATCACGGTGATCGGCATCGACCAGGAATGGGATCGGGGTCTCGCCGCCGGTCCCCTGCGACCTCTCCGTCTGCCGGCTCCCACTTTCCGGTAGGGAATCGGGGGGAGGATGCGCGCGGGCGTAACCCGCTTACATCAGACGGTGACCGCTGGCCCGAGATCGCATCACCCAGAATCGTGGGTGTGATTCTCCAATGACTCGATCACTCCCATCGTTTTCGGTGATAACCTTGGGCGACTTTTCCAGTAAAGGAATGACCAATGGCCAAGGCAAACACCTCATGGGATGTGCTGCCCCACCTGCCGATCGAGAAGCTCGAGCCGAACCTCTGGCGGGTGCAGGGGAGTCTGCGGGGGATGGCGCTCAAGCGAGTGATGACCCTGGCGCGTCTCGACGACGGCCGGATCGTGGTCCACAGCGCGATCGCGCTCGGGGACGACGCGATGGCCGAGATCGAGGCGTGGGGGAAGCCGGCTGTGTTGCTGGTGCCCAACGGCTACCACCGCCTGGATGCGCCGGCGTGGGTCGCGCGCTACTCGAACCTCGAGGTGCGTTGCCCGAGCGGCGCCCGTCGCAAGGTCGAGGAGGTGGTTCGCGTCGATGGTGATTACGACGATCTCGACCTGGGCGAGGACCTCAAGATCGAGACTCTCGACGGCATCGCCAGGGCCGAGGGCGTCCTGATCGTGAGGTCGCCCCCGGGATCGACGCTCGTGTTCAACGATGCACTGTTCAACATGCCCCACGGCAGGGGGGTGGCGGGTCTCTTCTTCCGGTACGTGACGGCGTCGACCGGCGGACCCCGGGTGTCCCGTCTGTTCCGCCTGTTCGTCGTCAAGGATCGCACCGCCTTCTCAGCTCACCTCGAGCGGCTGGCGGACACCCCAGACCTGATCCGAATCATTGTGTCGCACCACCGCATGATCACCGAAGAGCCGTCCGAGACTCTGCGCGCGGTCGCAGCTGAGTTGGTGTAGAGGGCCCCCATTGCCTGATGCCGGGTTCAAACTGCGAGTGCCTCTTCAGGTGTGGCACCCAGACGGCAGCGCTATCACCCGCAAAGGCTGCATCGACTCCAATCGACCCCGCCGTTGTGATGTTGTCTTCAGCGGCGCTTTCGGAGAGATTCCTCGAGAAACTCCAAGACCTGTGGCCATGAATCGGCTTGGGCATGCGCGTTGCCGGCGTCGGTTCCACCCAGCAGCAGCCAGCCCCGTGCGGTGGCGCTTGAATTGGCCCATGGCATGTAGCTCTTGCGGATTCGATGGCCTGTGTTCTCGTAGGACAGGTGCTTGCTTCGATATCTGAACCGTTTCTGTCGCAACCTATCCATGATCATCGAGGCCATCTCGTCTGAAGGGAAGAGCAGATCCTTCTTGCCCGATATCAGCAAAACATCACCCTGGATGTTCTCAACGGGGATGATCTTGGATGCCAGGTCTCGCGCATGTCCGTATCTGTATCGGTAGTGGATCACGAAGCTCACGGGGTAACCGGGTTCCGGCGCGTACGTCGGGTCCGACTGGGTGCGGATGAAATCCACCGGTCGACCGTCATATGTCCACGACGACTTCTCGTCGCGACATATACATGACCACACAAAAGCACTCGGGGTGTACGCCACCACGGTCTTCAAGCGCCCATCGAGCGAGGCCAACAGCAGAGCAGCCTCAACACCTTTGGACGTCCCAAGTACGCCGATGAGGTCGTTGTCAACTGAAGGTTGTGCCTGCAGCAGATCCACACCCCTGATGAAGTACTCCATGGGAATCTCTGCCAGCGATTCCGGCAATCCTTCGACGCCGAAGTAGGCCAGGGCGAGCGCAGCGTAGCCGTGAGACGCCAACAGCATTGCGTTCTCGGCTGCACTGTGGCCACCCTCGGATCCACCGAGCACGATCACAGCGGGCGTGGAACTGGTGAGTGGCGGCAGGTACAGCCATCCCCGCAGACCTTGTTCCTCCACCTTCCGAACGACGACGCCATCTCGCATGAACGACCGCGTGACGGTAACTCTGTCGAGGATGGTTCCACCGGTCTCCAGGGACACGGTGACAGGAATTGGAGTGTCAGTAGGGTACATGTAGGAACTCGGTCCCCTGCTGGCTACGGGCAGGTTGGCCGCATAGATCAGACCCATCGGCAACACACCGTGGTAGTCACCGTTTTCCGGGGCGTGCACCGTCAAGTCGATGACACCATGACGATCCGCATGAAAGCCCGCCGACGATCGCCACATATCCCCATTCTTGTCGGGCATCTCCGCTCGCAGTATGGCTGGCTGACCGGGCTCCAAACCGGTCGCACGGATCGTGAGTTCCTGATCCATCAATGCCCGAGTGGGTTGGACCTCCAGTTGCGGGCCCGCGTTTCCCGGGATCAGCAGAAAAAGCATCAGGGACAGTCCCCTCGGTGCCCGCTGCCCGGAACCCCGGATGCGGCTCGATCGCATGTTCCCTACCCCCTGTTCGATGTTGCGCGAAACCCTCGACATCCACTGTCGCCGGTCGCTCGTGAAACTCGCGGCACAGTTGACCCCCGTGATTCAACCGGGTTGCTCAGTCGCTTTGCTTGACACCATGATGACCTCTCGAGGACGGACGGGGGGTTCGTGCCTGGATCGCCACCAGGGTGACGTCGTCCGGAAGCTCGCGGCCACCCGCGTAGGCTTCCGCGGCCTGCAGCAGGTCGTCGAGGATCCTCTCCGGTCCGCGCAGCGCACCCCGCGCGAACGCTTCTGCCACGCGGTGATAGCCCCAGGGCTCGCCATCGCGATCGAGGACCTCGGAGAGCCCATCGGTGGAGACCAGCACCGTGTCGCCCGCAGCGAGCTCGAGCGTCAGCGACGGGAATCCCCCGCTGAGGCGACGGCCGAGCGGCAGCGCCGACATCGATACCTCCTCGATCGCACCGTCTGCGCGCCGCCAAACCAGCAGCGGCGGCATGGCGGCGCCCGCGACCTCGAGCCGGGTGCCATCGATGCGCACCACGGCCAGCGCCATGGTCGCGCCCCGCCGGCGCAGCCCGGCAAGCCGGCGCGACACCTCGTGCAACACCTGCGCCGGTTCGGTGATCGGGGCGAGGGTCGTGAAAAGGCTCTTGGCCACCGCGACCACCATGCCGGCGTGCATGCCGTGGCCGGTGGCGTCGCCCACCACGATCGTACAGCGCTCGGGGCCCCCGGCCACGTAGTCGTAGAAGTCGCCGCCAACCTCGGTAGCGGTGCGCATGCGGAAGGCGATGTCAACGTCGGCCAGGCTCGGCAGGTCATCCGGGAGCATGGCGAGCTGCAGTGCCCTGGCCTGCTCGATCTCGCTCGTCTTGCGGGCGTTGTCGGCTTCGAGCACTCGGCGCTCGACCAGCTGGCGAGCGGCCCTGCGCTCCTGCTCGACGGTGTGCCGGGTCAGCTCCGCCACCTCGTCGAGACGCTCACGCAGCTCGAGGTTGGTGCGCGATGCGACACGCGCGATGTACACCGACAGCGACACCGCGGCGGCGCCCCACCCGATCAAGACGGTGATCCCCGTCGGAACGGCCGGCACGCCGAAGTACCCCCCGAAGAAGTCGAGGAAGCTCAAGGCGAAGATGGCGAGCCCGGCGGCGACGACCGCGGAGTCGGGCCGGCGCTGCAGGAGCTCCAGTACTGCGAGTCGCAGCATCTCCGCCACCGCCAGTGCCATGAAGACGACCAGCACCAACATGCTTCTGAACGCCGGGATCGACCACGCCCACACCACCATGACGACGCCGACCGCAACGAGGCCCCAGAAGACCCGGCCGCGCCGACGCTCGAACAGCACCAGCTCGAGCTGGATCCCGGACAGCAGCATGGCGACGAGGAAGGGCACGCCGAGGCGGAACCAGATCAGGCTGGCGTCGAGGTCGGCGGTCAGCTTCATCATCATGTCGGCGAACACGTCCAGTGCGAGGAAGCCGGCAAAGGCGGCGAAATAGGCGTGCTCTCGGGCCCGCCGGTCGAACAGGAAGAGCAGGCCGTGGACCAGGGCGAGGGCGCCTGCCATGCCTGCGGCCGCGGCCATGAACGGAATCAGGCCGCGAAGCGGGTGCGTGGCCTTCGCCAGCATCTCTTCGAGCGGTCCCAGGCTGATCACGAGACCGCGCAGGCCGTCGAGGAGCTCGTGCCGGTGGGCGAGCGAGAAGCGCACCGCGAGTACGTGCTCGTGCCCCGGTTCGAGGGCGATCGCCACCGGAAACCGCGGATCCCACGCGACCTCGACCGCGGGATCGGCGCTGACAACACCCAGCGTCGCCACCCGGCGGCCGTCGAAGTAGAACTCTGACGCGCCAGCCTGGCGCACACGGAGGCCGACGACCGTCTCCTTCAACGTCGGATCGACACGGAGACGACGCCTCAGCCAGCCGATGCCGTCCCACTCGGGCCCGAAGTCTGCGGAGCCGGAATCCACCCAGGACCAGTCGCCGTCGTCGAACGTGGGCGCAGCCCACGCTGGGTCGTCCCCGGCACGGAACGTCCAGCCGTCGCGGAGCTCGATGCCTCGCTCCACGGTCTCGCTGGTCACGAGGACCATGTCCGCCGTCACGTCGGCGCCCGCAGTGTCGGCGGCGGCCACGAGCGCGATGATTACCGCCTGAGCGACGGCGATGCGAATCTCCGCTCGTGAAATACGTGGTCTCGATTCGTGTGCTCGAATCGCGAAGGTCTCCTCCTGTTGGTACGGCGGCAGTCTTCACGAGTTGCTTGAATCCTCGCTCCGTCAACGTACCAGACCGAGACCTCGAGGATCTTCTTTACGCTGATCGAACCTTTGCGTCCTGATCCCGTGAGCACGCTGTCGACGGCCGATTCCTCCCCGTTGTCTCCATCGGACGCGAATCAAAAGCCAGCAGGTCCCAGGCTCCGTTCGACGGCAACCGATTCTCCGAGGGCCGGCAGGATCGCGACGCGCAGCTCACCGTTCCGCCACACCAGGAAGCGGAGCGTGGGATCCCTCAAATCGCGATCGAAGTGGAACGCAACGCGCGTCGGGCCGTCCTCTGCCGCTGCCACGATCTCGGCTCGGAACAGTCCGCGGTCGATGACGGTCCCGGGAGAAAGAGGATTCTTCGGACTCCGGTACAGAATCTCGAAGACGCCGTGCATCATCGCGCCGTCGACCGTCTCGAGCTCGAGCGTTCGGTTCCCGGTGCGGCGCAGCCGGTGATCGCACGCGGCGATCGACAGGGGCCGCCAGCTCTTCGGAGCCCGACCGCCGACGTGATCGATCAGCAGGGGCATGTACAGACCGACCACATGATCGGGGACGAACAACAGGACCGTCTCCAGGTTTCCGGAGTCCCGAACGACCGGCGACGCCGCCAGCTCCAGTGATTCGCGGCTCTGCCTGATGAGAAGGTATTGAACGTAGATCGTCATCAGCGGAGCCAGGACCAGGTGAACGATCCCGAGCACCCCCGCAACGGCCGGCAGGATTCTGCGTTTCCTCTCGCGCATGGACTCGAAGGCGGCGACGAGCACGGCTGCGATGACCGCCGCGAGGCCGAGCCCCGGCACGAGCAGCATCCGGTCCGACGGAAACGTGGCCACGATCGGGAGCAGGGACAGGAGGCTGCCGGGCACCAGCCAGCGGAGCGCGCGCCGGGTCGAGCTTGCCATGTACGGCCAACAGACGCGAAGCGCTCCCATGAGCACGAGAACGCCTGCCAGGCCCACGACGACCTGGACGGGGCGAGCCCCGGGTGCGACGAACCAGAGGTCGGCGCCGAAACCCAGGATCCCGCTCGCGAGCAGGGTCGGGACCCGGGTCACCGCCGCCGTGACGAACTCCACCGGGTCGAGCAGGGGATGGAAGTACAGCCCGGAGCCCTCTCCGCCGTAACCCAGGGTTCGGTAGATGACAACGTACATCCCTCCCAGGGCCGCCAGCGGCACCAGGCCCACGAGCCTCGAGCGGAGCCCGGACACTGGCGCGCCGAGCAGCTCGTAGGCGACGACGTAGGCGAGGCCCGCCAGGGCGAGCTCGCTCCCTGCCAGCCCCATCCCGAAGCCCACCAGCGCCAGGGCACGGCCCATGCGCCAGCCGTCCTCCCGCCAGCGAATCCAGGCCCACAATCCCAGCAGGACGGGCGCGGTCGCAACGAGGGCGTTGCGGTTGGCGATCCACGCCACGGGCATCACGTGGGCCTCGTCAAGCACGAACAACAGCAGCGCGAGGACGCCGACGGCGCGCGGCAACACGCGCCGGAACAGGAGTGCGCAAGCGACCAGGGTCGCGGTCCACCACACGAGCGAGTGCAGGTGGTAGCCGAGTGGGGACCTGCCGAACAGCGCGTGGTCGATCTTCAGCAGCAGGTCGGACAGCGGTCGGAAGATCTGGCTTCGGACACCCTCGTCGATCCACCACGGGTAGCCCCCCTCACGCGCGATACGAGCCGTCTCGACCTCGTCGTTGATGAAGTAGGTAAAGAGACTCCGACCGGTGTCGTGATCGGGAAAGTGACCTTCGATCGCTCCCAGATAGTAGAAGTCGTCGAGCAGAAAGCCAACCCGGAGCGAAGGCAGAAACAGCAGCAACCCCACGACGAAGACAACGACCTTCATCAGGTCCTTCGGTGCGAAATCTGGTCGCTTATGGAACATCGGCGTCACCGGACCATTAACCGCGGTACCCCCCGCGCTCGCGCGGGCACGTGTCAACCGCCCCCCTCCGCGCGTCCAGAATGAACTACGTGCCGAACCCTTCGCTGTTGCGGCACCACGCCATCGTGCACGTGGGGCATGCCAGCTTCAGTGAAGTCCATGGCTGTGCGAGGCACCCGGGCTCGACGCGACAATGCCGCTCTAAGTTTTCCGGGGTCCTGAAGTCTGGAACCCACATGGCATCCACAGGGTCCTTGTCCACGACCTCGTGTGGCGCTGGGGGGGTTCCCGCCGCGTGTTGGTCTGCCCTGAAGGGCGTCGCGACAACCCAGAGGGACACCGCCCGTATACGCACCTGTAGAGTTCGGGAGCAACTCGGCGAGCTATCGAGATCGAAGTCGCCGACCAGATCTTCGGCGCGATCACAGGTGCGATCGCCAACCCGCACGTGTCTTGGAGATTTGCGGCAAGGGCTCGTGGAGGTGCCGAGATGAAACGGCAGATCGCGGCCACCCTTTCGATTCTCATGACGGTGACCGCCGGGGCGACCGCGGCACAGGCTGAGGAGTTCCTGGACGATGAGAGGGCGGTGACGTCGGCCGCGCGCATGCTTGACACCTTGGGCTGCAGGGCCGCCTGGGCTCGAGCGCGCACGATCAGAACAGAGCTGCAGGGGCACCACTCGCGGGGGCAGGAGCCCTGGGACGAGACGTTCTGGATGGACCTCGAAGCACCGCGTGGTCGATTCGATCGGATCGAACAAAGCGTTCATGGTTTCTTCGAAACCGGGTCGTATCCGAGCCTGATCGTCGGCGTTGTCCGGGGCGACGCCTTGGTCTACGAGCAAGCGCTCGGAATCGCCGATAAACGTTCAGGTCGCGCGGCAACCACCGAGACGATCTACGACATCGGATCCGTCGGCAAGGTGTTGACCACGGCTGTCCTCGCAGTGCTCGACGATCGTGGAGTCGTGCATATCGACGACCCGGTCGACCGCTGGCTGCCGAAAGGCGTCGAGGTCCCGACGCATCCATCCGGCGGACCACCGATGACCCTTGAGCACCTCGCCACCCACACCTCCGGCCTTCCGGGACGGCCGCTGAACGTATCCCACCTCCCCGAGTGGCAGTGGCCCGACTACTCGGCCGAGCGGCTGTTCCAGGGGCTCGCGCAGACCAAGCTCCTCTATCCCCCAGGGACCGATCTCGCCTACTCGAGCCTGGGCACAGGCTTGCTTGGACATGTGATGGCGCGCGCCGCCGCCACCCCGTACGAGCACCTCGTCGAGGAAGAGCTGCTTGGGCCGCTTGGAATGACCGACACCGTCGTACGGCTCAGCGACGACCAGCGGACACGGTACGCGGTGGGGTACGAGACAGCCGACTCGACTGACGAGGCTCCGCACTGGGAGTACGGCGTTCTCGCCGGCTGTGGGTCGCACCGGTCGACCGTTCGCGACCTGGCACGGTTCATTTCGGCGCTCTGGAACGACCGGTCGACCACGGCGGGTCGACTCTCCGCGACCGCGCGGACCGAACTCCTGCGCCCCAGGTGGCTGTCCCAGGACGGGAAGGACGAGGTCGCGCTCGGCTGGTTCGTCACTCGGCGGGCCGATGTCGGGGTCATGCTTGGCCACCGTGGCCGAACCGCCGGCCATGGAGCGTTTGTGGGCATCATCCCGGACCGCGCCACGGGCGTGATCGTGCTCGCGAACCTGGGCGGTCGTGAGGCGAACATCAGACTCGCCGAGTTCGGACAGCGGCTGCTCACGGAGGTCGTTCTGCCAATTGGAGAGTAGGGTACCAACTCGTTTAGGTGCCGGCCCAAACGATTCTTGCAGACCGCAGATCAGCCTGCCGCTCGCCGAGGTGGACGGGTTTCCGGCGGCGCTTCCAGGGACAGAGCGGCTCGGATGTCCCGCCCGGCGCGAGATCGCGAGGAGAGCGGGCCGAGATGGCTGATCGGGGTGGTCTCGATCGATCGGTGGTGTGTCCGAGCAACGGAACTCGCCGATCTCGTGGGTCGCCTGACCGGAGTTCTCTATTCTTGACTCACGAGCGAGTAGAGGTTCTGCGCTTCGTCGAACCCCTTCACCTCGTGGAGGCCGAGTTCCTTGAACTCGAATGAGCCATCGGCGAGAGCGCGGGTCGAGGGACATACGATGATCGGGCCGGTCGACGCGTCAGCCACCTTCTCGATGCGAAAGGCCAGCACCACCGGTTCCCCGACCATGGACAGACCGAGAGCTCCGTCATTGCCGTAGCCCGAAATGGTGACCATTCCGGTAGCGAGCGCGAAGTCCATTTGCAGCGGAAACCCGCCGACACTCCAGACCGCCGGGTCCGCCGCCAGCCTGCCGACGAACTGATCGAGGTGCAGCGCAGCCTTGCATGCCTCGGTGACGTGACACGCGCCGGGAGTCCTCTCCCAGAACGCGAACAGCGCATCGCCCTGGAACTCCTTGATCGTCCCTCCGAGACGCTGCACCTCGTTCTCCATGCGCCGAAACACCCGGTTCACAGACTCCTGCAGTTCGGCGGCACCCACCAGCTGGACGAGTGAGGTGTAGTTACGAATGTCACCGACCAGCACGGTGACCAGCGTCGTTCCCCCGAGCCCCTGGGTCTCGGATTCGACTGCAGCGAATTCGGATCCCTCTGGCGGCGTCCCGTCCAACCGCAGCCGGAGAAACCTCCCGATCGACAGCACCTGACCGAGCTCGAGCTCGGACTTGAGGTTCGGGGTCAATCTGCGTCCATCGACGCGGGTGCCGTTGCGACTCATGTCGCGTACGAAGCACCTGCCATCGGGCTCCTGGGTGACGACGCAGTGGCGGGACGATACCGTGGGATCGTGGACCAACAGCACGCCCGGTAGTCGCCGTTTCTCGCGGAAACGGCCGATCTCGATGCGGTCGAAGAACAGGAAGACCTCGTTGGCGGCCGATCCGCCCGCCGCGACGAGCCACTTGCCCGGGTATTCGATGACCTCGGGAGGAAGGTAGCTGGTAATTGACAATTCGTCAGACATGCACCGATTCTCCTCCCATTCTCAAGGTCGGAATCAGTTCCCTGCCCGCTCCGGCACGGCACTGAACCATCGAACCTCTCGACCACTCACAGAATTCAATACTCACGACCACCAGCCCTCTTTTCCTCTCGTTTCGAGTAATTGTGTCTTGAGATTCAATATTCCTATCTACGATATGTGCATTGCGAGAGCAACCTGCCAGATTGCCGAGGCGGGAAGGTTGGCGACCCGCAAAATCAAGCGTCGGCCGTGTCGGAAAGGATCTGCCGCATCGTGCGGCGATAGGTCTCGAACGCGGTTCGCCCCTTCTCGGTGAGGCGGAGCATTGTGCGGGGCTTTTTCGCCTGGAACGTCTTCTCGATCGCCACATACCCGGCGTCTTCCAGCTTGCTGATGTGGGTGGAGAGGTTTCCCCAGGTGAGGCCGGTTCTGTTGAGGAGAAAGGTCGCGTCGGCCGCATCGATCACGAACAGCTGCATGACAATCTGTAATCGGGCCGGCGCGTGGATGACGGAATCGATCCACAGATCCGGACGCTGATCAGGATCACTCATCGACGCTTTCCGGAAACGCCTGCTCATCGTAGCGCGGCGGCGGCAGAAACTGGATGAACCTCACGATTCCACTGACCAGAATCACTGTGGCACACACCCCGAAGACAACCGGGAATCCGTGGTGGGAGGCATAACCCCGCCTGAACAGTGCCTCTCCCACGGGCGGTGCACCTGCCAGGAGAAGGCCGTAGAAGAACACCCGGGGAATCTCGAGAAGATAGGCGGCGAGCGAGAAACCGACCAGTATCACCAGAGACATGCCGAGCGAGACCACCATTCCGTCCACGGCTGGTGCACGGGCAGACGCCACGAGCCCGACAGCGAATGCGATGATGTTCACAACCAGCATGATCACGGTCAGCATGACGAGGCGCTGCCGGCGTGGGCGGGCGAATTCGACCGTGCCGATTCTGGGCTTGATGACGCGACTCTGGAGGACCCGGATCATCACCAGCAGCGCGACGAACACCGGGAGGAACACGACCGAGCTCCAGAAGTCGCCCAGATAAACGCTCAGCAGGGGAGCAATGGCGAGCATCGCCACGATGCTCGCGAGAAAAAGATCCCACAGGCCCGAATCCATCACCGACCGGTAGGCGGACAGTTCGATTCGTCTCAAGTCAGCATCAAACATCGATTTTTGACTCCAATCCAAAGTACTTTGCTATACAAAGTATAAAGTAAACTCTGCCCGGCAGATTGTCAAGGGCGTCGTCAGGGATGTTGTTGGCAACGGGAATCAAACACTCTCTATCGCTTTCGACGTTGGGCACGAAGAGAATAACCAGGCGACCGTCAAGGGCATCACCTCAACAAACACCGCGAGCCCGCATTATTCATGGGGTTTTTGTCTCGACGTGGCGCGACGGATGACGAACGAACCCTGATGCGCGTGATACCACGGTACGACCATGCGCACGCTTGTGTCGTCTATTCTCTCGGTCGGCACTCGATCCCGAGCTGCCGCTTCATTCCCGAATCGTCGTGAATCTCCCACCGTCCCTGGATCGTTCCATCCGAGATCCTGAAGATGGCGATTGCCGTCCACTCCAGGTCTTTCCCCGTTGCGGGAACACCCAAGAACTCGCTTGTATGAACGGCGCGGACCGAGACACTCGCCGCGACCCTGTCCCCTTCCGTGACCAGGTCTTCGACCGTGTGCGTGACCTCTGAAAAAGCCGAATAGAAATCCTTGACCAGTCTCTTGAACTCATCAGGCCCCATCGGTTCAGCGTTCGGTGGCATCCGCTGGACACAATCCGCAGCGGAGAACTCCCCGAACAGCTGGTCGAAGTTCTCTCTGGTCACCTCGCTGAACCAGCGTGACACGATCGCTCTGTTTTGCTCCTCGATCTGCGCCTCGGCCTTCATCGCCGCGAGTTCGGCCATCGCCGCGCGATCCCGGCATCCCGAGATCCAGCACACCGAAACGATCAAACCAGCCGCCGCGAGTCGCCTGTTCATGGCCGACTCCTGACCGCCCCTCTACATGGCACGTCGTTCGTCATCGCGTCGAGCCGTGTGCCCGATGGGAGTTTCTCCCTCGGTCGGCGGGATTGAAACTCAACCGGTGGCAACACCCTTGAGGTGCCGATCGAGAAATTCGCGAATTGCACGGTAACCCCGTACCCGGTTCTCTTTCTTCTCGAAGCCGTGTCCCTCGTCCTCGAACAGCAGGTAGTCGACCTCGACACCGTTGGCCCTGGAGGCCTCGACGATCTCTTCCGACTCGACCTTGAGAACCCTCGGATCGTTGGCTCCCTGCAGCACCATGAAGGGCCGTCTGATGTTGTCGGCGTTGAACAGCGGCGAGATGCGCCGCAGGCGCTCCGCATCCTCGCTCGGGTCCCCCAGTTCGACGTAAAGCGCCTCCCGGAAGGACTCCCACCAGGCCGGGACGCTCTCCAAGGTCCGTACCCAGTTGGAGATTCCGAAACTGTCGACCCCGACCGCGAACGCTTCCGGCTGCAGGGTCAGAGCGGCGAGCACCATGTAGCCGCCGTAGCTGCGGCCGATGATGCCGATGCGGTCGGGATCGACGTAGCCCGTGTCGATGAGCATCTGCCTGCTGGCCACGCAGTCCCCGAGATCCGCCTCGCCGTGCTTTCGGTCGTCTGCCCGGTAGAAGGTCTTGCCGTAGCCGCCGCTTCCGCGGTTGTTGATCGCGTAGACCACATATCCGTGGTTCACGAGATACTGCAGCAGGGCGCCGTATCCGATCCGGGACTGTCCACCCGGACCTCCGTGGACCCAGACCAGTGCGGGAGCAGGGTTCTCCGAGGCGGCCTGGTGGGGTGTGTACAGGATTCCTGGGATCTCGAGACCATCGTACGAAGAGAAGCGCATGATCTCGCCGTCGACAAGATCTGCGGCATCAATGCTGTCGGGCAGCGAGCGCGCGAGTCGGCGGGGTTCACCGTGCAGATCCCACACGTACAGGTCACGGGGCTGCCGACTCGTGCTCAGACAGAAGGCGACCTTGGTCTCGTCATCGGAGATTTGGAGGGACGTGATGTCGCCGTCCGGAATCTCGGGGAGCTCCAGCGGGGTCATGGTCGCTGTGTCGTAGACCTGAATCTGCGTCCGTGCATCGTTGTTGATTCCGACCACGATGAACGTCCCGAGTTTCGAGGGTTTCGCGAACCAGACGTCCCAGTCGGGCTCCAGCAGCGTTTCCCGATTTCCCGCCTCGAGGTCGTAGCGGACCAGGTAGGCGAACTCGCTGCCCTCGTCGGTCGTCCAGTAGAGGCCGGAGCCGTCTGCGCTGAAGGCCTGCGGATTGTGCGCGACATCTCCCTCATGAGGCGTGAGGTGCTTCAACTCTGCGGTCTGGCGGTCGAAGAGACAAATGTCGGAGTCGTGGACCGTCCGAACCTTGAGCAGGGCCAGGTATCGCTCGTTGGGCGAGATGTCCTTCAGCTGGAACCCCTCGTCGTTCCGAAAGATCATCTCCCGTTCGTAATCGTCAGTGGCGTACTTATAGACATCGAAAAAGCGCGCGTCCCGCTCGTTCGTGATGGCGATGAACGAGCCGCCGTCATGCGTGAAACCGAGCAGGCCGGCTAACCAGAAACCTTCAGCTTTCCCCCGTCACACACGGTCGTCTCGCCGACTGCGAGCGTTGCACCGGGCAGGTGGAGCGTGAGGGCGCCGGTCGACACCACGTTGCCGCCGGCCCAGCTGTTGTCGCCAGTGGCCAGCGTCACCATTCCGCCCATTTCCCATGATGCGTAATCCGACCCTTCGATCGGGTGGCTGTCGGGATTGACACCGATGTCGACGATCGACAGCATTTTCGTGTCGCCGGTCGTCGAGTCGAGGAATCCCCGCAGTCCCTCGAGATCAGACTCGGAGGACATCTCCGTCATCACGCCATCCTTGAAGGTCATCGTCACGTTCTTCAGCGCCGAGCCCCGGAAGTCCATGCTCGGGACCACGACAGTGCCGTTGGCGCTGCCGGCGCGGATGGGCGCGTACGCCTCGCCGGCTGGGAGCCACCCCTGCATCGGCCCGTATGGCACGACGTTGTCGTCGGGCCGCCCGCAGTTGATGCGCGGCGGGACGTCGTCGACCGCGAATGTGATGTCGGTGCCGCCGCTACTCGTCACCCGAACCGTGCCACCCGATGCGAGCGCAGCAGCGGCTGCCTTGGCCGACCTCCTGAGGGCCTCATGATCGGT
>JBFELO010000092.1:0-18867 GCA_041552055.1 Candidatus Sulfomarinibacteraceae bacterium | reverse complement strand
GGTGACAACGGATCGAGATCTTCTGTGGTCCAGAACTGCTCGGGGGTCGCTGGTGCCGTTCCCTACGCCGGTATGATCCGGATCAGGTTCCAGGGTGTGATCTCAGGCCGTCGGGCCACCCCTAGGTAGGCGAACTGACGATGACAATTGTGCGCCCAGGAGGGCGTCACGTCAAGGCACAATCACCCGTGGACGCCGTTCCACACAAGCCGGCGAGCCGGAAGAGGATCGATCAGGGCGGGGTGCGACCGGAATCGAGCTCTTCTGTGGCGGCCGGCGAATCCGGCGCGCTCGCCCGCCGGTCGTGCGTCCGCAGAAGACGCGGGCTCATGATCAGCGCCGCGCCGTAGAACACGAACGCGACCGCGATCGAAAGAGGCCGTCCTGCCGGCAAATCCTGGAGCAGGATCTTCAGTCCGAGCACGCACAGGATCGGGTACACCACCCACCTCAGCTCGGGCATCTCGAGCCGCGCCGCCAGCGCCGCCAGCACCAGCGTACCTACCGACACGACGCCGGTGCGCACCATTGCAAGTCCTGCAGCACTGCCAATGTCAAACAGCGATGGCGAGCCAAGCAGGCGCACCACCTCGCCGCACAGGCCGGCAGCGGAGATCACCACCAGCGCAACGAGCGGCAGCCGGAACCACCACCGGAGTTGGCGGCGTTGACGGCTCGAGGCCACCACGGCCACGGAAGCCGTGACCGCCGCCAGCACGACGTGGACCGCGGCCGATGGCTGGCGCCACACGCCCGTTACTGGCCCGGCCAGGGCGTCGACCGCGAAGGTGAGAAGCCCGCTGTGGGTCGCCGCCGCCGTCGCGAACACGGCGCCGTGGGCCCTCAGGCTCACGCGGTCGAGGCGGCTGCCCAGTATCGCGGCCAGCAGGCCGAGCACGGCCCACAGGCCGGCCACGACCAGCTCCCCGCCCAGGTAGGAGCTGCCGATCAGGATCAGCACGACAGCCAGTGTCGAGACGTACACGAAGTTGCGACCGCGACCCGAGTCGCGCTCGACGACGGTGAACGCCGCCGCATAGCAGGCCGCACCCGCCAACACGACTGTCGCTCCCACGAGCACACTGCCCGAGGCGAGGCGCGCGACTCCGGCCACTCCCACAGCCAACGCCAGCACTGTCTGGACCACGTCAAACGCGTCGATCGGCCTACGACGGGCCAGCACCTGGATCGCCACAGTCCCAACGTACCCAACCACGAGAACGGCAACGAGCAGCCGAGCCACGGACACCGACACGGTGCCGGCGACCGGGGCTGCCGCCATCGCCACGGTCCGCATCACGAAAAGGTCGGCAGCGAGGGCCGGCAGCAACGGCAGGAAGAACCAGTCGCGCGAGCGGGCGATCCAGAACGTCACCAATCCGAGAAACACGAGGAAGCCGCTGGCAATAGCGGTCATCGGCGCCATCGTCACCAGCGCGACCGTCGTCCCGACCGCTGCGACCGTGAACACCCAGGCCACCGACCGCAGCCCACAACCCCACGCGACGGCCAGACCGACGCCGGTCAC
Organism: Candidatus Sulfomarinibacteraceae bacterium; assembly: GCA_041552055.1. Taxonomy (GTDB): domain Bacteria; phylum Acidobacteriota; class Thermoanaerobaculia; order Thermoanaerobaculales; family Sulfomarinibacteraceae; genus JBFELO01. The sequence goes on along the minus strand of JBFELO010000092.1, from coordinate 17,339 downwards.
GACCGCAATCGCGAGCACCGCCCCCTCGGGTGACACCACCTTGAAGGTCGTCGAGCCCTCCCAGATCAACGGGTACCCGATGACCACACTGCACACGCCGTGAACGATCGCGCTCCTTCTTCGACCGCCTCGTGCCGCCGTGCGGGCCGCCGCCAACCAAACCGCCGCGTACACGAATCCCAGTCCGATTCCGACCGACGTCGGTACGGTGCCGGCATCCGTCACGGCCCGAAGCAGAAAGGCTCCCGCGAGCACCAGCAGGCTTCGGCCGACCAGAGAGAGGATTCTCGTCGCGGTCGCCGCGGCCGCCGGAACCGGCGAACCCTCTGAATTGGTGGACACCGCCGTCGGTGGCGGCTCCTCGCGTCGGATCCGCTCCGGTTCGGCGCCAGCCTCCAGGGCCCCCAGCCGTCGCTCGAGTCGCGCCACGGCGTCGGCGAGCATCGAGACGTTCGTCTCCAGCCTGTCGAGTCGATCGTTCATTCACTCTACCCTTTATTTAATACACAGTCTCAAAATAAAGTTGCATCTTCTCGAACTCGACAATATCATGCGTGAGGATTTATTCATGCGCTCAATAAGGCAAGCATGACGAAATCAGCGAACCGAACCGGCACCCCCGCGATGGACGTCCAACGATGGTGGCAAAACGTTCGACGTTTTCTCGCCTGGCTGAGCGCCGGCGAGGAGCTCCCGCAGCGGGCGGACGGCACGATCGGCCCACCGCTCCGCTCGATCGTCGGCGTTGCAGTCTGGCTGTTCGCCGCAGAACGGCTGCCGGTCAGCGAGTCGGAGTCCGCCGAGGCGGCGCGCTCGCCGGGGAGCCTGGCTCGGTGGACCCTCTCCACGGAGGCACTTCCGGATGTACCGCCCAAGGACGCGATCGACGGTGGTTCGACGGGATCTCTGGCTCGGTTGATCCTCTCCACGGAGGCACTTCCGGATGTACCGCCCAAGGACTCGATCGACGGTGGTTCGACGGGATCCCTCGCGCGCTGGCTGCTGGCCCCGGAACGGCTCCCAGTACCCGAAACCGACACGGTCGACCGTCGCCCCAACATGGTGAAGTGGCTCCTCGCGTCTGAGCCCCTGCCCCGGCCGACGGACGACACTACGGCATCGAGAAGCCAGGAGGCGTGACATGGAATCAGGAAGCTCCCTCGAGCACAGCAAGCACGTCGTTCGAGCCGCGCTGATGCTGTTGGTGGTGATCGTGGCCCTGGTGCTGGGCCGCTCGCTTTTCGTCCCTCCGACCTGGGGCGAGAGCGGCTGGTACCGGGGGGCGAGCCCGCTGGAGCACCGCGCCGAGCCGGTGCGGCACGGCGGTGACACCGCCTGTGAGATGTGCCACTCGGAGCAGGTCGAGGTTCACATCGAGGGCGTCCATCACGCGGTCCGGTGCGAACTCTGTCACGCCCCTGTGGCGCTTCACGTGGACGAGGAAGAAGGCGAGAAGTTGGCCGACATGCCGATGCGGCGGAGTCGTGAGCTGTGCGAAAATTGCCACGCATTTCTTGCCGCCCGGCCGGCCGATTTCCCTCAGATCGACCCGAAACGACACGTGGCCGACAACGGCGGCGAGCTGTCGGCAGATGCGTGCTTCGACTGCCACGATCCCCACTCCCCGCTGTGATTCTGGTGAAGGAGAAGCCATGAAGACTCGTCACCCATCAGATTCCGAGAGCGAGCCGGCGGCGGTCAGCCGCCGTGACTTCATGCGACAGGCCGCCACGGGCTGCGCGTTCGCGGCGAGTGCCAGTGTCGTCGCTCTGATCCTGCCCGACGAAGCCGCAGCCGAGGCCACACCCGAGTACGACTGGACCAAGCACCGCTGGGTGTACCTCATCGACACCCGCCTGTGCATCGGATGCGGCGCCTGCGTTCGCGCCTGTCGGGCAGAGAACGACGTCCCCGAAGGGATGTACCGAACCTGGGTGGAGCGGTACGAGATCCCGGTCGAGGGCGAGTCGTACGTCGACTCCCCCGACGGTGGCGCCAACGGCTTCCAGCGCGTGACCACCGGGCTGCACGTCGAGAAAGCGTTCTTCGTTCCCAAGATCTGCAACCACTGCCAACAGACTCCGTGCATCCAGGTGTGCCCGGTGGGCGCGTCGTACCGCACCCGGGACGGCGTGATCCTGGTCGACGGCAAGCACTGCATCGGCTGCGGCTACTGCGTCCAGGCGTGCCCGTACGGTAGCCGGTTCATCAACCCGGACAATCACACCGCCGAGAAGTGCACCCTCTGCTACCACCGGATCACGAAGGGACTTCCCACCGCCTGCGTCGGCATCTGCCCGGTCGGCGCCCGCCGGCTCGGTGACCGCGAAAACCCCGACGACCTGGTCCACGAGATACTCGCCACCGAGCGAGTGATGGTGCTCCAGCCGCAGCTTCTGACCAGGCCTCAGTGCTACTACCTCGGGCTTGACGTGGAGGTGCGCTGATGTTTCCCGAGCTCACCGGGTACCTGTTCCCGAACGACGTCCACATCCACTGGAGCCTGATGATCGTCCTCTACCCCTACATCACGGGACTGGTGGCCGGCGCGTTCATCGTGTCGTCTCTGTACCACGTATTCGGTCGCGAGGAGCTCCGTTCGATCGGACGCTTCGCGCTGGCGACATCGCTGTGCTTCCTGGCCGTTGCGGGCCTCCCCCTGCTCAACCACCTCGGCCATCCCGAGCGCGCCTTCAATATCGTGATCACACCCAACTTCTCGTCCGCCATGGCCGGCTTCGGTCTGCTCTACGCCAGCTACTTCATCATCATCCTGTTCGAGGTCTGGTTCGTCTTCAGGATCGACATCATCGAGACCGCGGCCCGGTCGCGTGGGCTCAAGCGTCGCCTCTACTCGATTCTGGCGCTCGGGGTCTACGACACCTCGCCCGAGGCCCGCGGCCTCGACCAGAAGGTGATCCGCGTGCTCGCCGCCATCGGCATTCCCATGGCCTGCCTCCTCCACGGCTACGTCGGCTTCCTGTTCGGCGCGCTGAAGTCGAACCCGTGGTGGTCGACACCGCTGATGCCGATCATTTTCTTGTTCTCGGCCATGGTCTCCGGCATCGCCCTGCTCATCGTGCTGTACCAGGTGGCCATGAAGCTCAAGGGGATTCCGATCGACCGACAGGTCATCACCGCCATGTCGCGCTGGCTGTGGTTGTTCATGATCATGTCGCTCACCCTCGAGCTGCTCGAGATCATGGTGCTGGCCTACGAGCGCGCCGAGGAGTGGGAGGTGATCGGCCACCTGCTCACCCACCAGCTGTCGATCTCGTTCATCTCGATCCAGATGGTGCTCGGCGGACTGATCCCTCTGATCCTGCTCGGCATCATCGTCCTGATGGGCTCCTACATGGACGACCGGATCCGCAACACGCTCGCAATGGTCTCGTCCCTGCTCCTGCTGCTCCAGGTGTTCGCGATGCGTTGGAACGTGGTCATCGGCGGCCAGATGTTCTCCAAGAGCATGCGCGGTTTCCGCGAGACCTACGTCCCGGGAATGTTCGACAAGGAGGGAATCCTGGCCGCGGTGGTGATCTTCGTGATGCCGTTCGTGCTGCTGATCATCTTCGACCGGCTGATCCCGACCTTCTCGCAGCCGTCAGTGGTCGAAGCAGAGCCACAGCCTGCACCCTCCGCCGGCACTGCCTGATCAGTGCCGCGCGGAGCTTCGTGACCTCAGATCCCGCTGTGGCTTCGTTTGTCGCGGAACGGACGACTCACCAGCCTTGGTCACGAGGCGGGGGATACTCCGCCGCGGAAGACTCTCGGTGAAGAGTTTGAACGAGCGAGCCAAGGGCGAGCGCGCAGTGACCGCGCGCTCGCCCTGATGTGACGTCTCTCTTCTCTCTACGCGCTGAAGCGACGCAGCACGAACGCGCCTGCCGCCAGCAGCAGCACCGTCATCACCACGACACCGACTCGCCCGACCGTCGGGATCGCCACCTCCACCGGCTCGGGTGGCTCGATGGCCCCCGCAGGCAGGATGAACACGGTCGCGATGAGCGACAGGCAGTCGCTGCCGGATCCCGAATCCGCGAGCGTCAACGTGTTTGGGCCCGGAGTAAGAAACGACGTGACATCCTCGGTGCGGTGATCCCACAGGCAACCGCTCGGGCACCCGCCCTGATCAGGCAGCGTGTCTCCCTGGAAATTCAACCCTGGGGCGATGATTTCCGTGCCATTAACCTGTACGCCATTGTCAGAGAACGTTTGGCCGTCGCTGACGATCATGAGCATGAGGGCGGTGCCGGAGCTGTAGTTGATGCCGGCGAGGGTTGCGTTCCAGCCGTCATCGTCGAACGGGTTCGAGATGTTGGAGTCGTTGCCGTCGAACACGGCCACGTCGAGGTCGTTGCCGCCGTCGCCGTCATCGTAGAAGATCAGCAGCGAGATCCCGTTCATCTCCACCGAGCCGGCCGAGTACCCCGGGAAGCTGTAGGCATAGGTCCCGTCGCCGGTGACCAGCGCCGACACGTCCGCGCGGTAGGCCTGGCTGTTCGCAAAGCCCCAGCAGTTGTCGCTGCTCTGCCCGATGTTCACACCGGTGACGTCGGTGCCGGCAAACGTTACGACGACGTTGACATCCGGGTCCGACGCGTTGGTCGGCCCATGCCACAAAACGTACGCCTCGTTGACGGTCCCCGTGATCCCCGAGACAACCAAGTCGCCGGCGCCCACGCCCCTCAGGCCGCTGTCCCCGAAGGCGGCAAAATCCGTTCCGGTGACCGTGAGCGAATTGGCCAGGTTGCCGGCCTGTGCCTGCCCTGCGAGCGCGAGCAGTGCAACGATTCCGACCGCGACGATCCCACAGCTTCGTTTCATTCCGTCCCTCCTCTCAGGAAGTCTTTGTGATTTTGACATGTGACACCGATCACGATTATCAACAGCGATTGTCCTTCTGTCAAACAACGAAAGGGGTGCCCTTCACAAAGAAGATGAACAAGATACTGTCAATCAACCGTCCGCCGTCCACGGCAGGAATTTGGTGAGAAATGGGCGACTGGGCAGTCGCGGCGTGACGTCTGTCCCGCTCGATTGAAATACGCGCCGTGTCTGTCGCATTGCATGAGCTACTCACCGCGCCTGGAACTCCGGGCATCGAAGGGTTGGGACATGGACTCGACAGCCGACGCAGCCTCCAGGCCACATCTTCTGATCCGCGACAACCTCCTCGCCGATTACACCGACGTGTACACACCGGAAGCGATCGCCGCGCTCGAGGCCCTGGCCCCCTTCAACCGCGAACAGAAGATCCTGATGGCGAAACGGATCCAGCTCCGGGCCCGGCGGTTTCGTGACCGCGAACCGATCGGCTTCCTGAGCCCAGAAGGTTGCATCGCCCGCACCCGGATCGAGGTCCAGGATGCCCGCGACGGCAGGTTCGAGGGGTCTGAGATCCCTGCCGATCTCCAGCGACAGTGGATTCAGGGCACCGGCCCGGCGACCAGACCCAGCGCGCCGGTTGCAACCGGCATACGAAATGTCGCCTATGCGCTGCTCTCGGGCGCCGACGGCTGGATGTTCGACGGCGAGGACGCCCTCGGGCAGATCGACGCCATGTCACTCGACGGCCAGCGGAACCTCAAGCTGGCGATCCACGAGGACCCGCTGTTCCTCGAGGTGGCCGAGCAGGTCGCCGACGAGATGAACCGCTGGGCCGAGAGTTTCTTCGGTCGCAGGATCATCGAGGACTGGCGGCAACAACTCGGCTTCACCACCAAGATGTTCCGGGCAAGAGGGCTGCACCTCGACGACCGTCACATTCGCGACGCCGATGGGGAGCCATTCTCGGCCTCCATCGTCGACATGACGCTGTACGTCGTCAACAACTACCGGCGTCTCATGTCGGCGGGGTCTTCGATCGTGCTCTACCTGCCCAAGATCCAGACCGCCGAAGAGGCGGCGCTGTGGAACGAGATGATCACGGCCCTCGAGGTGCATCTCGGGCTCGACGAGGGAACGGTCAAGGCCTACGTGCTGGTCGAGCAGCTCGAGGCCACGTTCCAGCTGATGGAGATCCGGGCGGCCCTGGGCAGACATTTCGTGGGCTACAACACCGGCCGCTGGGATTACATCAACAGCGTCGCCGACGCCCTTGCCTGGAGCCGCGAATTCATCAACCCCAACATCGAGTCGATCGTCATGACCTACGGCTATATGAAGACCTACGAAGATCGCGTGCGCCGGGCGGTCAACACGCCGGACATCAACGGCCGCTGCGCCCTGTGGCAGGGCGGCATGGAGCCGAACATTCCCGTCGGCTCGGCGCTGGGGGTGAGGACAAGCATGGGGAAGGCCGTCGCCGGCGCCGAGCGCGAGCAGCGCGAGGGTGCCAGCGGCAAATGGGTGGCGCACTGGAAGATGGTGCACATCGTACGTCCGGTGTGGGAGAAGGTCGGCGAGGCCAACCAGCTCGGTCGCGACTTCCCGCCGCTGACCTACACCGCGGAGGACGCCGCCGGGCTCATGCTGCTCGAGCCGGCACCGCGCACGATCCGCGGCGCGCGCGACCTGCTCAGCGTCGCACTGCAGTACGGCAACGCGTTCGGGCAGGGCATGCAGGCGGCAGCCCTCAAACCGGCCGACTTCTTCGGAGACGATGACGTCCTGTACTTGATGGAGGACATGGCCACCGGAGAGATCCGTCTCAGTATCCTCTGGGAGTGGCTGCACAAGGGCGCGACATTCACCGAGGACGACGAGGAGACCGGGCTCGCGGCCGGTGAGGTCTTCACCCGCGAGGTGTTTGTCAGATTACTCTCCGAGGAGTACGAAAAGCTACTCGCGGCGAGCGATAAGGTCGTGTACGAGGTCTCCAAGACCACCACCCTGCCCATCGCCAGAGAGATCGTCGAGACCTACGTGCTCGACGAGGTCAAGGCGCCCTGGTACATCGACCTGCTGAACATCAACCTCAACAACCATGACCTCGAACGAGCCAGAGAGAGGATCGGTACGTACATGAACTCCTTCACCCGAAACGGACACCGGATCACCGATAACCTCGACACCGCCGCCATGGCCGAGGCCGACGAGGTCGCGGCGTTCGAAGAGCGGGTCGCCGAGACCCAGAGGTGGCTTGACGCCCCGCGTTTCGCCGGCGTCACACGCCTCTACGGCGCTCGCCAGGTGGTGCAGCAACGGGGAACGATACCCGAGGAATACACCGTCGCGAGGCGGGCCGCGGAAGATTTCTTCGCCCGCCTCGAGGAGCTCTTCGCGACCGGCAGGTCGATCACGACCTTCGGCCCCTACACTCCGGGACAGGCGGTGGCGATCAAGCGGATCGGAATCGAGGGCATCTACCTGGGCGGCTGGGCGACTTCCGCCAAGGGTTCGGTCACCGAGAACCCGGGCGCCGACCTCGCGAGCTACCCTCTCAGCCAGGTTCCCGACGAGGCCGCGCCGATCGTGCGCGCCCTGCTGACCGCGGACAAGAACCAGCACTACGCGCGGTCACGGATGACCGACCGGCAGCGCGCCGCCACCCCGAAGGTCGACTACCGACCCTTCATCATCGCCGACGCCGACACCGGCCACGGTGGTGACGCGCACGTGCGCAACCTGATACGCCGGTTCGTCGAGGTCGGTGTTCCGGGGTACCACATCGAGGACCAGAAGCCCGGCTTGAAGAAGTGCGGCCACCAGGGCGGCAAGGTCCTCGTGCCGGTCGATGAGCAGATCAAGCGACTCAACGCCGCACGCTTCCAGCTCGACGTGATGGGCGTTCCCGGCATCATCGTCGCGCGCACCGATGCCGAAGCCGCGACCCTGCTGGACGGCACCGGCGACGAGCGCGACCAGCCCTTTCTCCTGGGCGTCACCAACACCGAGGCGCCGAGTTGGAAGCTGACCTACCTCGCGATCCTGAAGAAGTTCAACGAGCTGGGCGTCGGAGAGATCAACGGCCATCTGCTGTACCACGTGTCCGCCGACGCCTACGCGCACGCCGAGTCGTGGCTCGAGCACATCGGGGTCTTCAGTTATATGGAAGATCTCCTCGCTGCCCACCGAGAGAATCGTGTGCTCCCCGTGGAGACCATCCTCGACCAGGCCGTCAACCGCTTCGCGGACCTCTGGGAAGCCGAGGCCGGGATCAAGACCTTCGGCGAGGCGGTGGCCGACGCGATGTCCTTCAATATCGAACAGGGACAGGAGTTCGACTTCACGGTGGACGAGTGGCTCGACTGGTCGCGGCGCGTCTCCCTGCAGGAGGCACGCGACAAGGCGTCCTCGCTCGGGGTCCAGGTCACGTGGGATCCGGAGCGAGCACGAACTCCGGAGGGTTTCTACCCGATCCAGGGAGGCATCCCCTACGCCATCGCCAAGTCGTTGGCGGTCGCCCCCTTCTGCGACATCGTCTGGATGGAAACCAAGACCGCCGACCTCGAGGACGCCAGAACCTTTGCCGAGGCGATCCACGCCCACTACCCGGACAAGATGATGGCCTACAACCTGTCTCCCTCCTTCAACTGGGACACCACCGGCATGACCGACGAGGAGATGATGGCCTTCCCGCTCGAGCTGGGCAAGCTGGGCTTCGTGTTCAACTTCATCACCTACGGCGGCCACCAGGTCGACGGCATGGCAGTAGAGGAGTTCGCCACGGCACTCAAGCAGGAAGGCATGCTTGCGCTGGCGCGTCTGCAGCGCAAGCTGCGGCTGGTAGAGTCGCCGTACAAGACCCCGCAGACCCTGGTCGGCGGCCCCCGTCTCGATGGCGCGTTGATGGCGTCGTCCGGTCGCACGGCCACCACCAAGGCGATGGGCAAGGGTTCCACCCAGGTGCAGCACCTGGTGGAAACCGAGGTGCCGCCACGGCTGCTCGAGGAGTGGCTCGAGCTGTGGAGCGAGGCCAACGGCATACCGGGCCCCTTCAAGGTCGAGCTGCGACCGCACAAGGCCGGCTCCGAGCTGCTCGGCCTGACCGTCCTCGATCCGTCCGGCGCGAAGGTGGCAGAGGTGGTGTTCGCGACCATCCGCGACCGCCGGGGCAAGAGCATCCTCTCGGTGAGGGACCAGGAAACCACCGACCCGGCGCTACGTCAGAAGCGGCTCATGACTTTGCTGCACCTGTTCCTGATCCACCGCTACAAGGCGGTGTCGATCCACTACGTCACGCCGACGGACGACAACGTCAAGCAGACCGGGGGGATGAAGAAGCTCGGCATCTTCGACGACGTCACCGTCGAGATCGGCGACATCATCGTCGCCGGCGTCGATCCGGAACGCGTGGCGGCGCTGTTGAACCCCAAGCGCGACGAGCTGACCAAGCTCATCAACAAGGGGTGAGTCGGCCCTGCGCCTGTGACGGAACACCTCCCGGCGGCACGCCGGGAGTCGGGGCAACATTCATCCGTCATTCATCCGTCATCCATCCGTCGACCCGGTCCGACCCCCGATGTCGAGTGTGGGGGAGCCGTGCGTGAATCTCGTGCGAGATGGTCGAGCTTGACTCGGGTCAATGCGCCTGGATCTCCGGCGTACGAACAATGGCTGAGACCGGTTCTGGATATAAGATGGCGACCATCAACACCTTTGGAGGAGCTGAGATGCGATACGCAGGCACGGCTGCGTCGCTGTTCGTCGCCCTTGCCGTGGTGGTGGGGGCTGCCGAGGATCCGAAGGTGGCGGGTGCCTGCATGACCTGCCACAAGGAAGCCTCGCGCGGGCTGTACAGGCAGTGGGCTACATCCGAGCACGCCGCTCACGACGTCACCTGCCTGAGCTGCCACCAGGGGGAGCCCGGAGACGTGGATGCATTTGAACACTCCGATGCGCTCATCGCGACCCTCGTCACGCCCAGGGACTGCGGCCGTTGCCACGCTCGCGCCGCCGAAGAGGTCGGCAGCTCGTACCACGCCACGGCCGGCCAGATCCTCGACTCGGCCGACGCCTATCTGGCACACGTCGCGGCTGGCGATCCGGTGGCAGTGCTCGGCTGCGAGAGCTTTCACGGCGCCAAGGTCATGATCGACGATGAGAGCCCCAACAAGCTCGCCCGTCGCAGCTGGCCGAACTCGGGGATCGGTCGCATCAACCCAGACGGATCGCTCGGCTCGTGCAACGCATGTCACACCCGTCACTCCTTCTCCAAGGCGCAGGCACGACAGCCCGAGGCGTGCTCCAAGTGCCACCTCGGCCCCGACCACCCGCAGAAAGAGGTCTGCGAGGAGTCGAAGCACGGCAACACCTACTTCACGAACGACGACCGGATGAACCTCGACTCAGACTCGTGGGTCGTCGGTGTCGAGTACTCGGCGGCGCCCACCTGCGCCACCTGCCACGTGTCGGCGACATCGAGACAGAAGACCACCCACGACGTCGGCCGACGGATCGCCTGGACCCTGCGACCACCCGTATCGAAGCACAACGACAACTGGCAGGCCAAGCGCACCAAAACGGAGAACGTCTGCAACGCCTGCCACACCCCGATTTTCACCGACGGGCACCTCTACCAGTTCGACGCCTCGGTGCGCCTGTACAACGAGAAGTTTGCGATCCCGGCCACCGACCTGATGAAGCTTGTCCGTGAGCGCAAGCTGCTCGAGAACCCGGCCAGCTTTTCCAACAGAATCGAGTGGGTCTACTGGGAGCTACGGCACCACGAGGGCCGTCGCGCCCGCCACGGCGCCGCAATGATGGGGCCCGACTACGCCTGGCGTCACGGTTTCTCCGACATCGCACAGCACCTCTACTTCAAGCTGCTGCCCGAGGCCCGCGAGCTCGGCGACCCCGAGGTCGACGCGTTTGTCGACACGATCCTCTCGAGCGATCCCATGCATCGCTGGGTGCGCGAACAGACCGATAACCTGAAGCAGCAGATCCGCACGGGTGACATGCAGGAGATCTATCAGAAGTTTTTCAGGGAAGAGGGTTAAGGAGCTGCTGAAATGTCCACCAACCTGACGCGTCACACGATACTCCTCATGGTCATCGCCGCTGTGGTGGCCGCGCCCACTCCGACATCAGCCCAGGAGGAACGGGTGTCCCTCGGCGAGGCCGTCACCAAGGGCAAGATCTCACTCAACCTGCACTACCGATACGAAGAAGTCGACGAGGCGAGGTTCGATGACCGTGGTCGCGCCTCCACCCTTCGCACCACACTGGGCTACCGCACCCTGTGGTGGCAGCGGCTGTCCGCCTTCCTCGAGTTCGAGGATGTGCGCGACATCGGGCTTGGTGACGAGCATAACAACGGCGGCTACGGGTCGTTGGGGAACGGCGTCGGCTACAGGCCGGTCATCGCCGACGCGCCGATCACCGAAATCAACCAGGCCTACCTCGACTGGAAGCCGCTCGACGGACTGCCGATTCGCGGCGGTCGGCAGGAGATCATCGTCGACAACGCACGGTTCATCGGCAACGTCGGCTGGCGCCAGAACCACCAGAGCTTTGACGGCGCCGTGATCCACTTCAACGGCTTTAACAACGTCTCGCTGGGCTACACCTACATCGGCAACCAGCGCGCCATCACCGGCGAGTCGCGACCGATGTCCACCAGCCACCTCGACGGCACCTTCACCCTCGGCAACATCGGCACGCTCCACGCCTACCTGCTGTCGATCGAGTACGACCAGGAGGCGCGGCGGAACCTGTCGACCAGCACGATCGGCGCGTCGTTCGCCGGCAAGGCCAGGCTATCGGACAGCACCGCCCTCACCTATCGCCTCGCGCTCGCCACGCAGAGCGACACCGGCAACAACCCGGGATCGGTCGAGGCCGACTACGGCCGAGCCGACCTCGGGCTCAAGGTCGGCAGGGTAGAATTCGGCGCCGGCTACGAGGTGCTCGGCGGCGCTGCGGGCGAGGGCAGCTTCAGCACCCCGCTCGCCACCCTGCACAAGTTCAACGGCTGGGCCGACCGCTTTCTCGACACGCCGGCGAACGGGCTCCGCGACGCCTTCGTGTCCGCGGGCGCAACTGTCGGGAAATGGAAGTTGAACGCCGCTTATCACGACTTCTCCGCCGACAACGGCGGTGGTTCCTGGGGCGCCGAGTTCGACGGATCGGTCGCCTATACCTCTCCGTGGAAGCAGCAGTTCGCCTTCAAGTTCGCCGTATACGACGCGGACGAGTGGTCGGTCGACACCGACAAGTTCTGGATCTGGACGCGCTGGGGATTCTGACCACCTTGAGCCGGTGCTCCGCTGCCTTCCTGCCAGCCGTGCATTTCGCTCCTTGCACCTTGTTCCTTGTACCCGGCAGGGTGGGCGGGTGCTGGTACGCCCGGCGGGATTGCTGACGGCCTTCCGGCTCCGCCTTCGGCCACGCCGTGACAGGTCGGACTTCGCCGTGACAAGTCCGGCCCTCGGTAACCACGACCTTCAGATCCGCATGTGTCGGCGGCTGCACGCAATCGTCAGTTGTAGCCTTCGAAGTCCTGCCCTGGTTCGATGTTCGGGTACTCAGCCATGCTCGCGGCCAGGTCGGCGAGGATCCTCGTCACCGGACCCATCACCCGGGCGTGGGCATAGCCTTCATTGCCCCACAGCTCGAAGCTCTCCTTGGGATCCTCCTTGATGTCGAACACCTGGGGAAAGGTGCAGCGCTGCACGATCGAGTGGGTACCCTCGGCCGTAGCGAAGTGCACTTTCATGTTTCGCCATTTCACGGCGAACACCGTGTCTCCTACGTAAGTGACCACGTACCCTCGGTTCGACTTGTCCTGCCGGCCGAGTACGAAGTAGCTCTGGTCGATGCCGTCCATGGGTCGATCGGTTGGAATACGGTGCTCCTCGCCGATGAAGTGGGCGATGGTCAGGTACCAATCGAGGTCAGCAATGATCTCGTCGGTGACGACGCCGGCGGCGATCTTGTTCGGCCAGCGAATCATGGCCGGGGTGCGCATGCCACCCTCGTAAGCGGTGCTCAGACCGCCGCGCCAGGGGCCATTCGGGCCGCCGACCTCACCGGTGACGATACCGGGAGAGGAATAGTTGGCGGCGCCGTTGTCGCCCGTCAAGATGACAATCGTGTCGTTCTCGATGCCGGCCGAACGGATGGTGTCGAGGATCTGCCCGACGTTGTGGTCGACCTCGAGCTTGGTGTCGGCGTAGATGCCTGCCCCGGAGGCGTTCTCGAAATCGTCGTGCACACCCCAGGGCGGGTGGAAATGGGTGAGACCGACATAGGCGAAGAATGGCTTGCCAACGGAGGCGTTCTTCTCGATGAAGGCGATCGCCCTCTTCGTGGACTCACTATCGGGCGACCGCTTGGCTTCCTTGTCGTAGATCTCCGTTTTTGTGGATGGCTGACCCTTTTTGCCCCGCCAGAGAAGGGGAATCTCGACGACGGTGGGGTCGAACTGCGATGTGCTGGTGCAGGCGGCGGCGTTCGAGCCTTCGTTGATACCGAACCATTCGTCGTAGCACTGGTCCGAGGGCAGGCGGCCCACCTTGGATCCCATGTGCCATTTGCCGTAAAGAGCCGTGGCGTAGCCGGCGTCGGACAGCAGTTCGGCGATGGTGTACTCCCATGGCGAGAGGCCGTCGGACTCGCCCGGGGCCGCCACCTTCTGGGTGCCCGAGCGGATCGGCAGGCGCCCGGTGTGAATGGCGGACCGAGTCGGCGTGCACTGGTTCTGGACGTTGAAGTTGGTGACGCGCATGCCTTCGGAGGCGAAGCTGTCGATCCGCGGCTTTTGAACGGTGCTGCCTTGGATGCTGATGTCGCCCCAGCCCCAGTTGTCGACCAGGATGTAGACGACATTCGGCTTGTTGGCGGCGAAGGCGACGGACCGGCTGGACAGGATGGAGAATACGAGTAGAGCAATCTTGAGGAATTTCACTGGGATACCTACTCCGATGATGTGTTCGATGTCCATCGACCCGCACCACACTACCCGGGATCGTCTCACCCTCATTCCGCCCAGAACTTGTCGTCGAAGGTGTCGAGACGACCGACAGAGCGACCCTCCACGGGTGGCGCACGTTGCACCTTGAGCCTTGTTCCGTGTTCCTGGTGCGTGGAAGGGTGGGAAGGGAACGGTACGCCCGACGGGATTCGTCCCCACCCCCAGAATCGACCCGTGGCCCGAGCCGAGGGGGTCGCAGGCCCGGCGAGCGTATTCGAATGAAGCATGGTTCTACCCCCGGTCAGGGTGTCTCCAGGGTGTCAAGAAACTACCCTCCACGGCCCTTAGAGAGTGCACCGCTGCGCGGTATCGAGGGGCCTGGCCCGCGCGCTCGACACTGTCCTAGCATCGGTATGGGCCCACGGGGCGTCTTCACGGGCGAGGGAATATAAAAACAATGATTCCTATTAACTTTTTAAGATGGAGGTTACGTCATGACTCAAGGCTCGAATAATGTCTGGGCTCTCCTCTTGGCATTCGTCCCGGCAGTAGGCTTGCTTCCGGCGCCGGCATTGGCGGTTGGGCCGGCCGCTATCACGTTGGACCCCGGAGTTCCCGTGGGTTCGGCGGTGACGCCGATCATCGACAGTGGAGAGAGTTTTGGCGATTTCCTCTTCGAGGGACTCCCGGACGGCATCGGATTGGCGCCGGGACCCGATGATGGCACCGTGGACGTCTATGTGGCTCACGAGCAGACTCGCGTACCGTTCTTCGGCACCGCCGATTTCCAGGATGCGTCGGTCTCGAGGCTGACACTCGACCGGGACACGGCCGCCGTGCTGGACGCCAGTGTGGCCCTGCCCCCGGAGGCCGGCTTCCTCCGGTTCTGTTCCGCCTCGATGGCGGGTCCGGCGGAAGGGTTCTCCAGGTTCACGTTCTTTACCGGCGAAGAGGCCAACGATGTCGTACCTGTGGTTCCTGGGGCACCGTATGGCGCTGATCCAGCCCTTGCCCCGGATCGCCAGGCCGGCTATGCGGTAGCGCTGGACGTGGAGAGTGGGAGTTTCGTCCAGATCGAGGGCATGGGCCGCTTGAACCATGAGAACACGGTGGTGGTCCCCGGCGGCTGGAACCAGCACGCCCTGCTCACGACCGACGACACGTTCAACGCGCCGTCGGCGCAGCTCTACCTGTACCTGGCGAACCACGAATCCGACATCTGGCAGGACAAGGGAAGCCTGTGGGCCTTCCAGGTGACCCGGACCGATGAGGGCCCGGTCGATCCAACCGACCCCCTCAACGGAGCCAATGACTATCTCGACCTGCAGCCCGGGGATGACTGGCAAGGCAAGTTCATCCGCGTGCCGAAGGACATCGCCAAGGGCCAGACCGCCGATGCGCCGCAGGACGCGCTGGAGATATGGTCGAACGACAACAATGTGTTCCAGTTCATCCGACTCGAGGATCTGGCCTACGACAAGAACGACCCGCGGACCGTCTACATTGCCGACACCGGCAGGACCAGGGTCATTCCCGATCCGGCGACCGGGCGCATGCGGCGCGGTCCCTCCGGCACCGTGGGTTCCGCCGACAACGGCAGGATCTTCAGAATGGTGTTCAACAGGGCCAACCCCCGCAAGGTGGACAGCTTCTCGGTGTTGGCTGACGCTGACGACGAGTCGGCCCCAGAGTTCGTTTCGATGCGAAACCCGGACAACATGGACACCAGCGTCAACAGCTTGATGGTCCAGGAAGACGCCGACGAAGCGAAGATCTGGCGTCACGACTTCGGGACCGGGACGTGGAGCGTCGTGGCCACCGTCAACGACCCGGATGGGGAGTCGAGCGGCATCGTGGATGCCTCAGAGTGGTTCGGCCCTGGTACCTGGATCCTCGACGTCCAGGGTCACGGGGCCTTCGTGGACCAGGAGCAGGTTGGGCCCATTCTGCTAAAGAGGGAGTCCGGCCAGCTGATGCGGATGTTCATCCCCGGATCCTGAGCAGCCGATCGTTCCATTTTGAGTGCCCCGGTCATTGCCGGGGCACTTGATATGGATCGTCAAAAAACCCTGGGCAAACCCACATGAAACCCGATGTCGGGGCTGCTGTTCTCGGGTGAACAGGAAACTACAAAGTGTTTCTGGTCGGTCTGAAGGAGGCGCGTTCGTCCGACTGGGGCACAGCTTCTACTGGGCCGATACCCAGCTCGACGCTGTCAACATTTGCGCCTGGTGCCACGTACAACAATGCAATAATTTATTGTCGCGCCTTCATCTCCTGCGCCTACTCGTCGACTCGATTCCGAAGATCGGTATCGATCCGATCGAATAATCGACGCGCCTCAACGTCGTCACATCGTCGCTGGGCAAACCGCTTGGCTGCATAGCTCAGGCTTCCTGGGTGTTTTCCCAGAATGGCTGCGAGCCTGTTGATCTTCTGCCCAAAACGCTCGACGCCGAGAAGCGCGATCAAGCCGCGCAACTCGGCGAGGTCGCGGCTCTTCCCCCGGCCGGCCAGCTCGGTCAGCTCCACTCCAAGCACCTGGCTCGCCGTTTCGAGAAATGACTCCGCCGTTACCGTTGGAGGGACGGGCTCTGTGCTGCGCCCGAGATAGTCAACGAACGGACCGTGATGTGACGGCTCGATACGATCGTCTTGCTCACGGGGACCTCGCCACCACGGCAGCTTGCCCGGGTCCTCGCCGAGCCACTTCCTGTCACCCTCGCCACGGAGGGTGCGCGCGTAGATCCTCCGAGCCTCTCGGCGGCTCTCACCGTAAATCGATAGAGTTTCGTCTGCATCCAGCAGCGGCACCCGCCGCCGCCCGAGCAGTTCGCCGTGCCCGCTCCAGCGGTAATGTGCCGGATCCTCCACCAGCCCTGCCTTCACCGGGTTGAGATGGACATAGGCGACGAGCTGCTGAAGGTAGATCTCGTCCTCGACCAACCTGGCTCGATAGCGGCCCTGCCAAAGCGGCCCCAACACTCCATGACGTCGGTTGAATCCCTTGCTGCATCGCCCCTGGATCGACGCCATGGTCCGCCACAGGGGTACGCATCCGGTACGTATCGCCATGTGGTAGTGGTTAGACAGGACCGCCCAAGCGAAAACTCTGAAACCGTCTCGCTCCTTTGCGGCTCTGACAACGTCGACAAACGCTCCCGCCTCTGCATCCTCAGCAAAGACGGGCTCGCCCCTCGCGATCCGTGCATAAACGTGGTAGATGCCTCCAGAGATGAAGACGCGGTTGGCTCTCGGCAAGGCCTGTCGATACCCCCACTCATGTTATTGCATTATTGTACCTTCTATGAGTAGGCCGGCGTCGTCAAGTAGGGATCAGTCGTTGGCATGCCTCCTTGCGTGTATCGGCAGCGATCTGGATGATCGGCCCGTCTCGCTTCTATTCGCACTCTGATGGTCGAGGCACGAGTCGACCGGTGCATGGTGGGGTCCGACAAGGGTGGGCGCTCCCATCTGGCACACGGACTGCCGGCTCTCAGCTGTGGGCCGAGGGCTCTTCCAAGGCACTACCGGAGTC
>JBFELO010000091.1:0-19170 GCA_041552055.1 Candidatus Sulfomarinibacteraceae bacterium | reverse complement strand
TCGGTCTCCGGGTTGAGGATCGCGAACTCGTCGCCGCCGACCCTGGCGAACACCTGCTCGGGCCGCAGCACCCGGCGCACGATGTTGACCACGCCTTTGAGCACGAAGTCGCCGCACAGGTGGCCGCAGCGGTCGTTGATCAACTTGAAGTGGTCGACGTCCATCAGAATCAGCGACAACGGCCTACGGTGCCTCCTCGCCCGTGCGAACTCGCGCTGCAACTCCTCATCGAAGGTCCGCCGGTTGTAAACCTCGGTCAGCCCGTCCTCGGTGATTAGCTGGTAGATCGCCTCGTAGTACGCATGTTCCACATCCCTCCCATGTAGGAACTTGAAGTGCAGTCCACCGAGCTGAATTCGGTCGCCGCTGCTGAGTCGGACGCGGCCGTTCACGCGTCGATCGTTGACAAAGCTGCCGTTCGTACTGCCGAGGTCCTCGATCGTGACTCCGTCATCGTCGTATTTCAGCCTCCCGTGAATCCGGGACAGCGACAAGACATCCGGGAAGCCGCAGTCGCAGGACTGGGAGCGCCCGATGTCCACCCAAGCACCCTTGATGAGACGAAACCGCCGACCGAGTTGCCTGTTTTCGGGGTGCGCAATCAGGATCAAGTTCGCCTCGTCGAAGCGTCGGTCGCCGGGGCTGTCATCAAAGCCATCCGCACCAACGACCGGAGCCGAGGCCGAGCTGTCGTGAAGATCGACGGTCGTGTCATCGAGGCCGTTCGAGTTCGAATCGGTCATAGCGCGCCGGTTCTCTCTCCGTTGTCAGCACCTAGGTTGTTGACAGACAACGCCTTGGTGGGCCCTCGCTGGTTCCATGCTAGCACCGCCCGGTTTCGAGGGTCAATCGGATGCACCTGCCCGAGACGCCGGGCGGTGCACGGAGTTGGAGCCGGAAACGAAGAAACCCTCACCGAACTTCCCGGGAACGTTGTCTACATAGCCCTGCAGGGTTAAGGTTGTCGCGTGACGAGCCCGCGCTATCGGATTGGACGCAGCCGCCTCGTGCCACACGCGGTTTCTCGACGCCAGGTGTGTTCGAAGCCTGCGGCAGTCGGACGGGAGGCAGCGTGAGCCGCCACCCCTGGGGCGTCCGGACCCTCGCGCGTTCCGTGCTCGGCCCGAGCCAGGAAATCCTACCCTCCGAAACGCCGCCCGGACGGTTCTCACTCTCGAGCTCGTCGTTCGGAATTCACCCGGGGGAAAGCTCGCTGGCGTGGCTCTTCTTCGTCTACTTCCTGCTCCTCGCCACGTGTCACTACGTCGGGAAGAGTGTCCGGTATTCCACCTTCCTGGAAAACCTCAGCGCGACCCAGCTTCCGTGGGCGTATCTGCTGGTCGCCGTGGTTTCGTTCCCTGTCCTGCTGCTCTACCTTCGGCTCACGGCACGGTTCTCGCAACCGCTGCTGATATCGCTGTTCTGCCTTTTTCAGGCAGGTGGCCTGGTGTTGTTCTTCTGGCTGTTTTCGTTCAACGAACGGGCGGTGGCGGTCGCCTTCTTCGTCTGGATCACCGTCGCGTTCGGCATCGGGGTCAGCCAGCTCTGGTCGTACGCGAACCACGTCTTCGACGCCCGACAGGCACGGCGTCTGTTCGCGTTCATTGCGGCCGGCGGCCTCCTCGGCGCCATTCCCGGGGGCCAAATCGCGAGTCTGGCGGGCAGGCTCGGCGGCACCCGCCACGCCCTGCTGGTCGCCGCGGGTTTGACCCTCGTGATCATGGGTCTGGTCCGGATAATCGAGAGCCGCCGCCCGCCGCGGGCACGAGTCACCTCGCGTCAGGCGGTTTTGGAACGCCTTCAGGCGGCTCGTGGGGGTTTCCAGATCCTGCGCGAGTCCAGGTTGCTGTTGCTCATCGCCGTGCTCACCTTTCTGGCGATGGCCATCAACCAGATGGTGGACCTGCAGTTCAGCTGGGTGATTCAGGGTCAGACCGACAGCCTCGACCAGCGCACCGAGGTGTTCGGCAACTTCTTCAGCCTCATGGGGGTGGTCGGATTCCTGGTCCAGATCATCTTCACCCAACGCATCCACCGCGTTCTCGGCGTCGGTGTCGGGATGCGCATCCTGCCCGCCTCGGTGGCGTGCGCCAGCTTCCTGATGCTGGTGGCGTTCGGGTTCTTCCCGGCAGCGATCCTCCTGGTGGCGTACGCGCTCAAGCTGTCGGATACCTCCTTCCGCCACTCGGTGGAACAGTCGACCCGGGAGCTGCTCTTCATGCCGGTCCCCTCGCCGCTTCGGATTCGCGCCAAGGCGTACATCGACGTCTTCGTGCAGCGGTTCTCAAAGGGTGTGGCTGCGCTGGTGCTCCTCCCCGTCTCACTCGGCCTGCTGCAGCCCATGCACCTCAGCTGGCTGATTCTCCTGGTCGCGCTCGGCTGGCTGTGGATCACTGGACTCGTGCGGCGTGAATATGTGCGGGCATTCCGGGAAGGCCTCAAACGGGGAACAGTGCAGGAAACCCCCTCGATCGACCTGTCAGACGTCACGACGGTCATCACCCTGGCAGAGTCGCTCGGCAGTTCCGACCCGAGACAGGTCCTTCACGGCCTGGAGTTGCTCGAGAACAACCGTGAGTACCGCCTCGTCACTCCGCTGCTGCTCCACCATGACGATGCCCGGGTAAGGAGGGCCACGCTGCGGATGCTGGCGGCGGGCCAGCGCACCGATGCCCTGCAGCTGATCGAGCGAGCAATCGGCGACGACGAACCCCAGGTACGGTCCGATGCAGTCCAGGCTTTGGCCGTCCTCAAACGGGAGGACGCGTCCGAGTTCATGGCCGCGCGGTTGGCAGATCCAGACCCTCGCATTCGGTCGGCAGCAGTGGCGTCGCTGTCGGATGGTTCCGATCCAGCCCTCAAAGAGCGGGCCGTGGCGGTCCTCACCGAGATGCTCGCAGATCGAGATTCCGAGGTGCGGATAGAAGCCGCAAAGGCGCTGGAGCAAATCCCCGAACCCGTCGGCAGTCGAGAGCTGGTTCAACTGCTGTATGACACGGATCAGGGAGTGGTCCAGCACGCCATCGCGGCGGTCAGGTATCGGCTCGCCCGCGACGGGCCGAACCCCCTGTACATTCCGATCCTCATATCGCTCATGGGCAACCGCAGGCTCAAGCACGCGGCGCGCGAAGCCGTGGTGGCGTACGGCGAGAGCGCGATCGAAGCGCTGATCCTGTTCATGAACGCCGAGGAAGAGCAGATCTGGGTCCGGCGCGCCGTTCCGAAGACGATCGCCCTGATCGGATCTCCCGCGGCGGCCTCGGGTCTGGTCAGATCGTTGAACTCTCGCGACGGATTCCTCAGGCGCAAGATCGTCGAAGCGTTGTGCTATCTGCGAGCACGCCAACCCGGGATCAGGATCGACAAGCGGACAATCGCCCGCCAGATTCGCCTCGAGGCCGGTTGGTATCTGCGCAGCCTTGCAGATCTCTGGGCTGTATCGGCCATCCACCACGCACGGTTCGCGGGGCCGATCGCCCACTGGCAGACGAGTGGTCGGGTGCCTACTCTTCTCCAGCAGGCTCTGGCGCAAAGGATGACGACCGCCGTCGGAAGCGTGTTCGGGCTGCTGTCCTTGATCTATCCCTCTCGAGACGTGGAGGCGGCGCATCGCAGTATGCTCAGCCAGGATCTCCGACTCCGCGCCAACGCCCTCGAGTACCTCGACAACACCCTGTCCGGTTCGCTGCGGCGTGACCTGTTCGCCGTGATTGACGACGCGCCTCCGGAGGACAGGCTGCACCGGGCGGCGCAGCAATACGGCGTCGAGGTCGAGACCGCGGAGGTCACCCTGGGCCGCCTGCTGCACGCCGATCCGGGCGGTGACCCCGCCAGCGTCCATCTCGCGTTCGCCGCCATGCACAGCGTCTACGCAGACAAGGTCGACCGGTACTACCCCGTGCTGCAATCGATCGCCGAATCGAGCGATGACACGGTCCTCCGGGAGACCGCCGAATGGGTACTACACCAGCTCCGGGTGGGGAAACCGAGAACACCCGGCGATGATTCACGGAATGCCGACAGCGATGCCGGCGATTCCTATCATGGAGAGACGCGGATGAACCAGATGGCCCACATCGAAAAGGTCGTGTTCCTGCAGGGGGTCGACCTGTTCGCCTCGTGCAGCGCGGAGCAGCTCGTCCAGCTGGCTGCGATCTCCGGTAATCGGCAGTTCGCCGAAGGAGAAAAGATCTACGCGCGCGACGAGCCGCCTGAAGCCATGTACTGCGTGGTCGAAGGCGCGGTGGATCTCGAGGCCCCTGACGACCACGCCGAAGTCGTGGAACGCGGTGCGACCTTTGGCGTGACCGACATCCTGAGTGACCGGCTGAGAACCGGGAACGCCACGTCGAGAGCCACGAGCAACGTGCTCGTGATCGAGGCGGAAGACTTCTTCGACCTGCTGTCCAACAACATCGAGATCGTGCGGGCCCTGTTCCAGCAGCTCACGCGGCCCTCGGGCGAATCCGGGGCGCGCCTGTTGTGATACACCACGACACCTCTCCATTCCGCCGACGATCGAGCCGAATCTCCCGCGCGTTGGTCACGATTCTTTTCGCCGCCTCGACGGTGGTGGCAGCCGACCGCGTGGTAGCCGTCGCGGACGTTCACGGCACCATCGACGGCCTGGTCGGGATTCTGCGCGCGGCCGAGCTGATCGATGAATCCAACGCGTGGATCGGCGGCGATGCGACGTTGGTGCAGACCGGCGATCTACTCGATCGCGGCGTCGATTTGCAGGAGGTCATGGACCTCCTGATGCGGCTGCAGGCCGAGGCCCCGGAGTCCGGCGGCAAGGTGATCGCCCTGCTCGGCAACCACGAAGCCATGAATTTGCTGGGCATCCGCCGCGACGTCAATCGCGACGCCTACACCGCGTTCGTCGACGAACGCACCGAGGCCCGGCGCACCGAGGCCTTCGAGGTCTTCAAGCGGTACTGGAGGCGGCGCAGTCGCGAACTCGGCCACGACGTGCCGGTCACCGGCGAGGCGCGCGAGCAGTGGTTCGCAATGCACCCGCCCGGGTACTTCGAATACGTCGACGCGTTTTCGCCAAAGGGTAAGTACGGCGAGTGGCTCAGGGGCTTGCCGGTGGCGGCAGTGGTCGACGGCACGCTTTTCGTCCACGGCGGATTCGGCCCCATGCTCGAGGGGCTGACGGTCGAGGAGGTCAATGGGCGCGCCGCAGCGGAGCTCCGCACCTTTGACGATTACCACGACTACATGGTCGGCAGTGGCCTGGCGCTACCCTGGTTCTCGGCCCTGGAAATGGCCGGCGCTGTGGCGAAAGAAATCGAGGCGCTCGAGGGTGCCAACGGTAGGTACGGCGCTTTTGACGATCGCCGTTTGGCGCGGCTGAAGCGTGCCAGGGGATTCCTCCATTGGTCCAAGTGGTTCATCACCAACCCCGAGGGGCCCCTCTGGTTCAGAGGTGCCGCCAAGTGGGACGAGTCCGAACGTGGTGACGAGATGGCGTCCCTGCTCGACGGCCTCGGGGTCGACCGCATGGTCGTAGGTCACACGGTCCAGAGCAGCAGCAGGATCACCTCTCGATTCGGTGGGAGGGTTTACCTGATCGACACCGGAATGCTCGAGAGCGTGTACGGGGGAACGGCCGCCGCTCTCGAGATCTCCGACGGAACGGTAACGGCGATCTACCCCGACGAACGGCAGATTCTGGCAGGTGGTCCCGGCCTCCGCTCGACTCAAGAACGTGATGAACCGGCACAGACTCCGGTCGGAACCCCTTAGGCGCTCGCCTTTTCACTCGACTCCTTGGGAGTGTCCGTCTCCGTCTCCGAGCCCGATTCGCCTTTCACAACATCGGGAGGACACGGATACGGGTCTGGCCTCGGATCGAGTACCATTTCGACAGGACCGTGCGGAATGCACCGCCGCCGCGCCCGGTTTGAACCTTGTTGGGACGGCTGACCCAACCGCGGGGCCGTCCGCACGTCCCATGCTGCTCATGCGCCACCGAAGATCCTCGTTGACCTCGACACTTTCTCGCGGCGTCCTGTTCCTGGCCGTCGCGGTGGCGGTAGCCTGCGCATCCTCGTCGCCGCAGGAAACTCAGACGCCAACCTCGTCGCCGAGCTCGTCGCCTTCCAGCGCCGAAGCACCTTCAGGCGGCCAGTCGCCGCCCCCCCAGGCAAAGTCCGAGTCCGCAGCACCACCGCAGAAGGCCGACGGGCCATCGGACGGTACGACCGGCACGCCCGAACCAGCGCGCGAGACAGCTGATCGCAGCGCCGAATCGGCAAACTCGGCGATCTCCGGTGAGGAGGCATCGGCACGAGGGCCTGAATCAGAGAAGGACCCCTCCATGGGAGCCGCAGGCACCGTTGCCGCTTCGGCGGGAGCCCAAACCTCGGGAGAGCGTGTTGAAGGCCTCGACCGCGACCTGGACCGATCGCTCGAGGAGATCGACGGCATCCTGCTTGAAGAACAGCAGCGGCTGGCTCGAGAGTCCGGGGCCGCAGCCAGTGGCAGCGGCCCCGGCGCGGCCGCTCCCGGTGAGGGCGAAAGCGGTGACCAGGCCGGTGACGGAGCTGCCGGCGACGGAACTGCAGCGCACACCGACTCTACGGGTGGCTCAGAGGCGATGCCTGCGGGTGGCGATGAGACTCCCGACGGCAGCGGTTCCACCGACGCGGGAGGCGGCACGGAGGGCGACGATCTCTCACGAGTGCCGCCGGATGTCGGAGATGGCAGCGACGACGACATCGTCGCCCGACAACTCCGTGAAGCGGCGATGGAAGAGGACGACCCTGAGCTGAGGGAGCGCCTCTGGGATGAGTATCGGGAGTACAGGCGATCAACCGGGGCCGAGGGAAGTCCGGATGAAGACTGAAGCCTGCAGAATCCGCGGGCTGGGTGTCGTGACCCTGATGTTGCTCGTGACCGCGTGCTCCAGCAGGCAACAGGTTCCCACCGAGGGCAACGTCGAACTCGTCCAGGCCGCGGTCGAAATTCCCGAGGCAAACCTGTTGGACGTGGGCATCCAAGTCTTCGATCCGGGTCTCCCGGAGGACGAAAGCGAGCTTCCGCCCAACGTTTTCCCCGAGGTGCGACGGTCCGAAGCCCGTTGGATCGCGATCCAGCTCAAAGAAACGTTGCAGGAGACCGGTCAGTGGGGTGCTGTTCGGGTGGTTCCCGTCGCCGGGCAAGCGCTCGACGTCAAGGTCACGGGGAGGATCATCCAGTCCACCGGCAAGGAGCTGGTCGTACAGATACTCGCGAGCGACTCCACGGGGCGAGTGTGGATCAACAGCAGGTACAAGCATGTCACCAGTGGAGTGGCCTACACTGAAAGTGATCAGCTCGCCGACCGAGATCCTTTTCAGGCCCTGTATCACCAGATCAGCAACCAACTCGTGGCGGCACGCTCCGGCCTCGAGAACGACGAGGTCCGCGAGATTCGGCAGGTCTCCGAGCTGCAGTTCGCAGCCAATTTGGCGCCAGTTCCGTTTTCCGACTACGTCGTCGTGAACAGGAAAGGCCGATACGAGGTCGCTCGGCTCCCGGCCGCGCACGATCCCATGATGGATCGAGTCGTGCGGATCCGCGAACGCGAGTACATGTTCGTGGACACCCTCAACCAACACTACGCCAACTTCTACACCGACATGACCGAGCCGTACGACAGCTGGCGACAGTTCAGCTTCGAAGAACAGATGGCCCTCGAGAAGCTCCGCCGCAAGGCGCGAACGCAGAAGATCCTCGGTGCCCTCGCGGTTCTCGGCGCCATGTTTGCCCAGGTGGACAGCGGTGCGGAGGCAGCGATCCGCGATGCGGCCGCAATTGGGGGTATGGCAGCGATTCAGGCCGGCCTCGCCACCTCCAAGGAAGCCAAGATCCACGTCGAGGCCCTCAAGGAGCTCGGGGCGTCGTTCGAGGCCGAGGTGGAACCGCTGGTGATCGAGGTGGAGGGACAGACCCTCCGGCTGAGTGGCTCAGTGGAGACGCAGTACCAGACGTGGCGAGAGCTCCTTCGCGAAATCTACGCCACCGAAACCGCGCTGCCGCTGGATCCCAACACCAATATCGATCCCAACACGAGATAATCTCATCTCGGATATGTCCGAACGCCCCAAGCTCGATCGCCGTTTCACTCCGGTCCGACGAACCGACGACGGATCTGACGCCGAGGTCCGGCTGGTCCCTCCGCCACGCGCGGCCCAGGTGCATCCGGCGGCACCCGCAGATACCGCTTCCCAACTCGACTCACCGGCGACCGGTGACGGCAGACGCCGCACGAAATGGTGGGCGGCGGCGGCGGCGGTCGTCCTCGGGGGCGCCCTGCTCGCGGTCTTCACGTTGCTTCCCAGGTGGGTCGAGTCGCACCGCCCCGGGAGAGGTCCGACGCCACCGCCCGGCCGGTCCGAGATCCAGGACGCCGGGCCAAACACGGGTGCCGTCGCGAGCCTCGCCGGGCCGGACACCCTCCGATCCGACGTCGAAGACATGCGCGGAGCAGCAACTGACCTGCAATCCTCTCTGGAGTCGCGGGGCGTCTCCAACTGGGCACCGGCGGAGTATGCGTCGGCCGTCCAGGAAATCGCGACCGGTGACGGTCACTTCCGTTCGGGTGAAAACGCCGCTGCCCTGGCAGCCTACGACGAGGCACGCCGGCAGCTCGCGGTCATCGAATCGAGGTCCTCGCTGGTCGTTCGTCAGGCTCTGGATGAGGGTGCTCGAGCGCTCGCGGCCGGCGATTCGCAGCAAGCGACGGCGGCCTTTCAGCTGGCATTGCAGCTCGTGCCCGAGAGTCGAACCGCGGCAGTGGGGCTGCGCCGCGCGCAGGTTCTGGATGAGGTGATAGATCTACTCGGAAAGGCCCGCGCCGCGGAACAACAACGCGATTTCGTTCTGGCAGCGGACCTCTACCGCCGCGCTGCCGCGGCCGACCCCGTCTCAGAGGACGCCCGCTCGGGACTCGATCGCGTGGCTCGTGAGATAAAACGCGACGAGTTCGCGTCCTTCATGTCCGCAGGACTCGACGCCCTCGATCGTGAGGATTATCAGGCAGCGCGCGCTGCCTTCGAGCGCGCGTCAGATCTGCGGCCCGGATCTCCGGAGGTGGCCGACGGCCTCGCTCGGGTGGAGACGGGACAGCGCGCCCAGACGATCGATCAGCACCGACAACGCGCGGCCACGTTCGAGCAGGAAGAGCGCTGGGAGTCAGCGGTTGCAGAGTACGAGTACGCGCTGGCGCTCGATCCGGCGGTCGTGTTTGCACGTCGCGGTCGCGATCGTGCCGCTGCGAGGGAGCAGCTCGGAGCACGCATCGACTTTCACCTCGAGCATCCTGACCGTCTGAACTCGGCACACGTCCTGGAGGAGGCCGTGGAGCTGCTCGGCCACGCGCGCACCGTCTCGCCACAGGGGCCAGTCCTATCCGGCCAGATCGACCGACTCGAAGAGGCGATCCGAGTTGCATCGACTCCCGTCCGAGTCGAGCTCGAATCCGATGGCCTCACCGATGTCGTGATTCATGGGGTCGGCCGGTTCGGCACGTTCACGCGCCGTTCCTTGGACCTCCGCCCCGGGATCTACACCGTGGTCGGGACACGCGGCGGTTATCGTGATGTCCGAGTGGAATGGAGGGTCTCGCCAGAAACGGAGTCGGAGCCGCTGGTGGTTCGGTGCGAGGAGGAGATTTGAGCGATCAGATCTTCGTCGAAGACCTCGACGGATCCAGGGAACTCCACCCGGCGGCGTTCCCGATTCCGATCGGTGGACATCGATCTGCGATTCGCCTCCCCGGCGTCGAGGGCCACGAAGCGCTTGCCTGGATCGGGCGTCATGAGGACGCCATCTTCCTACAACCAGCCGAGCCTGCCAACGAGCGCGTCACGTGCAACGGGGTACTCCTCACGACCTCGCAGTGGCTTGTCGACGGCGATGTTCTCGGGATCGGCCCTGCCCGGCTGGTCGTCGCCGACGACGGCACACGCATCCTCCTGAAGGTCGAGGATCCAACCTCAGACGCCCTCACTTATCCACCGGAGTTGAAGCCGCCCGGTCCCCCACCTGTCACCCCATCCGGCCCGCTGATCGTTACTCCGGCGGAATACTCACCGGCCGACCTGCACGGTCGCCCAGTATCGCGCTGGAGGGTGAGACCCGCCCTCATCCTCGAAGCCTCCCTCCTGCTCGCCCTCTCGACGCTCCTGTGGTTCGTGTTCACCGCGCGTTCGATCGAGATCACCGTCGAGCCAGAGCCCGACCGTATCGCGATCCGAGGCACCCTGCCGACGATTCGTTTCGGCGGACGCTACCTCGTGCGTCCGGGCGACTACACCGTAACGGCCGCACGTCAGGGCTACCGGCCATTGACCGCACCACTCCAGGTCGGACGTCAATCCGACCAGCAGTTTCAATTCGAGCTCGAGCAGATGCCGGGGCTGCTGACTGTGGAAACCGGATCGGTCGAGGGGGCCGAGGTGCTCGTGGACGGGTTCCCGGCAGGGCTCACACCGCTGTCGGGCATCGAGCTCGCCGCCGGCAATCACCGCATTCTGGTCCGCAAGGAGCGTTACCAGGAGTACCTGGCGGAGGTGACCATCGAGGGGCCTGGATCGGCGCGCACCCTGGCCGTGGAGATGGTCCCCGACTGGGCCGAGGTCACCTTCAGATCCAAGCCCGCCGGCGCCACGGTCAAGGTCGCCGGCAAGGCGGTCGGTCGGACTCCGATTACCGCAGAGGTGATCTCGGGAATCCACACCCTCGAGGTCTTGCTCGAAGGCTACAGACCACACTCGGACCGGCTGAGGGTGGTGGCAAACGAGCCGCTTACCCCGACCACCATTGTTCTTCAACCAGCCGAGGGCAACCTCTCCCTGGCGACCGACCCGGCCCAAGCGACCGTCACCGTGGATGGAGAGTACCGGGGGACGACTCCGATCGAACTCGATCTGGTACCGAACGAGGAGCACGAACTCGAGGTTTCCAGGGCCGGCCATCTCAGCCACGTCGAGCGAATTCGCGTCCGGCCCGGGGAAAGCCGTCAGCTGGCCGTGACGCTGCAACCCATGCGCGGCTCGATCGCGGTCTCCAGCCGTCCGCCAGGAGCGGAGATCCTCGTTGATGGAGAATCGGTCGGTTCGACCGACCAGACGCTCTCGCTGCCGGCGGTCGAGCACGTCATCGAGGTGCGCAAAGACGGCTATCAACCCTACCGGACCCAGGTCCAGCCCCGCCCCGGCCTGCCGCAGGAGATCGCGGTCACGCTGCAGCCGGTGACGTCGCCCGGGCTCCCTGACGAGATCCTGACTCCACAGGGTGTCCAGATGAACCTGATTGCCCCGGGCCGGTTCACGATGGGAGCTTCGCGCAGGGAACCGGGCCGACGGGCCAATGAAACCCTGCGCGAGGTCGAACTGACCCGCCCCTTCTACCTCGCCGTGCGGGAGGTGTCGAACCGCGAGTTTCGCGAGTTCAATGACCAGCATCGATCCGGCACGGCGGGTCGCCACAGTCTCGAGACCGACCACCACCCCGTGGTTCGAGTCACCTGGGAAGATGCTGCACTCTACTGCAACTGGTTGAGCGAACGCGAGGGCTTGCCACCCGTGTATGTCCGGCGCGGAGAAACGCTTGTCGCCCGCTCGCCGCTTCCGATCGGATATCGAATGCCCACGGAAGCGGAGTGGGCGTGGGCTGCGCGCGTGGCGAGCGGCACCTCGACCCTCAAGTACTCCTGGGGAGACGGCCTCCCGATCCCGGAGGGCAGCGACAACTACGGCGATCGATCCGCCGCCCCCCTGCTCGGTGACAGTCTCAACGACTACGACGATGGGCATCCGGTGACCGCTCCCGTTGGGAGCTTTCAACCCAACCCTCACGGCCTGTTCAACGTTGGAGGCAACGTGTCGGAATGGGTCAACGATATCTACACGATCTATCCTCCGAACACCGAATCGGTGGTTCGTGACCCGATGGGGCCGAGCGAGGGCGAGTACCATGTCATTCGTGGCGCGAGCTGGATGGATGAGAGCGTCAGCGAGCTCCGCCTGAGCTATCGTGACTACGGCAGAGATCCCCGGCCCGACGTGGGTTTCAGAATCGCACGTTCGGTGGAGTAGCCGATGTGGTGTCGCGACTGGTGGGGAGGCAAAATGAAGAGAGTCGTCCTGGTCGTGCTGTGCGCGATGGTGCTCGCGGCGGCCGCACTCGCAGCGGTGGTAGCCGCTCCCGACTCGTCAGCCCAATCGACCGGCGAGCCGGCGCCGGTGTTGGAGGATTTCGAGCCGTCCGAGGAGCTTCCGGCCGATAGCGCGATCTCGTTCCCGGTGGACATCTGATGCGGCGCCGCTACCCGACCGAGTTCGCGTATCAGGTTGTGTCACTGGTTCTGGCCGTGATCGTGGTCCACGCGGTGTACGTCACACTGGTGCGACCCAAGGCCGATGCGATTCTCGACCTCCAGGCCGCAATGATGAAGACCGATCCCGACTATGTCCAGCAGCGATCGGCGTGGGTGATCGTTCGTGACTTCGAGCAGGAGGCGTGCTTCGTCCTCATGCTGTGGGGGCTGGCGATCATGGGCTACAAGTGGGCCGCCACCTCGCGGGAGAACAAGCTCTTGCAGGCCGACCTCGTTCCGATCGGTGACGGCATGAAGATCCTCCCGGAGGACGCGCGCGAGTACGCGCGGCAGATCGAGTCGCTCCCGCCCAACCAGCAGCGCTACCTGCTCCCCAGGGCGCTGCTCTCCGCCCTCCACAGGTTCGGGGCCACACGCAGCATCCAGGACGCGTCGGACACCGCCCACGACGTGTGCGAAGCCGAATCCGAGCGTCTCGACTCGGAGCTCTCGATGGTTCGATACCTCGCGTGGGCGATACCCTCCATAGGGTTCATCGGCACCGTCCGGGGCATCGGGGAGGCGCTCGGTCAGGCTCACAAGGCGGTGGAGGGTGAGATCTCCGGCGTTACCCAGAGCCTCGGCGTTGCGTTCAACTCCACCTTCATCGCCCTGCTGCTCAGCATCGTGCTGATGTTCGTGCTCCACCAGCTCCAGTTGCAGCAGGAGCGCCTGGTCCTCGACACCGAGACCTATCTCGACAGCCACCTCGTGAGGCACCTGCAGGTGGCCTCGCCGCCATCGGTCCACGGCCGACGAGCGGACGCACTACAGTGACCGTCATTGCCCTGGAGCTCAACGACGTGGGAGTCCTGGCAGCGGACGCGTCCGGGGTCCTGTCTCCGCCCAGTCCAGGGGTCGCCCTGATCGAGGGGCGTTCGATCGCAGTAGGCAGGGAGGCTGCCAGCGGCGCCCGCCTCAAACCGCGCAGGATCCATGACAGATTCTGGAATGACCTCGACACCAAAGCGTTGAAGCGTCCTTTTCCATCTCACCTCAGCACGGCCGATCTCGTCCACCGGCACCTGCAGCAGATCTGGAGCGAGGTCGGGACGGACGCGCATTCGGTCCTGCTCGTTGTTCCCGGCACCTTTGACGAGCGACAACTCAGCCTGTTATTGGGCATCGCCCGGTCGTGCCAGATCCCGGCGAACGGCCTGGTGGACGCCGCGGTCGCCGCCTCCCTCGGACCGGAGAGCGGACCTTCGAACGTCCTTCACCTCGACCTCCAGATGCACGCGGCGGTGGCCACCCTGCTCGAGCGCCGACGGCGGCTGTCCCGGGTTCGGGTCCTGGTGGACGATCGCTTCGGTCTCGCGGATCTGCACACGCGATGGGCATCCCAAATCGCGGCCGACTTCGTGCGCACAACACGGTTCGATCCGCTTCACCTCGCCGCCAGCGAGCAGTCTCTGTACGACCATCTGCCAGCCTGGCTCCGGGAACTCCAGAAGTCGAACACCGTCAGCGTCTCCATGGAGGCGGGCGGCCGACGGTACGCGATCGAGCTGTCGCACGAGGGCATGGTCGGAGCAGTCCAACGTCAGTACGACAACCTCGTGGAGACGATCCGGGCCGTGCGACCCGGAAGCGCGCCACTGAACGTGGTGGTGACAGATCGGCTCGCGACTCTCCCCGGTCTCGAGGACCACCTGTCTCGGGCACATGAGACGACCGTTGCGGTCCTGCAGCCGGCCGCCGCCGCGATGGGCGCCGTTCGCGCGGCGGACCAGATCTCCGCACCAACGGAGTCCCTCCCCTTCATCACGGTGCTGGAAACCGGAGCGGACGCGTCGCACGATTCGGGAACTCCGGCGGGAACCCACCCACCCGCAGCCGGTGGCCGCCCGCCGACACACCTCGTGCACGACAGCATCGCCTACCCAATCTCGGAGATGCCGTTCGCGATCGGTGTGTCGATCCCAGAGGACGGTCGTGGTCTCCAGATTCCACGCACAACGGCCGGCGTTTCGAGCACCCAATGCACGGTTTTTCGACGTGGTGACTCCGTGATTCTCGAGGACCACAGCACCTCCGGCACGTCGGTCAACGGACGCCGGGTGGCCGGCTCGACCGAACTGGCGGCGGGAGACACCGTGAGTTTCGGCTCGCCGGACGTGGAGCTCTTGATGGTCTCCATGGTGGACTGACGTGGCACGCCGTCATCGCCTCAACGTGTTCAGCCTGTCCTTCCTGGACGCCATGACCTGTGGGCTGGGCGCCGTGGTCCTGCTCTTCATGGTGATCAACGCGTCGGTCCAGGTCCGCACGGATCACCTCACCGAGGATCTCCAGGGCGAGGTCGATCGGCGCCAGGAGGAGGTCCTCGAGGGACATCGCCGGCTGGTCGAGCTCAGGAACTCGTTGCGCGCAATCGATCGGGAGCACACACTCGCACAGGGCCTGTCGCGCCGCCTGATCGAGACTCTCGACGACCTCCAGGTCGAGCTCGCGACCTATGAGGACTCGACCCTCGCCCGCCGCGAGCACATCAACCGGCTCAAGGCCGACCTCAGGTCGCTCGAGGAGGAGGCAAAACGTCTGTCCGCTGCGGCGCCCAGCGAGGAAGTGCCCGGCGACAGGACACGGGCGCACATCGGGGACGGTGACCGCCAGTACCTCACCGGATTGAAAGTCGGTGGCGACCGGATCTTCTTCCTGGTCGATGTGTCGGCCAGCATGCTCGGGGATGACCTGGTCAACATTATCCGCCGTCGCAACCTCCCCCGCGATCAGAGGTCCCGTGCACCGAAATGGCGGCAGGCGGTGGCCACCATGGACTGGTTAACGACCCAGATTCCACGCTCGAGCCAGTTCCAGGTGTACACATTTGCGGAGGGCGCGGGCGCCCTTATAGACGGAAGCGACGGTCAGTGGCTCGATGGTTCGGATCGTGCGGCGCTCGAACAGGTCATGACGAACCTCCGAGGGGTGGTGCCCGACCGCGGCACCAACCTGTCGAGCGGCCTCGCAGCGATCCGGCAGATGCAACCCCTGCCTGACAACATCACACTCCTCGTCGACGGGCTCCCCACCATGGGTCCCTCCTCGGCGCGCACCGGAACCGTGTCCCCAAAACAGCGCGCAAAGCTGTTCAACCGCGCGATCCGCGAGCTGCCGCGGGGGATTCCGGTCAACGTGATCCTGTTCCCCATGGAGGGCGACCCGATCGCTCCCAGCGCGTTCTGGAAGGTGGCGATGACCAGCAACGGCTCGTTCATGAGCCTCTCGGAGGATTGGCCGTGAGACGACGACGCGAGGCGACGGCCACCTTCAGCCTGTCGTTCCTGGACGCCGTCTGCTGCGGCTTCGGGGCCATCGTCCTGCTGCTCGTGCTGACCAAGATCGGGGAGCCGCGAGCCCTGGAGACCGCACGCATCGATCTCGACGCCCTGATCGTCGAGCTGGAACAGGAGCTCTTCGAGATCCGCGGGGAAAGCGACATCCTCGAGTTCCGGCTGGTCGGCCGCGAAAGCCAGCTCTCCGACGAGCGCGACCAGGTAGCGCGATTGCGTGGGGATCTGGAGCGGATCCGGGGTGAGTTTGCCGGGAGCCAGGAGCTCTCGGAGGTGAGCGAGATCCTCGAGGGGAGGTTGCTGGCCGCCCACCAGGACCTCACCGAGGAGATGAAGCGCCTGCTCGAGCGGCAGTACCGTCGTCCAACCACCGATGCGACCGTGGGGGGCATCCCGGTCGACAGCGAGTACATCATCTTCGTCATCGACACCTCCGGCAGCATGTTCAACTACGCCTGGCCCCTGGTGGTGCGCAAGATGTCCCAGGTCCTCGACGCCTACCCCGCCGTGAAGGGGATGCAGGTGATGAACGACATGGGCCAGTACATGTACTCGCAGTACGCGGGCAAGTGGATCCCGGACACGCCTGCCAGGCGGTCCGCGATCATCTCGAGACTGTCGAGCTGGAATGTGTTCTCGAACTCGTCGCCGGTCGAAGGAATCGAGCGGGCGATCCGGGTTTTCGCAGCGCCTGACAAGCGCATCAGCATCTATGTGTTCGGTGACGAGTTCACAGGTTCGTCCATTGACGATGTGGTGCGCACAGTGGACCGGCTCAATCCTCCCGATGGCCGAGGTGATCGACCGGTCCGAATCCACGCAGTGGGATTCCCGACGGTCTTCACAGTGGCCGGCGCGGGCGAAACGACGGGGATCCGGTTCTCGACCTTGATGAGGATCCTGTGCCGCCGCAACGGCGGCACGTTCGTGGGGCTCAACTCGATTCGTCGCTGACCCCACGCTCCTCGATCGCATCGAGCCGGGCAACGAGCTTGCCGAATGGGAGATCGAACACCACACGGTACAGCAGCCGACGATCGTCGATCCCCACCCATAACTCCATGCTGCCCTTCTTGTCGAACAGCTCGTCGTCCTTGGGGCGCGGCACGACGATCAGCGCCTCACCCTTGCCGAACGGAGTCTTGACCTTCCTCTTCTCCAGAACCTCGGCTACGGTCTCCACGTCGCCGTCGCTTGTCACCATGGCGAGCGCCGCCTGACGGCTGGAATCGGACAGAAGAGCACGCATACGGTACAGGTACGCCAGTGGATCGTGGACGTGAGCGCTCTCGATCGCGATCGTCTTGATCTCGCCGTCTCGGTTGCGCTGGACCTCTCGCTTGTCAAAGTCCACGACCCACAACTCGTCTTTCGCGCGTTTCTTTTCTTTCCCGGTGTGGTGGTAGCTGACCGATGACATCCGGCGAACGCTGTACACCGATTCGAGGCGCACTCGAACCCGATAAATACTGTCGAAGAACTTGGACGTTCGTGCATTGGCCACGATGTGATATAGCGTGTCGTCCACACCAACCTCCGCGAAGCTGGTCAGCGTCAGCGAGCCACAGCGAATACCCAGGTACAGCACGTCGTACGTGAGATGCTCGTCGACCGGGAACGGCGGTTCGGACGTCGGGTCCGTGGATTCCCCCAGCCCGGCTCCGCGGTGTACGGATCCGAGGATGACCGCCACAACGAGCACGCCACCGACCAGCGCCAATCGCCTCCTTCGGCGCGACGACTGTTGGTCCCCCTTCATCGCCTCCCCATCCTCGTGCGAGTTGGTTTTCGCGCGTTGCGCGCGTTCTATCGTCGGTTGTCGGGACGCCGGCCCGCCCCGGTTCACGATAGCAGGTTGGGCGGACCGCGTCCTCAACGCCGTGTGGTCGCCGCTGAGCGATTCGCCCAACACCGCTCAAAACCGGTCGCAGGTCCGAGCTCCGCACCTCGTGCGCGTGCGCCGTAATCGTGTCGTCTCGGGTTCATTAGTCGCAAAGTTGATCATTCGTAACAATATCTATTCTCATCGCAGTGGTGGTATCGTAGTGCGCGTCATGAGCCGCTCGCATACCCGACCCGAAGCCAGCCAACCACCTTCACGCGGATTCCATCGGCACGTGGATGCTCTCGTACGCGAGGATGGCGAGGCGGTGGCTCCCGCCGGTGTGGGGATCTGGATCTGCGACTGCAAGGGGATGATCTCGGATCACGTGGACACCCAACGGGTCGAACAGGCGGCGCGCGCACTGCCGCACGTGTCACTCGTCAGGCGGGTGGACACGCTGTGCACCGCCGACGACATCCGAGCGTTGGAGGACGACATCGCGTCGGCCTCGGTCGATCGGCTGTTGTTCGCGGGCTGCTCGGCACGATCGTCGCTCAAGTTCCCAGAGGAGCAGTTCACCGCGGCTCTCCGCCTCCTCGAGATCGACAGAGGCTCCTTCGAGGTCGCCAACCTCCGTGAGCAGTGCGCGTGGTTGCACGACGACTGCGATGACGCGACCCGCAAGGCGATCGACCAGGTGAGGATGGCCCATGCCAGATTGGTCGCTGCGGAGCCGTGTCCGCCGGCGGTGCCGATCGAGCCAAAGACGCTGGTGATCGGCGGGGGTACCGCCGGAATCGAGGCGGCCAAGTCACTCGCCGCCGCGGGCCAGCGCGTCACCCTCGTGGAGCGAGACACATACCTCGGGGGCCGTCTGTGCCAGATCGGTTTTCTTTTTCAGTGCGAGGGCCATCAGGCCTATTGCCGGTCGGAGTGCGTCGGTCCCGTTCTGGCCCGGGATGCGATCTTGGACCCGAACATAGAGACACTGATGCAGTCCGAGGTGGTCGGCCTGGAGAAGATGAACGGCAACTTCCAGGCGCGCATCAGAAAAGGCGCCACCTTCGTGGATGCGGACCGCTGTCTTTCGTGCGGTGCCTGTGCCGAGGTCTGCCCAGAGGAGACCGTGACGGAGTTCAACCGCGGGCTCTACCGTCGCAGGGCGATCGACAAGGACTTCGAGCGCGCGGTGCCCGACACGTACACCATCATCGACGTGGCCTGCACCAGGTGCGGCGACTGTGTGCCGGTGTGCCCGACCGACGCCATCGATCTCGATGCGGCTCCGCACCTGTTCGAGGACACCTTCGGTGCGGTCGTGTTGGGCACCGGTTTCGACCATCTCGACCTGAGCGACCAATCCGGCCTCGCGAGCGGCGCCGACAACGTCGTCACCGGGCTGGACTTCGAACGGATCCTGGACCACGAGCTGGGCCGACCTTCCGATGGCGACCGTCCCATGCGGGTCGTGTTCTCGCTGTGCGCGGGCTCGCGGGCCACCCTGGGCAAGATCGGCGGCGGCGTTCCCTACTGCTCGAAGACCTGCTGCTCGGTCACGGTCAAGCAGGCGGAACGAGTCCTGGCCAAGAGTCCGGAGACCGAGGTCGTGATCCTCTACTACGGGGACATCCGCACGTACGAGCGTGCGCTCGAGGCGTGGTACGTGCACCTCAAGGCGC
>JBFELO010000090.1:0-19288 GCA_041552055.1 Candidatus Sulfomarinibacteraceae bacterium | reverse complement strand
ATTGCAGTGGATACTGGCCGACCGTGCCGATCTTCGGGGCGATGGGATACCAGCCGTATCGCACCCTTCGCCCGCGCATGTATGGCCGGTCGCTCGTCGCTGGTCGCTGGACCGCCCACCCGGATGCTCGATCCACCCGCCCAGCCGTCGCTAGCAGCTGGTCGCTCGTCGCTGGACCCCCACCCACCCGCGGAGGGATGCGGGCTCGGAGGCGTGTGGCCCTGTGAGGCGGCGGGCGAAAAGTCGCGAGCGGCGGGGGCGACCCTGCAGGTTGTCATTCTGAGCGAGCACAGCGAGCGAAGAATCCCCCGAAGCAAGAGCGGCGCCGCGATTTCGTCGTCGCTCCAGAGAGCTGAGGGGATCCTTCGCCTCACCCCCTCATCCCCTCCTTGCGCCCGGCAGGCCGACGCCGGGGGCGGGTCGCTCCAACACCACTGGCCGCCGAAAGCGGAACAGCTCGGCAGGGCGCCCACCGGTGTGGGTTCGGCGCGCGCCGGTGCCCTCCACCAGTCCCCCGTGTTCCACCAGCCGCCTGAAGTTCTGCTTGTGCAGTCGAATCCCGGCGAGCGCTTCGACGGCCCTCTGGAGCTCCAACAGGGTAAAGGTCTCCGGCATCAGCTCGAAAATCACCGGGCGATACTTGATCTTGGCCCGGATCCTGCCGAGTGCCGCGGCGAGAATCCGGCGGTGGTCGAACGCCATCTCCAAGCCGGTTTCAGCACACGACTCCTCCGTGACGGCCTCCGGCCCCAACCGTTCCCGATCCCGGGCCGCCTCGGCCACCAGTCCCAGTTGGTACAGCAGTTCGTAGCGGTGGAGGACACGCTCCCCGTCCCAGACTCCACCCTCGATACCGAACGTCACCCCGGCTCGTTCGGCACGCTCCGATCCGGTCGGCCGACCCTCTCCCTGTCTCACCCACCGCGTCACGCGCGGTACGACGACGGTGTCCACCACCTCCGGGCGACCCGATCTCCAATCCTCCCAGGGCAGAAACCGATAGACCGACCGCCAGCTGGCGCTCAGCGCGGCCGGCAGCTCGGACTCTCGGACCAGCGCCAGGTAGGCGGCCGACACCACGCGAGCCCCACCCTCCGCCTCGCCCGGGCTGCGGAATCGATCGCCAAAGGTGTAGAGCTGCTCGACATAGCCGAGCTCGAGGCCAGTGGAGGCGCGAACCCAACGCCTGAGCGCGAGCTCCAGAGTGCGGTCCCCCGCCGGATCCAGCGGTCCCGACGGCAGGGCTGCGAGCCGGCGCCCCTCGGCCGCGGCATCGCGGCTGCCGATGTTCTCGATGGCGACGCCTTCCGGCACCGCCACGGTGAGCACCCGCGGCTGCTCATCGGTGATCGCGATGATCACGGCGTTGAGGGAAACCACCAACCTCGACTGTTCGGACAACCTACGGCTCCTGCTACCCCTCATGGTGGCGAGCAGCCTCGGGGGTGTCAAGCCATCGCATCACCTGCCCCTCTGGCCAAGACCCCCCTGGGGGACTGTGATCAGAGTTCAGTATTCAGAGTTCAGACTGAGCCTCGACGCGCGCTTCTGCGTGCGGCACCCCGCAGAGCGCACGGTCGTCGGTCCGCCATTCGCTTCGATCTTTCGACACCCGAGGCGCCCTCTCTCCATCCCCCTGCCCGTGGTTGCCATCTTCAACAATCCTGGGCCCGAGAGGCGCGCGTATGCGGTTCACATGAGGTTTCAAGATAGTTGAAGATGGCACGCCCGCCCGAGGCGCTTTCATCGGCGTGCCATTCGCGTCGACCATCTGACACCGAAGGTGGTCCACTCCCAAAGGTCGGCGCGCAGAGGCTGCGCGTCTGTACCACCCCACCCTCACCCCTTCTCCGGCGCCGCTCGCGCTCACCTTGCGGCGAGAGTTCCTTCTTGCCATACTCTTTCGGTGGAGGCCTCGTGAACGGAAACCGGACGGTCGAGATCGACGGCGTGACGCTGCACCTCATGCGTCCGGAGGAGACCATCCCGCCGTGGATCGGCCAGCGCGAGGTGCTGCTGCAACTGCTGGCGGCATGGTCACGGTTCTCCCCACGAGACCAGCCTCTCAATCCACGGCTGCTCGGCAAGCCCGGGGTCGGCAAGACCACCCTGGCCTGCGCGGCAGCGCGCGAGCTCGACCTTCCCATCTACATCGTCCAGGCCACCATGGACACCAGACCCGAGGACCTGATCGTGACACCGGTGCTCGACCCTGGTGGAGGCGTTCGGTACATGGCCTCGCCGCTGGTGACCGCCATGGTCCGCGGCGCCGTGTGCATCCTGGACGAGGGCAACCGGATGAGCGAGAAGTCGTGGGCCTCCCTGGCGCCGCTCCTGGATCACCGCCGGAGCGTCGACAGTATCGTCGCCGGAATCACGATCCACGCGCACGACGACTTCCGGTTCGTGACGACCATGAACGAGGACGCCTCGACCTACGAGGTGCCCGAGTACATCCACTCCAGACTGATGCCGCAGATCTACATCGACTTCCCCGAGGAGGATGAGGAACGGGAGATCCTGTCGGCCCAGGTCCCGGACCTCGATGAGGAGGTGCGGGAGTACGTGGTGTCGTTTCTCAGGGCGGCACACGCCGCCGACCTGCGTTACTCGGTCCGGGACGGGATCAACCTCGCGCGGTACGCGATGAAGATCCTCCGGCGCGGAGAGGCTCGCGACGCGCGAGAAGCCGCCGAGGCCTCGCTCAGGCTCGCGTTCGGAGACGACGAGGCGGAGCTGTTCCGTCCGACGAGTGACTGAGCTGAACAACGCGGTCGACACAATGGACATCGACGTCATCGCTCCGGAGGTCATCGACGGGGTGCGACTGCTGCCGATCGTCCACGAGCGGGTCGACCTGGCGCCGGTGGTCCGCGTCACCCTCGACCGGGTGCGCCCGGCGGCCGTCGCGGTCGAGCTCCCGACGACGCTGGCCGAAGCGGTGTCGCGCGCCGTCGACCGGCTCCCCAGGGTGTCGGTCGTCATCTCGGAGGAGCCGGGAGAGGACGCCCTCGTGTGGGTGGTCGCGCCCGGAGATCCCATCGTGGAGGGACTTCGGTGGGCGGCGGACAACGACAGGGCATCGCTGCTGGTCGATCCGGATGTCCGCTACCGCGGCCGCCATCGAGACCCGATCCCCGACCCCTATGCCCTGTGGAGCCTCGGCGCTGAGAAGTACCTCGAGACCGTTCGACGGCTGGCCGCAACCCGCCCCCAAGATGCCAGCGACACCCTGCGCGAGCGCGGAATGGCCTACCACCTGCAGCGCGCCCGGTGCGAGGCCGGGGGGCCCATCGTGTGCCTGGTGGGAGCGGCCCACGTCGACCGTGTCGCGTTTCATCTCCGCGGCCAGACCGTGCCGCCTTTGGCCCGACAGCGTCGTTCTCGAGTCGAGCTGCGCCATCTCCATCCCGACAGCCTCACCGCGCTGCTGCCGGACCCGCCGCTCGCCCACGCCGTGCATGAAACCCTCAGATCGGGAACGCTTCCCGAGCGTCCCGACTTCGCAGCGACCGTGTCACGACCCATCGAGTTCGTCGCGGCCGGGCTGCGGGTGATCACCGGCGGTCGTGACGAGGACCCCGGGCAGCGGGCACGCGCGCTGGTCGCGTTCGCGGCCCACAGCGCCGGCCGGCCGCTGACGGGTGGCTCCCACCAGGCGGTCGATCGGCGCGCGCTCGGCCGTGTCGTGTGGCGGGTGGCGGCGGAGTCTTACAGAGAGCAGACGCGCACCGACACGAGCCACTGGCAACGTCGTATGTACTTCGACTTCGCGCGTCGCCACACCCGAATCCAGGGTGGGTTGGTCGCCGGGGTCTACGAGTGGGTCGTGGCGGCGCGCGGCGTCGCCGACGACAACCTGGCCTGGGAGGTCTACGACGCCGCGCGGAGCTATCCGTGGCAGGAGGCCACGGCCGAGCTGATGACCGCAAGCGTCGACGGAGAGCTGCTCGATCTGGGGGCTCGGAGAGTCCGCTTCCGGCGGAGGTTCTTGCGGGTCAAACAGCGACCGGTCGCGATCCCCGTGCGTCGGCGCCCGGAGCCGACGGACGTGGGCGAGTGGCTGCGCGCGTTCGACGGCGAAGGCATCTGCTCCTACCCGCCCGAGGATGTGGTCGTAGAGGACTACGGGAGGTTCCTGCAGCAGAAGGCAGTGTCCAATCTCGCGGCCGAGACCAGCCGCGTGGAGCCGTTCGTCAGCTCCATGCTGGACGGGATCGACATCCGAGAGACGCTGCTGAACTGGCACGAGGGACGGGTCTACGTACGCGAGCTCGGAAAGGCACCCGGTGCAGCGGGTTCGGTCGTAGTCATCTTCGACCCCGATGAGGGCGGCGGCGAGTTTCCGCACCTCATGACCTGGCTCGGCGAGCACGACCAGGAGTCGGACATGGCCTTCTACTCGTCCATCCCGACCCAGCAGATCGTCGGACCCGGGATCATGAGGGCCACGTACGGTGGGTTCATGCTCACCTACCCCCCCGGGCGGGTGTACGACATCTGGCGGGACCCCGACTACCGCACGGCACGATCCAAGCCGGAGGTGTTGCTGATGGCCGCCGTCGACTACAGCCAGGACAAGCTCGTCGTCCACGTCGCCGCCCATCCACCGTCGCAGCGCATGAGGAGCTACGCGGCGAGCCAGGCCAAACGAATCGTCCACATTCCGATCGGGAGCCTGTCCCCGATCACCCTGCGCAAGGTGCGGGTCGTCCACATCCTGGCTGGTCGGGACAAGCGGGACCTCGCGGCAGATTACATTTGGTAGCGCAATCCGCTTCGCGGATTGCTTCAGATCACCCTGCCCCTGCGCATACTCGACAGCGGTTTGGGTTCGTCCGGATAGGCCTCGAAGGCCGGCTCGTCCTCGAGCTCCTCGCCCGCCTCCATCAGCTCGAGCGCGTCGCTGAACCCCTGGGCGCGAATCCCGGCCTCGTTGTCCGCCGCGAATCGCTGCATCTCGATCGCCTCGTCCCTCTCGCCGGTGATGTACAGCAGTCGCCCGAGCGTGTCCGCGTAGTTGGCGATCGGGCGGAGCGCCCACGCCGCACGCGACATCTCGACGGCGAGGTCGAGCGAGCGGCGGGCCAGGTAGAGACGCCAGGCCGCCCCGTTCAGCGCGACCGCATCCGAGGCCTCGGCTCGTGTCTCGTACCAACGCTCAAACGCGTCCGCCGCGACGTCGTAGTGACCGTTGTCGAACGCGAAGTCGCCGAAATCCCAGAGATCGTCGTGAGACATCCGTTCGAGGGACACCATGCCGAGGAGCTCCGCAGCATCCCGGTAGCGTGCGTCGTGCAGCAGTTCGGCCTGGTCGCGCCGATCGAGCGATCCGAAATCTCGATCGAGCGCCGCATGCAGGGCCGAGGCCGTCTCGGATTCCGGGATCCTGAAATCTCCTACCCAACCCCTTCGGTACAGCTTTGCCGCACGGGCGTAGAGCCGCGTTTGCTGAGCGACACGGGCCTTGAACATGAGCTGCATGCACAGGAGGTGATCGTGATCCGCCGCCGCCTCGTGGAACGCCTTGATCCTCGCGATGGCACCATCGGGATCGGATCGCTCCAACAGTCCGATAACGGCGCGGACGATCGCATCCTGATCGGAAGGGTCCCTGGACACGCGCTTGAGGCAGGACACGAAGGTGTCGCCGGCCTGGATGCGTGTGGCCTGGGTGAGAAACTGCTCGGGCGTCAGATACCCGATGATGCGGTCGATCTCATCACCCTCGGCGTCGGTGAAGACGATCGTCGGGTAGCTCTCCACGTCGTAACGTCGCGCGAGCTCCTTGCCCTCTTGCTCCGCATTGACGCGGACGGCGACCACGTTGCGCAGCTGCTTCCGGACGTCGCGATCGGAGAACGTCTCCCTGTCCAGCCGCCGACACCAGTTGCACCAGTCGGTGTAGAACTTCAACATCAGCAGGCTGTCGCGTTCCCTGGCAACGGCCGCGGCAGATTCGAGATTTCCCTTGAACCAGAAGCTGTCGCGCTGTTGACAGGACACGGCGAGAAGCGCCGCGATCACCACAACCAGCGCTGGCGCACGTCTCATCAATCCCTCCCGAGAGCGAATGATAACCATTCTCACGGCGTCCGCATTCCGCTCCCACATCGAACTATGCGATTGCCGGCGACCAGGTTCCCCACGCCGAGGTGCCGCCTCGGACGCTGCCGCACTCTCGTGGATGTACGGATTCGTCGGGCACGGGTTGATGGTCCCCTCGTACCCGTACCCGTTCCCCTTCGCGAGGGTACGCGGATTCTCGGTTCGGCACCGCAATTCAGTCGAACGCAGAAGAATCTCCGATGTCAGCAAACGCCCGTACTCGGGTATGGGAACGGGGGAGGGAAACGGCGAAAGCCGTGCGACCTACCCGCCCGTGGTGGAGGGCTCGACCCCCTACTCCGCGCGGAGGGCCTCGATCGGATCCAACGCCGCGGCTCGTCGTGCCGGCGCAACACCGCTGACGACACCCACCAGCAGGCTCATCACCACGGCCGCCACGACCGCTTCCACCGGCGTCCGCAGCGGAAGACCCTGAACCAGAGTCCGCAGCGCCACGGTCAACCCGAACCCGACGGCCAGGCCGAGCACGCCTCCAGCCATGGCGAGCATCGTCGACTCGAGCAGGAACAGCCGCTGCACGGTCGCCTTGTCCACGCCGAGCGCCCGTAGCAGCCCGATCTCGTTGGTGCGCTCGTGCACCGAGATCCACATGATGGTGAGAATGCCCATCGCACCGACCAGGAGTGAGATTCCCGCGATGCCCGACACGGCGATGGTGATGATTCCAATCACCCTGTCAAACGCTCCGAGCATCTCGGTCTGAGTGGTGATGGTGAAGTCCTCCTCGCCCCGGTGTCGTGCCATCAACACCTGTCGAACGCCCTCGGCCACTTCGTCGATGACATCGGTGCTGTCGGCGACGACGTCGATCTCCTCGAGTTCGTCGGAGTTGAAGAGGTCCATGGCGGTGGCCACCGGGATGTAGGCCGTGTCATCGAGGTCGAAGCCCACGACCTGACCCTTCGGCTCCATGACGCCGATGACGAGGAGCGACCAACCACCGACCCGAACTCGCCTCCCGAGCGGAGAATTGTCACCGAAAAGCTCTTCTGCCAGCTTGGCCCCGAGCACGGCGTAGGAGCCTCGCCGCCTGGGATCCATGCGAGGCAGGAACCTGCCCTGGGCAACCTCGAACCGCCAGGCGTCGGCCGCCTCCCACCCGACGCCCATCAGGAACACGTTTCGGCCCCGACCCCCGCCCTCCACGCGCGCCAACCCCATTTCCACCGGCACGACCTGGCCGACACCTGGAATCCGGCGCAGCGCCTCCGCATCGTCGATCGTCAGTTTGTGCGTGGTGCCGCCGAGCGCTCCCGGAATGCCGATCGTCTTGACCTTGCCCGGGTTGATGCCGATCAGGGTGGTGCCGAATTGGGTGAACTGGTTGACGACGTAGTCGCGCGTTCCCTGCCCCAGCGAGGTGAGAAGAATCACCGCCACGACGCCGATGGCAACGCCCAGAGCCGACAGGAACGAGCGCAGACGGTGACCCCTGACTGCGCCTCCCACGAATCGAAG
This sequence comes from Candidatus Sulfomarinibacteraceae bacterium, assembly GCA_041552055.1. GTDB lineage: Bacteria > Acidobacteriota > Thermoanaerobaculia > Thermoanaerobaculales > Sulfomarinibacteraceae > JBFELO01. The sequence continues at coordinate 11,701 of JBFELO010000090.1, read as the reverse complement.
GACTTCGATCAGCCTCATCTTCCCACCAGCGCGAGGACGGGATCGAGCTTGGCCGCTCGGCGTGCCGGCAGCACTCCGAAGACCAGGCCGACGACGGTCGCTACGGCGAGCGACGCCGCGATTGCCCACGGGGGTGGGCTTGCCGGAAAGGCCGGATAGATCCTGACGAACACCCTCACTGCGGCCCAACCCGCCACCAACCCGACCACGCCGCCGATCGTCGACAGCACCGCCGCCTCGGTGATGAACACGCCAAGCACCTGGCCGGTGCCCGCGCCGAGCGCCTTGAGCAGCCCGATCTCACGGCGTCGTTCGGCCACCGCCACCAGCATCACGTTCATGATGCCGATCCCCGCCACGGAGAGGGAGACCGATGCGATCGCCACCAAGGCCAGCGTGAGCACATCCATGATCTGCGCGAACGTGCTCACGACCGCGTCCTGGGTGATGACCGTGACATCTTCCGCACGGTGGCGTTTGGAGAGCAGATCCAGCACCTCCTGCTTGCCGGATTCGAGGTCGTCCGCGGTGTGCACCTCGACGATGATGCGGAACAGCGACGAGCGGTTGAACATCCGCATGGCGGTGGCTACCGGAACGAACACCACATCATCGAAGTCGAATCCGAGCGATCTCCCCCGCGGCTCGATCACGCCCACCACCCGAAAACGCCACTGCCCGATCCGCACCACCTTGCCCAGAGGGTTGGCGTTGCCGAACAGCTCACCTGCCACCTTGACGCCCAAAACGACTTCGGCGCCTCCCTGCTCGAGGTCGCCCGAACGGAGGAACCTGCCCGAGCCGAGCCGGAGCCGTCGTACCCGCTGCAGCTCAGCCGTCGTACCGATGATCGCCACGGAACGACTGCGGCCGTCATGACTGACGGACTCGGTTCCCATCGCGAGTGGTGCCGCGTCGGACACCAGAGGAAGCCGGGTCGCGATCGCACGGTAGTCCTCGATGGTCAGATCGTGCGTCGTGCCGCCGACGAAGGGCACCATGCCTGAGGTCTCCACCTTCCCCGGCAGCACGATCAGCAGATTGGTGCCGAGGGACATGAACTCCTGCACCACGTACTGTCGCGCACCCTCCCCGAGGGCGGTCAGCGCCACCACCGCTGCGATGCCGACCGCGACGCCCGCCACCGACAGCAGCGTTCTCAGTCGGTGGCCACGCAACGCACCGACGGCGAACGCGACGAGATCGCCGAACCCGAGACCACCTCCAAGACCCCGCAACTCATCTCCTTTCGACGATCGCGCCATCATCCATCCGGACGCGCCGATTCGCCCGCGCGGCGATCTCCAGGTCGTGGGTGACCAGCACGACGGTCTGCCCCTGCCCGTTCATTTCGTCGAGAAGATCCATCACCTCGAGCGCCGCCGACTTGTCGAGGTTGCCCGTGGGTTCGTCCGCCAGCACCAGGGCCGGCCGCATGACCACGGCCCGCGCGATCGCCACTCGCTGTCGCTGCCCGCCGGACAGCTGGTCCGGTCGGTGGTGGGCGCGATCGGCGAGTCCCACCGCCTCGAGCGCACGGGCGGCCCGGTCGCGACGCTCTGCCCTCGCGACGCCGGCAAAGAGCATCGGCAGCTCCACGTTGACCTGGGCGGTCAGCCTGCTCAACAGGTGGAAGAACTGGAAGACGAAGCCGATCTCGTGCTGTCGCATCCGGGTGCGGTCGGCGTCGGGCAGCCCGTTGACTTCCCTGCCGCGAAACACGTACTCGCCGCCGGTCGGCCGGTCCAGGCAACCGAGGATGTTGAGCAACGTCGACTTGCCTGAACCGGATGGTCCGACGACCGCCATGTAGTCGCCCTCGTCGAGCCCCAGATCCACATCGCGCAGGGCGTGCACCTCGGAGTCGCCGACCTGGTAGGTGCGCCAGATGTTACGAAGCTCGATCAAGCCGACCGCCTCCTCCGCGGGTTCAAGGAGCAAGGTCCAAGGCGCAAGTCCGCACCCGCACCGCCCGTCGCGCATACGCGACCCCATTCTTCGTGTGAATCCGCCACCCAACCAGTGCCCATTTGCTCGTTGCCCCCTGCTCCCTGCTTACTGCTTACTCCTCACTGCCCCTCATCCTCGTTCACCCTCGCCCCGGCCTTGATATCCGTACTGTGGCGCGACGTCACGACCACCTGCCCCTCCTCGAGCCCGCTCAGCACCTCGGCGACCTGCCAGTTCTCGAGCCCGACCTCGACCACGACCTCCACCAGGACCCCGTCCTCCACGACCAACACCTTGCCGCCCTCGGCAACGCTCGAGGAGGGAATCCGCAGCGTGTCCTCTCGACGGTCGAGAATCACCTCCACGTCGGCAGAGGTGCCGGCGAGAATGCCCTTCCCCTCCGCGGCGTCGGCAAACTCGACCTCGATTTCCACGGTCCTGTTCTGTTCGAGCTCGTCCAGAACGTACGGAGCGACCCGCGAGACTCGGGCAGCGTACGAGTCGTCGGGCCGCGAATCGATGGTCGCCCTGGCAGCCTGACCCACCCGCACCCGTTCCGCATCCACCTCGTCGATGGGCGCGCTGATGTACAGCGAGCCGGGATCGAGCAGGTCCACCACCGGCGGTATCGGAACCCCAGGTGGCGCCGGCGTGATCCACTCCCCGACCTCTGTGGTGAGCTCGGCCACCGTGCCGGCGAACGGTGCCCGCACTTCCGTGAAATCGAGCTGCACCTGCGCAGCGGCCACCCGGGCCAGGGCAAGCTCGATCGCAGCCTCGGCCGCCGCGCATGCGGCGAGTGACCGGTCGCGCTCGGTGTCGAGGGTGTCGAGACGCTGCTCGCTGGCGATGCCCTCTCCGTGCAGGGCGGTCACCCGCGCCAACTCCTTCTCGGCCAACTTGGCGGCCAGGCATGCCTCGTCCGCGCGCGCCCGAGCCGAGACCACGTCGCGCCGCGCCATTTCCAGATTGGCCATCTGCGCACGATCGTCCAGCCTCAGCAGGAGATCACCGGCAGCGACACGAGACCCCTCCCGGTGGGGCAACTCGATCACCAACCCGCCCATCTGGGGCGACAAGCTGGCGCGGAGCCTGACCTTGACCGTGCCGGCTCGGGTATTGGTGATGGTCTCCTCCACCACACCCCGTTCCACCGTCGCGGTCCGGACGGTCACCCCTTCCGGCTTCAATACCGTGAAGCGGAGCGCCACCGCTGCCGCGATGACGATCAACAGAACGATGAGCCAACGGGTTTTTCTCATGATCAGCAAGTCTATACCCCGATCCGGGCCCCGTGTTGCGTCGTGACACTCGGTGCCGCCGAGTTCGGCCGACCCGGCGTGGTACAGTGCCGCGTCTGCAACCGCGGGCCCAGGGAGAGAGAATGACCGAAGGAAAAACGACGTGGCGCTTCCCGCGCGCCTTCTGGACCGGCAACGCCGCCGAGTTGTTCGAGCGCGCCGCCTACTACGGCACCTTCATCGCCCTCCGCACCTACCTGATCCGCGTGGTCGGATTGGACGACGTCCAGGCCGGCGTGGTCGCGGGGTTGTTCGGCGCCCTGATCTACCTGTTCCCGTTCTTTACCGGTGCGGCGGCAGATCGGATGGGGTTCCGCAACGGCCTGATGGTGGCGTTCGGGCTGCTGACGGTCGGCTACGGCACGCTCGGCGTGTTCCACACGCTGCCACCGGTCCTGCTGGGTCTGTTTTTGATCGTGGTGGGAGGGGCGTTCGTCAAGCCGGTCATCACCGGTACGGTTTCCAAGACCTCCGACTCCGCCAACCGCGCCCGGGCGTTCAGCATCTTCTACATGGTGGTGAACATCGGCGCGTTCACCGGCAAGACCGTGGTGGCTCCGATGCGGATCCAGATGGGCGTGGACACCGTCCCGTTCTTCTCGTCCGGCGCGGCGTTGGCCGCACTGGTGCTGGTGTTCTTCGTGTTCCGCCCACCCGTGGATGTCGAGGCGCAACCCAAGACCATCGGCGAGACCCTGCAGGGCATGTGGATGGCGATGTCCAACCTGCGCTTCCTGGCCCTGATCCTGATCACCGCCGGGTTCTGGGCGATCCAGGGCCAGCTCTACGCCTCCATGCCGGACTACGTCCTCCGGATGGCCGGGGAGACCTACAAACCCGAGTGGTACGCCAACATCAACCCGCTGGTGGTGGTGCTGTGCGTGGTCGCGGTGACCCAGCTGGTCCGAGGCTGGAAGCCGCAACACTCGATGCTGATCGCCATGGGGCTGATCCCGTTGTCGTCGCTGGCGATGGCGTCCTCCGCCGCCTTTCACGGCAACATCGAAATCCTGGGTCTGTCGGTCCACCCCATCACCGCCATGATGGTGGTCGGGATCGCGATCCAGGGCTTTGCCGAGTGCTTCCTGAGCCCCAAGTACCTCGAGTTCGCCTCGAAACAGGCGCCGCCCGGAAAGGAGGGCGTGTTCCTGGGCTTTGCCCACATGAACACCTTCTTCGCCTGGCTGTTCGGGTTCATCCTGTCGGGCTTCCTGCTCGCGAAGTATTGCCCCGAGCCAACCACTCTGCTGCCCGCGATCCAGGAGCAGCACGCGCTCGCGCTGGCCGGCCGGGCGCCGATGCCCGAGGTCTACGCCCACGCCCACTACCTGTGGTACGCCTACTCGGTGGTCGGCCTCACGTCGCTCGCCGCGCTGCTCGTCTACGTGTGGATCACGGGACGTATCGACGCACGCCGGCAGGAGACCGCGATCGACGGCTAGGCTCATCAGTCCCCGGGTAGGCTTCGAATCCCGAAGGCGCGTCGTGGGTGCGTCAGGACACATCGACAATTGTCCTAGTCTCTTATTGTACTAGAATATTAATACAATCTGAACCGAGCTTTGTCAAGGACCGGCCAGGCCCACCTCGAGCCGGAACAAACGGCTCGCTCATGCGTATCCAGTCCACAGAGGGAGGAGTGATACATGAGCACGAGACGGAACCCGCTTTTCAGGTCACGATCGAACCGGGTCATCGCCGGAGTGTGCGGCGGCTTCGCGGAGTGGCTCGGCTGGAACCCGACCGCGGTTCGAGTGCTGTACGTCGTGATTTCGATCCTGTCGGTCGCTTTCCCCGGGATCCTGGTTTACCTTGTGCTGTGGCTGGTCATGCCGAACGCCCCGGCAGCGTCGGCGACCGCCGAACCTTTTCCCACCGACGCCCGTTAACAACAGGCGAGAGACATCGTTGTCCTAAACGAGACCGTTCGGAGGGAGCATCATGAAACGCACGCCGATCATCGCCCTCGCAGTAGCCCTAATGGTGGCCGGACCGGCCCTCGCCACCGACACCACGAGATGGCTCAACGTCCACGTCAAGGAACAGCACGCCGGCACCAACGTGGAGGTTCACCTCCCGCTCAGCCTGGTGCTCAGCGTGCTGCGGAGCGTCGACGTCGAGCACTTCCACTCCGGCAAGGTGGACCTCGAGATCCACGACGCCGACATCGACTGGCCTCAGCTGCTCGGCGCGATCAAAGACGCGCCTGACGGCGACTTCGTCAAGGTCGACGCCGAGGACGCAAACGTGCTCGTGAGCAAGCGCGGAGGCACCCTCACCATCGACGTCACCGAGATCGGTGAGGCTGGCGACCACGCAATCGTCAAGGTCACCGTGCCGGACACCATCATCGATGCACTGTCGATCGACGAGGAAAACCGGATCGATCTCGCCGTTCTGCTGCAGAGCTTCGACAGCCTGCCCGACGGTGATCTCGTCACGGTCGACGCCGAGGACGCCACAGTCCGGGTCTGGATCGAGTAGTCATGAGAGAACGAGGAGTTTCCACGCTCGGTGGCATCCTGCTGGCGACGCTGGCAGGGATGGTCACGGCCGCTCTGATCATGGACTGGGTGGTGGTGGACGTGCACACGCCGGCGCCGGATGCGTTCCACATCAAGGTGCCGTTCCCGCTCGTCGTGGGCCACGTCGCCACGGCGTTCATCCCCGACGACGTGATGGCCGAGGCCGTGGTTCCACCCGAGGTTCGCCAGCACCGAGAGCTCGTCCTCACCGCCGTCCAATCGCTTCTCGAAACACCGGACGCGACTCTGGTCAAGGTGCGGGCGGACGACGCCCACGTCGACATCAGGAAACAGGGCGACGATCTCGTCGTCGCGGTGGAAGCCGACGATGCGAGCGTCCGCTGCACCGTGCCCCTGGACGGTGTTCTCGACGCACTCGACGATTGGGACTGGGAAACCTTCGACCCGGGCATGGTGTTCGATATCCTCGGGGCGGTCAACCATGGCGAGCTGGTCACGGTGGAAGCCGAAGACGGTACCAGGGTGGCTGTCAAGATCTGGTGATCGCCCGGACGCGCGATCCGACGGTCGATATCCATCGGGAGTGAACCCGTCTCCGTATCCGTATCCGTCTCCGTGACCGTTTGACCCCCGACGCCCTCATGCCTGCCGCCACAAATCGGCTGGGGGGCTGAGAGCACACTCTGACGATTCAAACCTTCATGGGGCGGGGGATGAACCCCGCCCACCAGATTGCTGCATAACTTAATGTAGGGCAGGTTTTGATCCCCTGCCCCTCCGGCTGTAGCAGCCCCCTCACCTTGTCATCCTGAGCGAGCGACGGACTGACTTGTCACGGCGGAGTCCTAACAACGGAGACGGGAGACCACAACTTCACGTCACCCTGATCGAACCACTGAACGCGATCAACCGCCCTCGATACCGCACGAGCCCCGAGCCGCCTCCACCTCCGGAGGCGGCCAGCCGCCGAGCACGGCCACCTGCTCCGCGAGGACCTCGGCGGTCACCATCTCCGGCGGCACCGACGCACCGATCACGACCGATACCCGCGACCACACCCGCCGGAACGGCCGGCTCATGGCGCGGCCCCAGCGTCGGCTGAAGAACGAACCCCACAGTCCGACCAGTGCCATCGGGACCACCGGCACCGGCGTTCGCTCGACGATCCGTTCGATGCCGGATCGAAACGGCTGCATCCGCCCGTCCCGAGTGATCGCACCCTCCGGGAAAACGCACACCAGCTGGCCGTCCTCGAGCTCCGACGCGATCCGGTCGTAGGCGTCCGCGAGCACCTCCGGGTCCTCGTCTCGGCTCGCGATCGGGATCACCTTGGCATCACGGAACAGGAAGGCAAGCACCCTCGGCCGCATGAACGAACGCTCCATGACGAATCGGACCGGACGCGCGGACACCGAGAAGATGAGCAGCCAGTCCACGAAGCTGACGTGGTTTGCCACCAGCACGGCCGGCCCTTGCCCGGGGAGGTGTTCCTGGCCCGAAACCCGGATTCGGTACATGACGTTGGCGACGCACCAGGCAAAGAACCTGAGCATGAACTCGGGGATGACGCTGTAGATGTAGACCGCGACCGCCGCGTTGAGAACTCCCAGCACGATGAAGATCTGGGGGATCGTCACACCGACAGCGAGCATTCCCATCAGGGACGCCGACGACGACACGATGAACAGCGAGTTCACGATGTTGTTGGCCGCGATCACCCGAGATCGCACCGCCGGCTCCGGTCGCTGTTGGAGCAGCGTGAACAGCGGCACGGTGTAGAACCCCGAAAACACGGCGATGAGGAACAGGTCGACCACGATGCGCCCCGAATTCGCGGCGCCGAAATATGCTGGTATCCGGAGCAACTCGGCCGCACCCGGGAGCGCCAGGTACCTCCCGGAGGCAATCCCGAGATCCGCCGCAAACAACGAGATCCCGATCGATCCTAGCGGCACCAGCCCGAGCTCCAGACGCCGGTGCGACAGCCGCTCGCAGAGCAACGACCCGACGCCGATCCCGACGCAGAAAACGGCCAAGAACATCGTCAAGACCGGCTTGTCGCCGCCCAGCACGTCCTTGGTGAAGTTCGGCAGTAGAGCGAGGAAGGCGGCGCCGAGGAACCAGAACCACGACAGACCGAGGATCGTCAGCTTGACGGTTCGGTTGGCGGTGGCCACCCTCAGGATCTTGCGGATGGGGCGAATGGGACTGAGATCTACCTTGAGATCCGGGCTCGCCGGCGGAGTGCGGCGGATGAACAGGCTGGCTACAAGCCCGGTCATCGCCACCGCCACCACCACCAATCCGACATAGCTGGTCCAGCTCTCGTTGACGTCGGCAAGCACGCCCGCACAGATCGTCCCGAGCAGTATCGCCAGGAAGGTCCCGGTCTCGACCAGCGCGTTGCCGCCCACCAGCGAGCTGTCGTCGAGCAGGTCCGGCAGGATCGAGTACTTGGCCGGCCCGAAGAACGTGGATTGCAGCCCCATCAGGAACAGCACGCCGACCAGCACCGGCAGGCTGCCGATGGCGAACCCGACTCCGGCGAGCGACATGATCCCGACCTCCGCCACCTTGACGCCCCGGATCATGTACGCCTTGACGAGACGATCCGAGAGCTGTCCGGCGGTGGCGGAGAACAGGAAGAACGGCAGGATGAAGATCCCCGGAAACGCCACCACCAGCTTGTCCGAGCCCAGGCCGAGCATGGTCATGCTGCGGTAGGCGACCAGGATGGCGAGCGCGTTACGGAAAACGTTGTCGTTGAACGCCCCCAGGAACTGGGTCCAGAACAGCGGCCAGAAGCGTTTCTCGACGAGCAGATGAAGCTGGCTCAGAGGCGCCTCCAGAGTTCGCATCCGCTGGCCGTCGCCCTCGTCGCTTCACGTCGCGGTTGGCGAAAATCGGCCGTCGGCTCAGAAGTCTACACCTTCATCGTCGTCGTACCGTATCTGGACATAACCACACGAAATGTCACGTGAGCGTCAAATTCGGCCGATTCGAGCAGAAAAACATCGCGCGAAACCCTATATTCGTGCGAGGAGCTTCGAAGACCGCGGCTCAGAATCTGTTGCATCGAGGAGGACCCGATGGCTCGAACTCTGATTTCCACCTGGCTCCTGGTGGCGCTCGCCGCCGGCGTTCCGCTGGCGGCCGCGAACGAACCGGCCACGGAGGTGGCGGAAGGATCCACCGAATCGGCGGAAGCCGCCACCGGATCGGCGCAAGGGGTCCGGATTGACGAGAAGGGGGACGATGGCCGCACCTTCCGCGAGCAGATCGTGGTGACCGCTTCCCGGCAGGAGGAGGCGTCCGCCAACACGCCGGCGCCGATCACGGTGATCGACAGCCTGATGATCGAGCAGGCCCAGCCAGAGAAGATGGCCGACCTGTTCAAGCAGATCCCAGGGGTGGAGATCGAGGGCGAAGGCCCGTTCCGGGGCCGGCCCGTGATCCGCGGCTTCTCCTCGAACCGGGTGCTGATCCTGGTCGACGGCCAGCGGCTCAACAACGCCCGCGAGTCGACCACCTTCGCCGGGATCCAGCCCGGCCTCGTCAACCTGTCCGAGGTCGAACGGATCGAGGTGCTGCGCGGCCCCGCCTCGGTGCAGTACGGGTCTGACGCGATCGGCGGCGTGATCAACATCCTCACCCGCCGGCCCGACCTCGGCGCCCAGGAGTTCACGGTCGACGGCGACGTGGCGTACGGGTACGGCACCAGCTCGGACTCGCAGAACGCCCGCGCGCACGTGTCCGGCGCCGGCAAGGGCTGGGGCTTCACCATCGGCGCGGCCTACCAGGAGGCGAACGACTACACCGCCGCCGACGGCGCGAACCAGGACGGACGGTTCGCGGAGTTCGTGAACGACGACGACGAGGTGTACAACAGCGGCATGAAGCAGACCTCTGGCGACGCCAGCCTGCGCTTCATGACCGGCTCGCAGAGCGTGCTTCGCGTCAACGCCGAGGTGGTCCGCACCGAGGACATCGGATTCCCGGGGTTCGACCTGGAGGCGTCGGGGACGGAGATCACCTTCCCCACCTTCGACCGTGACAAGCTCGGCATCGGCTGGAACTCCGGGCCGGTGTGGGGTCTGCAGGACATCTCGCTCAGCGGCTTCTATCAGCAGATTGAGAAAGAGACCGTCTTCGACCTCAATATCGACGTCCCGGGCTTCTCATACACCATAGACGACTTCACCCGTTCCATGATCGACAGCCTCGGGTTCAACGCCCAGGGCATCGCCGATCCCGGTCGCCACCGCCTGACCTTCGGCGTCGACTTCTACCGGGATCAGGCCGAAGACGAAGCTCTGTTCGAGGAATGTTACCCTGGCTTCGGCTTCTGCCTCCCCCCGAGCACCGAGGTCGCCGTGCCGAAGAGCGAGCAGACCGGGATCGGCGTCTACCTCCAGGACCGGTGGTCCGCCACCGAGGCGCTGTCGGTGCACCTCGGCCTCCGCGGAGACACCTTCGACTTCGTGTCCAAGGACGACCCGAACTACGCCGGCGAGCCGTTCGACGTCACCGACAGCGCACTGTCCGGCAACGTCGGCGTGACCTACGCCGTGACCGACCACGTCAACCTGAACGCTGTCGTCGCCCGCGGCTTCCGCTCGCCCAACCTGCAGGAACGGTCGTTCACAGGCGAGGAGCCCAACACCGGTCTGTTCATCATCCAGAACCCCGACCTCGACTCGGAGACCTCGCTCAACTACGAGCTCGGCTTCAAGGCCCGGTACGACCGCTACTTCGGTGGTCTGAGCCTGTATTACAACGACATCCAGGACTTCATCACCTTCGTCGACTTCGGTGATGAAACCGGACAGATCCAGAACATCGCCGAGGCTCGGATCTGGGGCATCGAGCTCGACCTCGAGACGATCTTCGCCAACTGGTGGAGCCTGTTCGTCAACGCGGCCTACTCCGAGGGCGACAACAAGGCCGACGACGAGCCGCTCGGCTTCATCCCGCCGTTCAAGGTGGTGGCCGGCCTGCGCTACCAGCACCCCCGGTGGTGGGCCGAGGCGAGCGCGCGCATCGTCAGCGACCAGACTCGCGTTCCAGAGGACGCCGACGAAAGTCCGGGCTTCACGACCTTTGACCTCCGCGCCGGCTACGACTTCGACTTCGGCCTCGGTGTTCTCGCATCGCTGGAGAACTTCACTGACAAGCTGTACGCCGAGCCGTTCAACAACCGGCCGGAGCCGGGACGCAACCTGCGGGTGGGGCTGCGGTATAGGTTTTAGCCCCCGCCTGACCGCCCAGGGCTTGGGAGCGGGAGTGCATGTGGGCTGAATCGGAGAGGATAGGAGAGGCATCCGGCTAGTCCTCAAGCCCAGCCCGGCACTCATGCATGAGCGCCGGGCGGACAGGCCCCCAATCCCTTCAACGGTCGGTGGCCTCGAGGGCGCGAAGGCCTCGTTACGAGGGCCACGAGGGGTTGCCAGGTGGTGCGCGTCAGCGCGCCAGATGGCCGTCCATCGTGGGCCGCAGTAGAAGCCGAAAGCGACCTCGAGGCAGGGCGAGGGTGAAAGCACGAGCCCGTGCAGCGCCGTAGGCGCTGCCGCCGAGTGCGTCCCGCCACCCATCACGCCGACCCCGCGAAGCGGATCGCGCCAAAGGTGTCCCTCTCGGTGCGCATCGCGAGCGAGGCGAGGAGGGATAGACCGCCTGGTCGTCCCTCCGATGCCGTGCGAGCAGGGCGCGGCGAGAGGGGCGGCGCTTGGAGCGATATATGTAAAAAGAGGGGTGGGGCCGGTGATATCGCCAGATCCCGGCGGCCCGCTGCAGGCGGGCCTGGTGCGGAGAAGCGGGTGACTCCGAAAGCTCGCTTTCGGAGGCACCCGGTGCGACGCACCGTGCTCGCAGCGCAAGCTGCGTGCGCCGGGATCTCATGCAACAGGAAGTGGCTATTGGGACAGATATTGACAATAATTGCCAGTTCATCAGTCGTATAGATGT
>JBFELO010000089.1:0-19480 GCA_041552055.1 Candidatus Sulfomarinibacteraceae bacterium | reverse complement strand
GGGAAGGGGATCCAGCATCCAACATCCGGGCGGGAGGGTGGGCGCAGCTTCCTCACTCCAGCCGCTGCATCCACACCATGTCGAAGTCGTGACCGTTCTTGGTACCCACCCGCCGGAACCGACCACACTCGGTGAAGCCGTGCCGCCGGTGAAACCGGATACTGCCCTCGTTGAGCGACGAGATGTGGGCCAGGAAGTTGTCGACGCCCATCTCCCTGCCCAGGCTCAGCAGCAGGTCGAGCAGACGCGAGCCGAGACCCATTCCGGTGTGTTTCTCCCGGATGAAGTAGGTCAGCTGCGCCGACCGACGCATGGTGGCCACCGGGTGAAAGGGGCTCAGGTAGGCGAAGCCGACCACTCGGTCCGCAGCCTTGACCACTCGGAACGGATAGTCGGGTGCCGCCCGATGCCTGATCGCGAAGAACTCCACCCCGACGTGCTCCTCCGGGTACGCCGCCATACTGTGGTCGACGACCTCGTTGAACACGTCGCTGACCGCCTGCCAGTCGTCTTCGGTCACCGGCCGGATCGAGTACTCCATAGCGCCACCCCTCCTCGGTACGACAATCCGTTCAGGACGCCCGAGCAACAAGCTGGGGATGCTGCCGCGACTTGTCCCTGAACACCCCAACCACCCCCGCGATGATCAGCACCATGCCGCCCAGCGTATAAGCCGTAATGGGCTCGGATAGGATCACCCAGCCCAGGAGCACGGCGATCGCGGGGTTGACGTAGGCGTAGGTCATCACCACTGCCGTCGGCAGTACCTTGACGGCATACACGAAGCACGTGAACGCCAGCAGCGACCCGAACACGACGAGGTAGGCCCACGCGGCCCACGCCTCGGGCGTCGGAGTGGGGGCTGCCTCCCCCACCATGAGTGCGAGCACGGCGAATCCGACTCCCCCGACGCCATGCTGCCAACCCGAGATCACGATCGGATCCAACGACAGCCTCCGCCGGTTGAGCAGAATCGACCCGTAACCCCAACTGATGGCGGCGATCACGACGACGAGCACACCCACGAGGTCGCCACGGACGCCCTCCTCGCGCAGCATCGGATAGGTAAGCACCGCCAGCCCCGCGAAGCCGACGACGAGTGAGCCCGACAACAGCAGAGATGGCACTCGCCGGTCGATCAGCGCCTCCATCGCTGCCACCCAGATCGGCATGGTACCCACGATCAGAGCGGCCAGCCCGGAGTCGATCCGCTGCTCCGCCCAATTGACGGCGCCGTTACCACCCACCCAGAGCAGGAGACCGGTGGCCACCAGGATGGTCAGCTCGGCGCGGGTCGGTCGTAGACGTGCGCCACGAGCCGCATTGATGGCAAACAGGAAAACGGCCGCCACGACGACCCGCGCGGCACCCATCCAGAACGGCCCCCAACCCGCTCCCTCCCGCACCGCCACCCGAATCGCCAGGTAGGTACTCCCCCACACGACGTAGGTGACACCCAGCGAGAGCAGACCCGCGACCGGGTAGCCCAGCCGCTCGCCCGCGCCATCCGAGATCCGTCGTCCCGTCACGCCCAGACGCCTGGAATGACGCGTCGGCACCGATGGCAGCGACCCTCACTGAGGTTGTTCTCGCGGATCCGGAAGCCGATCCTGCGGATCAGGACCTCGCCGCATCCCGGGCACACCGTGTTCTCGGCCGGGTGGCCGGGCACGTTGCCGAGGTACACATAGTGCAGGCCCACCTCCCGCGCGACCGCCCACGCCCGCTCCAGCGTGGCCACCGGGGTCGGCGGCAGGTTGGTGAGCCGGTAGGTCGGGTGGAACCGGGTGAAGTGCAGAGGGACCTCGGTTCCGAGGTTCTCCTTGACCCAGCGTGCGAGATCACGGACCTCGGACTCGGAGTCGTTGAGGGTCGGGATGAGCAACACCACGATCTCCAGCCAGACGCCCGAGCCACGGACGATTTCGAGCGCCTTGAGCACCGGCTCCAGCTTGCCCCGAATCTGCTCAATGTAGAACCGGTCGCGAAAGCTCTTGAGATCAACCTTGACGGCGTCGAGCAACGGCAGCACGTCGCGCAGTGGCTGCTCCTGGATGTACCCGTTCGACACGACCGTTGGGCGCAGACCCACCTTGCGGGCGGCGCGCGCCGCGTCCCGCACGTACTCCCAGAAGACCACCGGCTCGGAGTACGTCGCAGCCGTCAGCTTGGCGCCGGACCGTCGGGCGGCGGCCGCCAGCGCGTCGGGCGGCAGGTAGTAGGCACGAACCTGCTCCGGCCGGAACTGGGAGATCTCCCAGTTCTGGCAGAACTTGCACTCGACGTTGCAGCCGGCAGTGGCGTACGAGAACGCCTGCTCCCCCGGAAGCACGTGAAACAGGGGCTTCTTTTCGATCGGATCCACGTGGAGACTGCACGCCAGCCCGTGCACCAGGGTGACGTAGGTGCCGGCACGGTTCTCCCGGACACCGCAGGTTCCCCGCTCGGCGTCCGCCACGGTGCACGCCTGCGGACACAGCTGACACTCCACCTTGCGGTCGGCCAGCTTGCGGTACCACGAGGCTTCGAGCGCCGGCAGTTCTTCTCCCTCCACCACCTCGCCGATCTGAGGGTTGCGACCGGCACCAAGCCATCTCGGTGCGAGCGCTCCTGCAGTGCACCCTGCGGCGAGCAACGCGAGTCGACGTCGATCGATCGTCATGCGTCCACCTGCCGGAGGTCTCCAGGATCACCCACGCCGAGGCCGTGGCGCGCCGCGGTCGCCACGAAGCGCGGCGCCCGCTCCTCCTGCTCCAGGGTCGGCAGGCCACGTCGTCGACGTTCAGCGTCGATCACCCGCCACGCCCACAGATCTGCGGCAACCGGATCGGTGCTAACCGCCACCTTGCCGAGGGGAAACACCGCACCCGGGTTGTGAGCCGGCCCACCGCGGAACTGAGCCTCGAGCCCGTCGAGCACCGTGAGCCGCAGCTTGTCGCGCAGTATAGGGTGCCGGACAACGTCGGCGACGTAGGGGTCACAACCCGAGTCGTGGTACTTGTTGGGGTTGTGGATCACGCCGTACCAGTTCTTGAGACTCGCCGACACGCCGGCGAGATCGTGGTCCTTCACGACCCCGAACGAGATCAGTGCGGTACACCTGGTCGACACCAATCTGGCGTAGCACGACCCGATCGCTCCGGAGCTGGTGGGGAGACGGTCGTAGTCGTTGTCGGTTCCATAACAGAGGTAGGGCCCCCCCGAGCGGCGCACCGAGAACCCGGCACGTTCAAGCTCGCGGCTGGATCGCTCGAACACGATGATGCGATCGCGCGCGACCCCGGCGGCGGCAAGCAGATCGACCAGGGCCTCGACGAGCTCGACCCGGGGTGAAAGCCCCCGGCCGGCGAGGCAGTTCAGCTTCAGTCCGATCACGTCGGAGGGTCGAAACAGAGAAGCCGCCGCTCGCTGCGCCGATTCGCCGCCGGTCGCGGCGGCCAGCGCGTTCGCCACTGCCTGACGACACCGTGCGGGCGACACGTCCCCCGGTTGCAGGGTCGCCGTCGCGACCACGCCCGGTCGCGGGATTCCCGAAAACGCGCATCGCGCCAGCCCAGCGGCCACGCCCCCGCCGGCCAGCGTGATCAAGTCCCTCCTCGACCAACGGCGGCTCACGAGCCCTCCGTGAACACCTGGGCGGTGAACACCTCAAAGATGGCCCCCTCGCGCCAACCGTCCGTGCTCATGCCGGCCTTGCGCGCGAGGTGATCGAGCATCGTGTCGCGATCCCAGCCCTGCTCGACCGCAACCTGGGGAAGGAAGACTGCTCGGCGTCGTCCCTTGGAGAGCACGACACCGTGTGTGCCGACCTCGATCGAGTCCGGCCCGGCAACCTCGTGCGTCGGGGACAGGATCGACACTTCCAGCTCTACCTCATCGAGCTCGGCCGCTGCGAGTGGCGGGAACCTCGGGTCGTGGGCCGCCGACACGGCGGCCTGGACTACCGCGTCGACCATCGGCTGGCGCGCCTCGATCACGCCCATGCAGGCCCTCAGGCGACCCTCCTGCCGGGCACGCTCGCCCAGGTTGTGGACGGTCACGAAGGCACCGGCAGGTGCGTCGGCAGTCGCACCGAGCGTCGACTCTGCGAACCAACCCGCCAGCCGCGCATCGTGGATCAAATGGCTCCCCAGGGTCGCGCGAGCCAGCTGCAGGAGGGCCTGGCCCTGCGGTACGGTCAGTTGCCCGACCGACGGCGACGGTGCGGGCTCACCCCACGATCTCCACGAACCCTTGAACATGACGGCGGCGTAGGTCACCGACATGTCGAATCTACCCATCACATGGCCGGACGTCGTCACGTCGAGAACGTGCCCGGAGCCCACGAAGCCGTGTGCCAGCAGTTCGCCGAGCACCGCAAGCGGGCGCCGCCCGCACACGGTGTCCCCGCTGACCTCGACCTGATGCCAGAAACCGGACGGGTCGATCGCCGCGAGGCGCCCCGCCGTCTCGCGCCCGATCGCGAGCAGGGTGGTGCCGAGCCGTGCGTCTATCGGGAACGGTCGGTACCGATAGCTCTCACCGTGGTGGGTGAAATCCGACGACACCACGACCACCGTCCGGGAATCCAACAGTCGACTCACCGCCTCGGCCATGCGTCGCGCCACGTCCCTGTCGGTCTCGAATCCCACGAGGATCGGCACCAGCTGGACCTCGGGCGCCAGCAACTGCACGAAGGGCAGCTCGACCTCCAGGCTATGCTCCGGCCCGTGGGCCTCGGGCGGCCCGCGAAAGTCGGCGTTCCGACGAAGCTCCGTGATCGCATCCACGTCGAGCGCGACCTCTCCGAGAGGCGTGGTGAACCCTGTGACGCCGGGCGCAGGGAGCGCCCCACCGCTGAACCCGACGTGGTGGGAGGGTCCGAGCAGGATCACGCGCCCTACGTCAGACCCATCCAGGCACGAAAACGCTCTGGCCGCCACATCCCCCGAATAGGCGTACCCGGCGTGCGGCACCACCAGGGCACGCGCGGGCGTGGCGGATCCAGGTGCGTCCGCCAACAGTTCGCGCACCTCCCGTCGCAGCACCTGTGGATCGCTCGGATAGAACGCCCCCGCAACCGCGGGTGGACGGCTGGAGGCTCCGGCGACGCTAGCTGCGGCGACCACCAACATCAGGGGTAGGCACTTCATACCTTCAGAGATAAACGTTCCGGGGTTCGATTGCAACGCCGACCGCAGCAAGAGGCGCGGCTATTCTTCCTCCGCCGACTCCGCCTCTCGGCGCAGTTTGTCTGCATGGGAGGCGTGCCGCTCCGCTTTCCGGACGTCGCCACGCAGACGAGCGAGCCGTGACATCGCGTCCCACACCTCCGGTTCCGACCGGTAGCTCCAGCGGGCTCGCCGCAGGTAGGACGCGGCGTCTTCATAGTTGCCCCGAATCATTTCCGAGTCGGCAATCGCGATCAGCGTGTAAGGATTGACCGAGGTGTGGGCGGCCGCACGGAGCGCCATCTCCGATTCCTGGTGTCGACCCAACTCCCGGTAGACGAACGCCATGTTGGTGAGCGCGGAAGAGTTGTTGGGCCTGAGCTGCAGCGCCTTCTCGTAGCACGCAAGGGCGTCGTCGATGTCACCGTTCCGGAACCGCGCGACCCCGTAGTTGACCCAGCCATGGGTCCAGTCCGGCACCAGCCGGGTGGTGATGTCGAGGTGCCACACCGCCGATTCGAAATCGTCTGTTCGGATCGCCTCTCCCGCCAGGTTGTTGTGGTACATCGCCGTCGCCATCACGTCGTCGACGACGAACCGCTGCATGAACGTCTCGGACGACGTGACGTTGAAGTCGTAGATGGTCACCTTTCGCGGCCCACGGTAGCCCGCGACCACGTGGTGATTCAGCACCACGAGATCGCCCTCCTTGTCGATCCCCGGGGTTCGCCGCACGGCCAGCAGAAACGCCTCGATGCCGGCGGCGCGCGCCATGGTCACGAACAGCGCGGTGAACGACATGCAGTTGCCCCGCCGGCGCTCGAAGGCCTCGGCCGCGGGCAACGTGGTGCCGTCCTCGTAGGTGAAGTTGAATTCATTCTCGAACATCGCGCTCTGGATCACATCGAGTCTTGAACCCTCGCTGTCGTGGCCGTGTCTCTTGAGGACCTTGGCAACCCACGCCTCGATCTCCGGGGAGCTCTCGAACGGGTATTGCACGACCGCCGGATCGAGGCCGTTTTTTTCGACCTCCCGTGACCACGCCTCGCGCTCAAAGACCATGTCCGAAGTGCCGGCGTGGACACAGCCCCCGACCGCGAAGATCACGGCCAACACGACTCCATTGATCCGCGCGCTTCCCACGCCTTTTCTTACGTCCCTCTCACCTTAAGGTTACACCGCCTGCCCGTTTGCGCCCGCGGTGTGAGGAGATGTCCGATCGCGGATGCAAAGTGCCGCGGCCCACGGTTCCCTGTCCCCTGTTCCCGGTCCACCGTCCCCTGCAGATATGCGAACATATTGTCCTGGACCAAACGTTCCGCCCGATATCTATCGGAGTCAAGGGAGGTTTCATGTCGGAAACGACGCTGCGGATCGTTGTACTGGGGGTCGTTCTCATCACTTCGTCGTGGACCCTCGATGGAACCGAGCCGAGCCCATTCGAGCGGCATTTTCTCGACGCCACACTGAGGGTGGACTTTTTTCACACGGGCGACGCCAAGCAGGAGCAGGTGTCCCTCGACCGACTGTACCGCCAGGGTCGCTGGGCGGGCAGTCGACGTCATCTCGTGGACCGCGAGGGTTTGGGCTCCTACGTGGTCGCTGTGTACGACACCGGAGACGGCAGCCTGCTCTACTCCCGGACCTTCGACAGCTATTTCGGCGAGTACCGGACGACCGCTCCAGCCTCCGAAGGGGTTTCTAGGACCTACCACGAATCGGTCCTCGTCCCAATGCCGCTTCGGCCGGCGGTCCTCGAGATCTCCGTGCGTCATCCCGGGACCGAGAGCGAGGACCTGCTGACGGCCGCTGTCGATCCGGACTCCGGTGCGATCTCGGCCGAGCCCCCGGCGCGCGGTGTCACGGTGATCGATTCGGCGATCGGCGGTGCACCGCAGGTCACGCTCGATATCGCCGTCGTCGGCGAAGGCTACGTCGAGGACGAGGTGGCGACCTTTCGCCAGGATCTCGAACACTTCACGAACGTGCTGTTCCGTTACCAGCCTTACGACACACTCCGCTCACGGATCTCGATTCGTGGCGTGATCAAGGCGTCGGCGGACTCCGGGTGTGACGAACCGGGGCGGGGTGTGTGGCGGGACACCGCCCTCGGTGCGAGCTTCGGCTCGCTGGGATCCCCCAGGTACCTGCTCACCGAGAACAACCGCGCACTGCGCGATATCGCCGCCAACGTGCCGTACGACACCCTGGTCATCATGGTCAACCACAGTCGCTACGGAGGCGGTGGTCTGTACGGCACGTACTGCGTCTTCACCGCTCACAACCGCTGGAGCGACTATCTACTCGTGCACGAATTCGGACACTCCTTTGCCGGGCTCGCCGATGAGTACTACACGTCGTCCGTCGCCTACACGGACTTCTACCCCCGCGGCACCGAGCCGGCTCAGCCGAACATCACCGCGCTGCTCGACCCGGATAATCTGAAGTGGAAGGACCTGGTGGCCGACGGGACGCCACTGCCAACGCCCTGGAGCAAGGAGCAGTTCGAGGCGATCGAGTTCCCGTACCAACAACGGAGACGGCAGTTCGATGCCAGGATCGCCGAGGCCTCGCGCGCCGGCGCCTCCGAGGAAGAGGTCCGGACCCTGTCCGAATCCAAAGAGAGGCTGACGGTCGAGGTGATGGAGCAGGTCGGCAACCTGCTCCGCGAGGAGAAGTTTTCGGACCAGGTCGGGGCGTTCGAGGGCGCCGGGTATGCCGCGACCGGGCTGTACCGTCCCATGGCCGACTGTTTGATGTTCAGTCGCGGGGCGCAGGGATTCTGCAAGGTGTGCCGGCGCGCATTGGCGGAGACCGTTCAGCGCTTCGCGGAATGATGCGCTCGTCGTCGTGCCACAGGATTGCCAAAGAGCGGCGACACCGTCGCCTCGATCGAAACCGATGCTGAAGCGACACCGGTTGGATGAGGCCGACGCACGTGAGACGACGCGAGGAATCGACCCGAAAATCTGATCGCTCGGACCCGACATCGTGGTGACTCATGCCGCAACCGCCAGCACAGCTCGCCGTCGAGACCCAGCCACGATCGCGATACGACGCGATCGACATCGTGCGACTGATCCGGGCCTCCCACGGGGACATCCTCGACCACTATCCCAACGTGCTCTACTGTTCGCACCACACCACGGCGGGCTACCTCGACCAGCGACTGGCAACCTGGTTGCTTCACCGGCGAGAGGGGCTCGACCCGTTCTTCGAGAGATTCCAGCGCCGCTTCCCGCGTGATGCCGGCTATCGACACGACGACATGCGGATGCGGTCGGAGCTCACGCACGAGCAGCGACTCCGCGAGCCTCCCAACGGGGACGCGCACCTCACGTTCATCGGCTCCGGCCTGCAGAACTGCGTCACCTACCGTCACCGATCAGATGTGCCTGTCTACCTGCTGGACCTGGACGGAATGTACAACGGTGTCGCCCGGACACGCACCAGTTCGGTGGTTGCGTTCACCTCCGAGCGCAAGGTGGTGGAGCTCGACGTCGAGGTCCCGGTGTCTCGGCGAGCAATCGACTCGGTCAACCTGTACGACTCTCGGCTGGGACTTCGACAACGTATCGACAAGCTGTTGGCCGAACACCCCATGACCTGCGGCCGCCTCGACATCACGGTCCCGAAAGACGAGGACGGCGCCGCAGTCACGGTAAACGAGTACGAGACGCTGCTCATGCGGCACGACCTGGCCGAAGTGCTGCGCGATCCCGTGCGGTTCGTGGCGCGGCAGGGTCGTCGCATGCTGCGCGATCCGCGAGCCGTGCCCGCCAAGAGCCTGGGATACGCCCGATACGACGTGGTACAGGTGGTCAACCGGCTGCTCGACCTGCTCGGATCGAGCGGCGACCTCCTCGAGGGTGCTGTCGCTCGTTTGATGGCGATCCCGGCTGCGAGGAGACTCCGTTTCAAACAATCACTCAGCCTGGCGGTCGGCAACGGTGGTGGTCACGGTTCGAGGGTGGTTCGCGGCCGCTACCAGACGCCCATCCTGATCCAGTGGCGCGCGACGCCGCGGCGCCACCGATCCCTCCGGCTCACCCTCAGCCGGTTCGATTGACCGGCAACCACAAGGAAGGACCATCGATGACCGAACAGACCGGCCGCGTCTACATTGTCGGAGCCGGCGAGGTCGGCCGTCGCCTCGGTCAGGCCCTCCGAGCCGCCGGGTCGGAGGTGATCGACGTGTCGCGCCACGAGGGGTGGGAGGGCGCTGCGGAGGATCCGACCGGGATCCGGCTGTTGTGCGTCCGGGAGGAAGACCTGGCGACCGTACTCGATCGACTGGCCGGCGTACCGGATCGATCGATCGTCTGCATCCAGAACGGATGGATACGGCCGTTGGTGTCTCACCGGACGGACGTCACCCGGGGCCTCATCTGGTTCACCAGCAAGGGCGATTTCTTCAAGGTCCTTCGGGAGAGTCCGTTCCACGGTCCATGCGCCGCCGTGCTGGCGGACCGCCTCGCGGCAGGCGGTATTCCGGCCGGGACCGTCGACGAGACCCTGTTTGCCGCTCTCGAGGCCGACAAGATGGGGTTCAACTGCGTGGTGGGGCTCCCGCTCGCGGTCCACGGCGTCACCCTGGAGCGCTACCTGACGGACCACGACGATGAAGCCCGCGCGTTGTTCGAGGAGTCCGTGTCCACGTGCGCCCGCGTGCTCGGCACGACCGCCGACCCGGAATGGTGGCGGGAGTTCTGCATCGCGGCACAGCCACTCGGACGGGTGCGCGCCACGGCTGCCAAGGCGCTCGAGTTCCGCAATGGAGCGGTCGCCAGGCTGGCAGAACAACAAGGGATCGCCGTACCCGTGACGGAGCGGTTGTTACGGAAGGTCGGATTCGCCCAGTCCCGATAGCGAGGGTCGACGACCAAGCGGACAATCTCCGAGCGAGCGCCGTGGCGATGCTGCCCGATCGCGGGCAGGAGGATCGGCATCGCGCCTCTGGCGAATCACGCCTGTGCTACGCTCGTCGTCCGGTCGGTGAACGATGGCCTCGGAAACGATCTACCGCATCAACTTCATGAGTCAGGGCGAGGTGTACGAGATCTACGCCCGACACGTCGGCCAGGGCGGATTGTTCGGATTCGTGGAGGTCGAGGAGCTCGTGTTCGGAGAGCGATCGAAGATCGTGATCGACTCTTCCGAGGAGCGGTTGAAGACCGAGTTCGAGGGCGTCAGGAGAACCTACATCCCGCTCCACTCGGTGATTCGCATCGACGAGGTGGAGAAGGCGGGACGCGGTCGTATCAGATCCGGCGACGGCACCGTGACGAGCTTTCCGATGACCTATCCGGCACCGTCGACGACCAAGAAGAGCGACTGACGCGAGCCTCGCCGATCGGTGGCACTGCTCAACCCACTGCAACCGATCCCCGACGACACCGTACTTCGGCGTGAACGGAGGGTCGGTGTGAGCACCAAGGTCGGGACGTGGCTCAAACGCGCATGGCATGAGTGGTTTCGATCCGTTCTTGTCATCGTCGTGGTGATCACCGCTCTGCGTTCCGCGGTCGCCGACTGGAACGACGTCCCCACCGGGTCGATGAGGCCGACCATCCTCGAGGGCGATCGCATCGTGGTCAACAAGCTGGCCTACGACCTCAAGGTGCCGTACACCCGCTTGCGTGTGGCCTGGCGGGAGGATCCGAAACGGGGAGACATCGTCGTTCTCCAATCCCCCGCCGACGGCGCCCGCCTGGTGAAGAGGGTGATCGGGCTCCCCGGGGACACCGTGGCCCTCGCCGGCGGAATCCTAGTCGTCAACGGGATCCCGGCCGAGTACTCCCCGTTGCCAGAGGGGATGATCACCAAGCTGGCATTCGGCGAGGAGTTGCCGATCCTGGCGGCCGAGCGGCTCGGCGACGCGTCACACGCCGTGATGCTGTCTGGGCGGGCGATCTCCCGGCGTAACGTCGATTCGACCACCGTGCCGAAAGAGCACTACTTCGTCATGGGCGACAACCGTGATCAAAGCCTGGATTCCAGGCATTTCGGTCCGGTCCAACGGACGCGCATCATCGGTCAGGCTACGGCGGTGGCGGCCTCCGTGGATCCCGAGCACCACTACCTGCCGAGGTGGGACCGATTCCTCCACGCGCTGAGGTAACGCGACGCGTCCAGCCCGTTCACTCGACCCCGAGCGGTCCCCCTCTTCGTCTTCGTCTTCGCCTTCGTCTTCGTCTTTGTCGTCGTCGTCATCGTCCCTCCGGCCTCGTCTCGCGACGTTCTCTCCTCTTCAACGCGCCCCCTCCCCAGCGCGCTCCCCGCGGGAGTCCGGCATGACGTTTCGAGACTCTAACGCCACGCAAAACCCTCGACGATGAAGGGTCTCGAAACGTCATGCCCGGCACGCCCGCTGAGACACACGAGTATCAATCCAGGTGCGCCCTGTCCGAGTCGCCCATCTCCATGCCACCGTCTGGAAAGTACTCGTTCCAACGCCGTTCGACCGTTGCCGCCGTATCCGGGGCACAGAACAGCTCCTCCGGGTACGGTGGCTTCATGCGGGCGTCGATCACGATCGGGAAGCTGTAGCACAAATGGTGCCGGACCACGCGCGTCGCGGCCGCGTGGATATCTGCGGCAGGCTCGAAGCGCGTGAACGTGGTCCAGAGGAAGTTCATCGCGCTCGCGACCGCACGCCGAGGCTGATCGGTCAGCACCACGAGGGGCCAGTCGCGAAAGGCATGGTGTCGCAGGATTCGCACCCAGGCCTCCGGCTCCTCCTCGTATCCAGGACCGCCGGCGACCAGACATCCGCCGCAGAACACGAAGACGTCCGTGACTCCGGAGGGAAGGGTCGCCGCCTCGAACCGACGAGGCAGCGATCGGACCGGATCTCCAAGTCCCAGCAGGACACCTTTCGACCCGAGGTTCACGCTCGGCCCGGTGTAGTCGAGCGTGTCCATCGCGAGGTTCGACACTACGTACAAATCGGTCTCGGGGTTGGTGCGCTCGAGGACATGCTCCAGGGTGGCCTTGAAGTCCCGCAGCTCCACCCGACGATCGGTGGCCAGAAGGAACTTGGTCAGACTCAGCTGGCCTTCACCGAGCACTCGAAACGCGGACACCATCGCCTCGCGTCGGTACCGCTCGCGAACCACCGCTGCGGCCACCGCGTGATATCCGGTCTCTCCGTACGACCAGATCGACTCGACGGTCGGCATCACGACAGGGAACAGGGGCGACAGGAGGTCCTGCAGCATGTCGCCGATGAAGACGTCCTCCTGGCGAGGCTTGCCGACAACCGTGGCCGGAAAGATCGCATCCTTCCGATGAGCCACGTGCTCGATGCGGAACACCGGGTAGTCGTGCCGCAGCGAGTAGTAACCGTAGTGGTCGCCAAACGGTCCTTCCGGCATTCGCTCACCCGCGACGACCCGACCGGCCAGCGCGAATTCCGCGTCCGCCACCAGGCCGTGGTCGCCGGGACCGGGACAGAGCCTGATCCGACGGCCCTCGATGAGCGAGGCGAGCAGTAATTCGGGCACGTTCTCCGGCAAGGGCGCGACCGCGGCCATGATCAACGCCGGCGGCCCGCCCAGAAACACCGTCACGGGGAGGTCGTCGCCTCGAGCCTCGGCGACGCCGAAGTGGAACCCTCCACCCTTGCCGATCTGCCAGTGCATACCGGTCGTTCTCGGTCCGTGCACCTGGAGTCGGTAGACCCCGAGATTGTGGCCGCCGCCGTCGGGGTGCTCGGTGTACACCACCGGCAGCGTCACGAACGGACCGCCGTCGGCCGGCCACGAGGTCACCGCCGGAAACCTGCGGAGGTCGACGTCGGTCTTCACCACCTCGGCCACCGGGCCCGATCGAACGGTGCGGGATCCAACACGAAACACCATCGCGGCGACGTCCCGAGCCCTCCAGATGTCGCCCGGTCCGGTCGGCAACCCGGTCGCGAGCAACTCCACCAAGCGTTCGACGGTGCGCCTCGGCCGAGATCCGAACGCCAATTCCGCGCGCCCCCTCGTCCCGAACAGGTTGGTCACGAGGGGGAAGTCGGATCCGACCACACGCTCGAACAGCAGCGCGGGGCCGCTCGCCGCGATCACCCGCCGATGGATCTCGGCGACCTCCAGGTAGGGATCGACCGGGGCGGCCACCACACGGAGTTCGCCGGCGGAACGCAACGCGTCCAGGTACTCTCTGAGGTCGCCGAACCCGTTCTTCTTCACAGCGCGCAACGATACCACTGCCGACGTTCGAATCTCGTCGTCCGGGCAGCATGCCGCGATGCGGCAGACGGTGAATCCTGGTCGACACGGATGGGATCCGTCCCGCTGAGCCATACACTGTCTATACCTCAACTGTTCCAGGGACTTGCCCCCGCACAATCTGGGAAGGGCCACAGCCATCTTGCTTGACTGGGATGCCGCAGCGCGGTAGCATCTGTCCGTTCGACACGGCGTATGCTGGAGGTTCGTCGCATGATTCGCCTCATCAAACGGTACGGCAGCCGCAAGCTCTACGACACCGAGGAGAGTCGCTACGTCTCTCTCGAAGAGCTGGCAGGGTGGATTCGGAAGGGTCAGCAAATCCGCGTCATCGACAACAAGACGGGCGACGACGCGACCTCCCAGACTTTGACCCAGATCATCTCGGAGGAGGGACGCCGCGGCACCAGCCTGCTCCCGAACGACCTGCTGCACGACCTGATCCGTGCCGGCGAGCAGGCGGTTTCTTCCGGCGTCGAACAGCTCCAAACCCGCATGGACAAACTCGTCCAGGCGTCGATCGACCGTATCGGCCCGGTGCGCCGCGCCCGCGAGGAGATGGCGCGGCTGCGCGAGCGTCTGGAGGAGCTGGAGAGCTCCCTGGCCGCCATCGACGTACATCGGCAGGGGCCCGAATCTCCCACGGACGTCGGGACCTCTGCAGGTCAGTCGCACCCGAGCCCGCAACCCCCGAAAGCAACTGGTCGATCGTAGCGGTGGGGCCGACGCCACATCGATCGCGGTCAGGACGCTCCTCCCTCCGATCGGCCGCATGATCTCGGTCGAATCTTCTACGTCTCTGATCGGGCTGGCCCTCGCGGGCGGCGGACCGGCCGGCTCCATCTACGAGATCGGAGCGCTGCGGGCCCTCGACGAGAGCCTCGACGGTGTGGATTTCAACGACATTCCGGTGTACGTCGGCGTGAGTGCGGGAGCCTTCATCGCCGCCTGTCTCGCGAACGCCATTTCGACCGAGCAGCTGTGCCGGGCCATCATCAAAAACGATCCGGGCGAGCATCCGTTCGTTCCCGAGACCTTCGTTTCGCCTGACGTATTCGAGTTCGCCCGTGGTGGCCTGAAGATCCCCAGATTGCTGATTGAGGCCCTCTGGGAGTATGCGCGAAACCCGAGCGATGTCGGGTTGTTGGAGTCGCTGATGCGACTGTCGCACGCGCTGCCCGTCGGGGTGTTCCGTAACGACCCCATCCGGAAGTACCTGCGGCGTGTCTTCACGAGGCCCGGGCGAACCGACGATTTTCGGGAGCTCGCCAACAAACTTGTGCTCGTGGCCACCGATCTCGACTCCGGCCGGCCGGTCCGATTCGGAGAACCGGGGCTGGACCACATTCCGATCTCCACGGCGGTCAAGGCGAGCACGGCCCTCCCCGGCCTGTACTCCCCCGTGGAAATCGAGGGCCGCCATTACGTTGACGGCGTGTTGCTCAAAACGGTTCACGCATCGGTGGCCCTCGACGAGGGCGCCGAGATGGTGCTGTGCGTGAACCCGATCGTGCCGGTGGACACGGTGCGGTCGGTGGAGGCGGGCGTCATGCGCCGGGGGAAGCTGGTCGACCGCGGACTGATCACGGTGATGTCACAGACGTTTCGAACCGTCATCCACTCACGGATGGGGGTCGGTCTGTCCGCGTACGAGCAGCGATACGCAGACCGCGATGTGCTGGTATTCGAACCACGCCGAGATGACTACAACATGTTCTTCTCCAACGTCTTCTCGTTCTCCAATCGCAAGGCGATCTGCGAGCACGCCTATCAGAGCACTCGCAAGCAGCTGTGGCGGAACCGAAACCGCATCGAACCGCTGTTCGAGCGTCACGGAATCCGTCTCCGCGTCGAGGTGCTGGAGGACCAGCAGCGCGATCTTTGGTCGCACGTCGGCATGCCGACGAAGCGCCGGGGTGCACCGTTACCAATTGTCCAGCGCCTCGACAAGACTCTCGACCGCCTCGGCCAGGCTCTTCACCAGGATTCTTAGCCCCGACCCCGTATCCGTCTCCGAGATTTCGCGTGGCTTCGCGGGGGAAAACCAGGCACGAAGACGGTTGCGGACACGGAAACCCCCCCTGATGTGAGGTCGCGGGGTCCGCAGGGCGCGGTCTCAACCCGAGCGAGCCGCCCGAACGGCGGCCACGAGGTCGTCGAGACGGTACGGCTTCTGTAAGAATCCAGCGGGCCGGGGACCCGAGAACCGGTCCATCGCCTCCTGGGTGCTGTACCCGGACGAGATGATGACAGGGACATCATCGCGAATTTGCTGCAGACGACCGAAAGTGGTCTCACCGTCCATGTGGGGCATGGTCATGTCGAGCACCACCACATCGACGATGTCGGAGGACTGCCGAAACAGGTCGACTGCATGTCGGCCATCAGCCGCCGTCACGACGGCAAATCCAGCCTCCTCCAGCATCTGTTGCGTGAGCGATCGCACCACCTCGTCGTCGTCGACTACGAGCACGGTCTCCGCCCGCATCTCCTCCGTCGGTGCCGGCTTCAGTTCGCCGTTCGGAACGGTCTCGTCATCGGTCAGTCCAGGGATCAGAACCCGAATCGTCGTCCCCGAATCCCGCTGGCTGTCGACCCGCAATGCGCCGTGGATGCCACGTACGATTCCGAGCACGGCGGGCAGCCCGAGCCCGCGGCCGGTAAACTTGGTGGAAAAGAACGGGTCGAAGATGCGTGCCTGCGTGTTCGCGTCCATGCCGCATCCGGTATCGGACACCTCGAGCGCGACGTAGGTCCCCTCGGGCAGGTCCTCACCGAGATAGGTTTCGGCCAGCGTGGCCGGATCGCACACAGCGGTGCCGGTGGTGATCGTGATAACCCCTCCCCCCTCTCCCATCGACTCGACCGCGTTCTTGACCAGGTTCATCACCACCTGGCGGAGTTCGGTCTGGTCGGCCTTGACCGACGGGAGACTCGGATGAAGACGAATGCGCAGCTCGACCCTGTCCGAAACTGCAGCCTCGATCAGCTCCCGCATCTCCTCGATGAGTGCCGACACCTCGATCTCCTCTATCATGAAACCGCTCTTCCCGGAGTACGCCAGCATCTGCTTCGTCAGCTCGGCAGCGTCTTTGGCGGCCGATTCGATCATTCGGAGCTGCGTGTGAACCGGGTTGTTCTCCGGCAGGAGTTGCGCGGCGATGCCCGTACCCCCGAGTATGTTCTGTAGGAGGTTGTTGAACTGATGGGCAATCCCGCCGGCAAGAACGCCGAGGCTCTCCATCTTCTGGCTCTGCAAGACCTTGGACTCCAGAGCACGACGACTACCCTCGGCCCGCTTGCGCTCCACCGCGATCGAGATGGTGCCGGCGACATAGTGGAGCAGATCGAGGTCCTTGGCGGCGTAGAGGGCGGCGTCGTGGTAGCTCTGTACCGCCACCACACCGATGACACCGCGGTCGGCGATGAGCGGCGCCCCCAGCCACTGGACGGAGTCCGTTCCCACCAGGGCGACCTCCTTCTGCTCAACGAGTTCGGCGAACTTCGCCTCATCGACCAGGGCGGGCGCGCCAGTGCGTCGCACGTAATCGGTCAGACTGTGCGGCAATGGCTCCGGTTCGTAGTCCTCCAGCGTGTCGTACGCGTCGACGTAGTAGGGAAACGAGTACCGTCCGGTCGACTCGTCGTACAGGGCCACGTAGAAATTGGTGGTGTCGATCAGAGTCCCGAGAAGATCCCTGATTTTCGAGATCAGGGTCTTCAGATCGGCAGAGGTTGCCGCTGCGAGCAGGATGCTGCCCAGGATCCGCTCGACCGACTCGGCCCGTTTGAGCTCGGTGATGTCGCGGGCGATTCCGCACAGCCCGGTGACCTCTCCGTCGACGTCCCGGAGCGGCACTTTGACGGTGTGGAAAATGTGCTCCGTTCCACCAATCACCGATGTGTTGACGGCTTCCACCACTTCGCCCCGCAACACCTGACGGTCCAATTCACGGACGCGGGCAACGATTTCCTCGTCGAACAACTCCTCGTCGGTGACCCCGATCAGCTCCGACGCGGGCCTTCCGAACAGCTTCGCGACGGCGGAGTTGACGTGTGTGTACCTCAGATGGAGGTCCTTGACGAAGATGCTGTCGAGGACGGTCTCGAAGATCGCCCGGAAACGTTCCTCGCTGTCGCGCAGGACGCTCCGGGCGAGATCACTACGGGACGACTCCAGCTCGAACAGTCGCTGCCTGAGCTCCGCGACCTCCCGTTCGAGCTCCATTCGGCGTTTTCCAGAATCCGGATCGGACATCGTTTCGCCTACTCCTCCACGCCGTCACTCGCGTGCCACGGGCGGCCCGGCGGTTACGGAAATATCCTCCGGTACAGCTCCCGGGCGAGATCCGCATCGATCTTCTTCAACTCGCCGTACTCCACGATCGCCTGGTCGCGATCTCCCACCATGAGGTGTGCGAGGCCGAGGCCGAAGCGGCACCGGGGGTTCTCCGGATCCAACGCGATCGCTCGTTCGAACTCTTCAATCGCCTCGTCATACTGCTCCAGATGGAAACGAGCGACCGCGAGACCCAGTTGCGCCTCGACATCGGATTCATTCATCTCGAGAAGCTTGCGGCACTGACCCGCAGCTTCCTCGTGCCACCCCAGGCGAGCGTAGAGAACGCTCAACTCCCTGCGCGCGGGTACGAACTCCGGCGAGCTTCGAACTGCCTCCTCGAGGGTCACAACCGCGGCGTTGGTTTCCCCAGCCGCGGCATACGACGTTCCCAACAGATACAACGTCTCGCCATGGTTCGGCCGTAGCTCGCGCGCGCGCTCCAACGAGGCCGCCGCGTCGGCGTGACGGCCCTGTGCCGCATATGTCGTACCCAGCCCGAACCAGGCCTGGTACTGAAACTCGTCACCGACCGCCATCTCGGCCGCCCGCTGGTAATGCGACGCGGCCTCCTCGAAATGCCCCACTTCGAACGCATCGAACGCCTGCTGCAACTCGACGAAAGCTTCGCTATCGCCGGCGGCCTTCTCTCCACCATTTGGACCCCGACCCTCAGCCACGCCGAAGGATGCCGATACCGCACAGAGTGCGAGCCCTGCCAGCATGATATCCACAGCGCGACGATTCATCTTGACGTCCAGTCAGCGAGGACGTTCGGCCCCGTCGTGGCACTACGTTCGAATCCGCGGGACGGCCGGCCTCCGACCTATCGATTGTATCAACGGGCGTTCCTCGGGCTCGGGCACCGTGTTCTCGAATGCACCTCGCCAGGCTCGCCAGGACTCTTACGGGATGGACAGGAAGCGTGTCGCGTGCGCCGCCGGAGCATTCTCTTCTCGAGCCCGGATTGCCGCGGCTCGCCGCTCGCGCCCACACCGCTCGGTGTTTCGATACCATGTTGAGAGTAAGAAATCGCCTTCAGCCGACTAACGGAGGACACATGACGGACAGCCATCAGAACAACGGGGGCCGGCGGAAACGACGTTTCAGCGATGTCGAGGACGGGTACGACACGATCATAGGCGAAAAGGTGACCATCACCGGCGAGGTTCACGGGGCCTGCAACGTGGATCTCCACGGAACGCTCGAGGGAAACATCGAAATCGAGGGTTTCTTGCGACTCCGGCAAGCGGGGCACATCGTCGGCGACGTCTCGGCAGCAAACGTGATCATCGAGGGCGACGTGCGGGGTGCCGTTCGCGCCCACGGAAAGGCGGAACTTCGGACGGCGTGCCACGTCGAGGGGGATCTCATCGCCGAGTCGGTGGCGATCGCCGAAGGCGGCCACTTCGACGGCAA
Source organism: Candidatus Sulfomarinibacteraceae bacterium (assembly GCA_041552055.1). GTDB lineage: Bacteria > Acidobacteriota > Thermoanaerobaculia > Thermoanaerobaculales > Sulfomarinibacteraceae > JBFELO01. Next base: position 338 of record JBFELO010000089.1, on the reverse strand, counting down.
GATCACGATGGCCGGGAGAGGAGAATCACGCCAGGACGTGTCGTTCCAGGAGAAACGGTCCGGCGTGGAGGACGACGAGGGCTAGCTCGAACTTCTCACCAGTCGGCCACTTGATCCGGAAGCAGGTCTCGGTTGACCCGGTTTCTCCCGAGGATCTTGGCATCGTAGAGCGCACGGTCTGCGGCTGAGAAGAACTCCTCCGGGGTCATCATCTCCTCTCTCAAGTCCGCCACGCCGAACGAGCAGGTCGCGCGCACCCGGCCCTCGAAAAGGTCGGGCTTGAACTCGTACTCCCCGATCTTGGCACGCAGCTTTTCCGCCAGAATCGCGGAGCCGCC
>JBFELO010000088.1:0-19950 GCA_041552055.1 Candidatus Sulfomarinibacteraceae bacterium | reverse complement strand
GGGCTGCCTCGTGTGAACTCCCAAAACGCCCTCTCTCCAGCTCGTCCACCACCTGCTGCTTGAACGCCTCACTGTACCTCATCACTTGCTGTGACACCCTCGAACCTCCTCTCAGGTGTCAACCTATACCAGGACGCCACCAGGTCAAGCGACCAGCGACCAGGGACCAGCGACGGGTAGGGCGGTGGTCGATGACGATGAGGATGACGAGGGCGACACTCGGTCGTTTTCATGCCCCACGCCCCCACGCCCTCATGCCCTGGGCGGAGGTGGACGAAGACGAAGACGAAGAGCGGGTGGGTGGGGGCCCTGCTCCTTGTTCCGTGTTCCTTGCTCTCTGCTCCTGGGCGGGCGGCGGATAGTCCCTGTCGTCGGTAACGGTAACGGTCACGGGCTCGGGCTCGGGTTCAGGCGGGTGGGGGATCCGGCTTCGCCTCCGGCTACGCCGGGACAAGTCCAGCATCAAGCATCCAGCATCCCGCGGCCGGCATCTGTTATCTGGTATCTGACATCCGGGAGGGTGGGGGCCCTCACCCCCTCACCCCCTCAATCCTCGTACACCCTGATCTCGGTGATCAGATCCAGGTGGATCGGCTCGACGTAACGCACCTCGCCGCCGCGAAAGCCGCCCCCGACCTTGGTGGACTGGTCCAGCTCGAGGCTCGGGCCACTCACCCCGCGAATCCGGCCCTCCTCCACGCTCCCGCCCTCGAGGTAGACCCTTGCCCTTCTCCCCTTGGCAGCCAGGATCGAGGAGATGTCATCGGGACGGATCGTCTCGAAACGGATGATCGATGCGTGCCGGCGGGCCGCGCTGTCGATCGGCGCGGCGGGAAAGCCGAAGCGGACCGACAGCTCCCTGGCTCGATCCAGCAACTGCTGTTCCTGTTCCCAATCTCCCTCCGCAGCCACGGCGTCGGATCTGGCGATCAACGCGCTGACGATGCCCTGCGCAGTGTCGATCACCGACGAGCTTCCGATATCAAGCAGTGCCGCAGAGGAAACCAGGCTGATGGCCCGGTCGAGATCGCCCTCCTGGAGCGCGAGCCTGGCCTGTCCGATCAGATCCGCGAGCTCTTCGGCGCGGGTGGGCGTCGGTGACGCCACGACACGGGGGGTGGGCGAGGGGGTCGGAACAGATGGAGACGGTGTCTGCTCGATGACCACCGGAGCCGATTCGAGAGCCGTGCGGCGCTGACGTACGTCGTGCCAGCGAATGATCAGGATGCTGCCGAGAATCACCAGCAACAGTACAAAGAGCATCACGCCCACCGGTTTCGGGATCCTGAGCCGGTCGCGCACGCTGTGAGGCAGGGCCTCGTCAGCGGCGTCTGGCTCCCGGTCGAGGAGAGCATCTCCAGGTGAATCGTATGGCACGCGTTCGGCCGTCACCGGGGCAGCGGTGGGTGCCACCGCGGGTCGCTCCGGGTCCGCGGGCGAGAACTCCGTGAGGACCCGCTCCACGTAGCCGAGCTCCCTGGAGATCGACATGAACCCGAGGGACTCGAACAGCCGCGCGACCGGAAACAGCTGGCCGGCCAGGGCGAGATAATCGGGGCCGTCGGCGTCTCCGTCGGAAACCCCTTCCAACAGCTCGATGATCGAGTCGAGCCGGAGGGCGCTCGCCTCGACCTCCTCGTTGCGAGTGCCCAGGGACTGACACTTGCGTTGGATCTCCCGTAGACGGAAGATGACTGGCCGGAGGTCGGGCTCACTCGTGTGGTCGTTCCTCTCGTTCAGGTCCGCCTCCCGTGGTCGCCTGGACTCTTCAGCATGTTACCCCACCGCCGGCTGCCGCCGGCGGCTTCTGAGACATGCTCGCCGCAGCAATCCCCACCAGTGGGTCTTAATCGTTCCCGTAACCGGAAGGTCTTTCTCGAGAAATCGAAAAACTGCAGGACTTCCAGTTGGACGAAACAAAGACTCGAATGGGTCGGTCTTTCGGGAACGGGCACGGGCACGGGAACGTGAAAAGGTCCCAGGACCGACACGTCCGAGGGAGGCGGGAGGCGGTAGACGTGGCCGGGAACGTCTTCGTCGGTCCGGGTTATGATGCGCGGGAAGACATCGCTCGTCACTATTTCAACCCGCATGTGTTGCGACCAAACGGCAGGGAAGGGCACCATCTTGGACGTGGCTGGCAGAAGCTGGAGCCTGCTCGGTTGCCTCGTGATGGGGATGCTCGCCGCGGTCGCGTGCCGGGTAGAGCCGCGCCGCGCCGGCGATGTCGAGCAGATCCGTGCCAGCGGCGAACTGCGGGTGATCGTTCGGCCCGGTTACCTCCGCGCGCCGCCGAGTAGCTCCGGACAGGTGGACGAATTGGCGCTGCTGCGGCAGCTCGCGGCGCGACTGGATGTCCGCGCGCGTCTGGTGGAGTGTCCGCGCCACGATCAGATCATCCCGTGGTTGATCGAGGGGCGTGGAGATATCGCGACCGCACGTTTCTCGCCGGCCTCCCTCCTCGCCACGGGCGCCGCTCCCTCCGTGGCGGTCGACTGGGTGGAGGATCTTCTGGTGGCGACCCCCGCTGCCTGGCCGGCCCAGTTCGGAGAGCTGTCCGGGCGCGAAGTCCACCTGCCGCGGTCCGCGCTGTTGCCCGGCGTGGCCAACGCGTTGCGAGAAGAGGGGCTTCAGATTGTATTCGTGCCCGAGGAGGTGACCTTGGAGGAGCTGCTCGATCGCACGCGTCGCGGACGGATTCACACGACCGTGGTCGATTCCGTCGTACTCGAGCGTGCTCGGGGTCGAAACCAGCTACGGGTGGTCGGGCCGCTCGTCGAACGCCATCCTCTGGTGTGGGCGCTGCGTGAGAACAACCCGAGGTTGCGCCGTGCCGTGGATGACTTCCTGTTCGCCGAGCAGGTGCTCGCGCGCACGGCGCAGTCCGCGGCGTGTCGGGATCTGGATCAGGTTCGACGTGAGGGATTGTTGCGGCTGATTACCCGGAACTCGCCGACGACCTGCAGCGTGGAACGAGGTGGTCTCGAGGGGTTCGAATACGACCTGGCACTCGCCTTCGCCCGTCACATCGGGGTGCGCATCGAGCTGTCGATTCCTCCACCTGGGGTCGATCCGATGGTCTGGTTGGAGCAGGGCCACGGAGATGTGGCAGCGCTGCACGAGCCGGTGGCTCCGGAGGACGAAGGCCGATTCCGCGTCACCTCGTCGTACCGCGCTGTGGACCTGGTGACGGTGGTGTCCCGTCGTCGGGATCCCCCCGCGGCGGTGGAAGACCTGGCCGGTGTGGCGGTCAAGGCCTCGCGACCCGTGGCGTCCCTGTGTCGTCTGTTACCACTGACGCCGACGATCGACGCGAGCGCGCCCGGTGAGGGCAAGGACGGGCTCAGCGCCCTGCTCCAGGTCGTGCGTGGCGAGGCCGAGGTCGCGGTCGTGGACGTTGACACCGCGAGGTTGGAGCTGGCACACCGTCGCGAGTTGCAGCAGGGACCCACCGTACTCCCGAGCGTGCCGCTCGTGTGGATCTTGAATGTAGACTCACCGCGGCTCCATCGTGAAATCGACATTTTCTTGCGCCAGGCGCGCGTGTCAGGGCTCTCCACCCTGCTCGCGCGCGCCCATCTCGGGTCGTGGCAGGAGTACGTACCGCCCCACCTGCCGGAGGTGCCGCCCGGGGCGCTTACCCCCTACGACGAGCTGCTCCAGTGGGTGGGGCGAACGCACGGCATCGACTGGAGGCTTCTGGCATCACTGATGTACGAGGAGTCGAAGTTCGATCCCGACGCTGTCGGGCCGGGAGGCTCCGCGGGGCTCTTCCAGTTCATGCCGTTCGTGTGGGCGGATCTGGGCGTCGAAGATCCACACCACCCGGCCGAAGCCGCCGAGGCGGCCGCCTGGTATCTTGCGTGGTTGATGGACAGGTTCTCGGACCTCGACCTGCCCGATCGTGTGGCGCTGGCGATCGCGTCCTACAACGTCGGCGCACGACATGTCTTCGATGCGCGACGTCTCGCACGGCAGATGGGCCTGGAGCCGAATCGCTGGGCCGGGAACGTCGAAACCGCGATGTTGATCCTCGATGATCCCGAGGTCGCCCGGGGATTCTCCGCCGGTGTGTGCCGCTGTCGCAGGGCGGTGGGTTACACCCGCAGAATCCTGCGACGGTACAGGGCGTACACCGAGCAGTTCCCACCGGCATAATCGGAGGCTCCAGAGGTCGTCAGGTGTTGGTCCGTGCCCGTCTCCGTCTGCGTTTCCGTGGCCGAGAGGGGCGTGGGGGCCTCATCGCCCGGTCGGATACGGAGACGGATACGGGGACGGGAAGTCTCCTGCCGTTATGTGATGAGGTGCGGTCTCGGTTAAATCTGATGGCCCTGAAACATGTCCCGCAGGGAGAGCAGCACCCGCGCGAAGTTGGATTGCTTGAGGTAGTCCTGGAGATCCGATTTCGAGGCGCCCTGCCGCATTTGCGAGTCGACCTTGGACATGATCTCGTAGAAATCCGACACCGGCTTGAGACCGAGCGGTGAGAAGTTCTGCTCGTACCAGTTGCTCGTGCTGACCTTGTCCCAAACCCTGCGGATCGGCAGCACGTCCTTGCTCCAGATGCCCTCGGCGGTGTTGGTGATCTCCTGGTACAGCGCACGCAGGATGAACGTGCGGTCGTCGTTCTCGAGCGCCTCCGCGATCGTCATGTCGGCCTGCTCGGCCGGGGGCGGGCCGGCGCCCTCCTCGGGGGTCGCACCCTCCTCGACGGCTTCGGTCCCGCCGGCGTCCGGGATCGTTTCTTCGGCTTCGGCACTCCCGTCGTCGTCAGAGGGTGCGTCAACCGCTGCCTGAACGGGCCTCTGCGGGGGCCCTTGAGGTGTGGCCTCCACCCTCGCTTTCTCGGCGGGTGGCCCTTCGACGACGTCGCCCGGGTCGAGCGCCTCGTCCACGAGAAGGTCGGCATCGGCGTCGGGCTCGGGCTCAGGCTCGGGCTTGGGATCAGGATGAGGCGCGGCGGGTTCGGGCGGCGAAACCTCGGGAGCAGCCATCGCCTCGGCGGCTGCCGCTCGGTCGGCCGGGCTCGACGTCCGGAAGTCGTCGATCGCCTTCCTGAAGCGAAGGTGGAACGTTCCCAGGAACGCGAGCTCGGTGTCGCTGATCGGTCGAGCGCGACCGAGCTTGGAGCGCATGACCTCGAGTTCGAGAAACCTGGCGTTCAGCAGGGCGGTGGTTGGTGCCAGCTGCATGATCTGGGAGAAGTGGTCGGCGTTGAGCTCGAGAATCTGCAGCAGGTCCGGGAAGACCGCGTAACTCATGATCTGCTGGTACTCGCTCTCGTACCAGTCGATGGACTTCTCCTTCTCCTTGATCTCGATGAGTTGGTCGAGGAGGCCGTCCGGAAGACCGGCCTTGAACCACTCCTTGCCGTCTCGGCTCTCGAGCTCGGTGTGCAGCACCTCGCGAAGATCCTTGAGGATCTCCGCGATGATGCGGTAGGCGTCGAGGTTCTGCTCCAACCACTCCACTGCGAATCTCTCCAACGGTCGGCACCGCCGATCCGTCGTTCGAGATTAGCACGCCGCATTCTGCTTGTGCATGCCGTGGCATGATTGGCGGGATGGCGCCGATGGCAGGGATGGGCTTTCGGCAGGGAGGTGCCCATGAACGGTGACGACGAGATCAAAGATCTGCTCGAGCGGTCGCGAACCATCGCGGTGATCGGTGTGTCCGACAAGCCCGAACGCGACTCCCACCGGGTGGCCGCCCACCTGGAGCGGGCCGGGTACCGGATGATCCCCGTCAATCCTGTCGTCGAGGAGGTGCTTGGCCAGCGCTGTTACCCCGACCTCGCCTCGATCCCGGCAGAGGTCGAGATCGACATCGTGGATGTTTTTCGGAGATCCGAGTTCGTGCCGGAGATTGTAGAGGAAGCCATCGACTGCGGTGCGGGGGCGGTGTGGCTACAGCTCGGGATCAGCCACCCGGCCGCGGAACGGCGGGCTGCAGAGGCGGGTCTCGAGGTGGTCTCCAACCGGTGCATCAAGATCGAACACGGTCGGCTGATCGGGCACTGAGGTGCCGATCGGTGGGCTCGACACATGACCCTCGGATTGACCGCGCCACGAGCGACCGCTCACGATAATCGGGGCCGGGCGGGCTAATGTCCGTTGACTAACTCCGCGACGTCGGGCGGCGTCTCCGCGTCCTCCACCAGGAACACGTGGCAGTTGTCGCACTCCATCGGGATGACATGTTCACCGTCGTCGGTGGCAAGCTCGTCGTCGTGGCAGCGCCAGCAGCCGGGGAAGTCGTCGTGACCAATGTGGTTGGGGTGGGTCTCCCATCCCGTATTCATGCCCGGAAAGTTGGTGCGTCCATAGATCAGGGCCGCGGCATCGGCCGCCTCCTGGATGACTCTGGCGCGGGCCGACCAGACGTCGGGGTACTCGCGCTGGTAGAAGTTGATGATCGACTGCCGCGCCTCGGTCACTCCCTCGCCGTGTGAGGGGTGTTCAGCCTCGATCGCCTGGACAGCCTGCCGCTTGTAGTACGGAAGATCCTGGAAAGCGGGATTGTTCTCGAGCACGCTGTCGATCGACTTGGCGGGTGTTTGGAACAGATGTGTCGGCCGGTTGTGACAGTCGATGCAGTCCATGATGCGCGCCTTGGCCTCGAGCTCCTCTGCGGGCGGGACTTCCTCGCCGTCCCGCGTGTACACGCGGACTTCGCCCTCGGGTGTCGTCAGCTCCACCCAGACGATCTCCTCCCGTCGCTCGTCGCCGGCAACGAACCGGATCCTGTTGTCGGAGTAGATGTGCCACCAGTGGATGCCGCCGTGGGTACCGAGGTCGAGGCTGCCGCCGCCGGTCTTCAATAGCATGGCGGTGTAGGACGGCGAGTTCGCCTCGTCGGTTCCGAACCGCGCGAACACGCGCAGCTTGTCGCCGTGGTGCTTGCTCGGCCAATGGCACGCCTCGCAGGTCTCGCGTGCCGGGCGCAGGGTCCTGAGAGGAGTCTGGATGGGCCTGTGGTACGTGTTCATCACCGTGTGCCAAACCTGACGAAGGCCGTCGAGCTTGGAGCGCACGAACCACGAGGCGCCGGGCCCGATGTGGCACTCGACGCAGGCGACTCGTGAGTGGGGGGAGTCCTGGTAGGCGGTGTACTCGGGCTGCATGACCGAGTGGCAGGTCTCGCCGCAGAACTCCACGGTTTCGGTCTGCTCGACCGCAAGGAACGACGTCGAGCCAAGAATCACCGCGTTGATACCTGTCAACACGAGGAACACCGCTGCCACTCGCCGGAGCTTGGGGTCGTTGAAATCGAGTCGAGGGTATTTCGAGAGCTCTTCCGCGCTCGTTCCCAATTCGATCAGTCGTCGCCACCGGAAGAACATTCCGATCGGAATCAGAAGAAGTCCGACGACAAAGAATCCAGGCAGCACCAGATACGCGAACATGCCGACGTATGGGTTGCGCAGTTCGCCCAACGTTTCGACGACGATGAATGTCAGAATCAGCAACGCCGACACGGTTGTCAGGCTGACGCCGAGGATTGTCGTCGGGTTGTTGGCGAGGTTGAACAGGCGTCCGATGGTGGATCCGGTTGCCGCCTTGGTCTCGGTCATTGTTCCTCCCTGTGCGCAGTGGCCGCAGGCGGCCGTTGGCGGCCACGGTGGCCGTCGCTTCCGCGGAACTCTAGCAGCACCTGGCGGCTGTCGAAAGCCGTTGCAGGGCTCGTGATGGTGAGATACAGTTTTCCGGGTCATGAATGCACCGACCAGGGCGTCTTTTTTTGAGTTGTAGTCGCAAAATAGATCGGCATTCTGAGCTTGCAATCTTTTTCACATAACCATATAGTGATGAGCCGAGGAGAGTGGCAGATGAAGCTCATCGAGTTTCAACCGCGACACCGAATTTCCACGGTTGTCTGTGTTGCAGGCCTCATTCTCGGGTCGATGCTGACTGTACCGCCGGTCGTCGCGCAGTCCGTCGAGGACTGTCTGATGTGCCACGAGGATCCCGAGCTCGAGGGTGAGCGGGCGGGGAAGACGGTCTCGGTGTACGTCGACCCCGAGGCGTACGGAAGATCGGTTCACGCCGACTTTGCATGTGTCGACTGCCACATGGACCTCGAAGGCGCCGAGCTGCCACACGACGAGGAGCTGGAGTCCGTGGACTGCTCGTCCTGCCACGACGACGTCGCCGAGGTGCTCGCGGCCGGGTCGCACGGTACCTTGCCCAAGGACCCGCTCTCGCCAGCGGCGAGCTGTATCCGGTGCCATGGCGTCCACGATGTTCTCTCGCCGTCCGACCCGACCGCGCTCTCGAGTCGCGAGCGCTCGAGCGAGCTTTGCGGCAGGTGTCACGGGCCTGCAGCCCGCAAAGTTGCGACGGGCGTACATGCGCGTATGGGGCGAGGAGGGGCCAGCTGCGTGGACTGCCACAGCGGACACGCCGTGCCTGCTCCGAGATCCGAGGCGTTGCAGCTGAAGACCTGCGGAGAGTGCCACGACGTCCAGGCCGAGGAACACGCTCGAAGCCTGCACGGTAGGGCGGCGACAGCGGGTGACCCCCTGGCCCCGGGTTGCGTGACCTGCCACCGGTCGCACGACATCAAGAGCCGCACGGACCCGGACTCGCCGACGACGACCATGAACATTCCCCAGCTGTGCGGTACCTGCCATCACGAGGGCAGCGAGGTTTCCATCCAGCACGACATACCCCAGGAACGCATCCTGGAGAACTACTCGCAGAGCATTCACGGTGTCGGCCTGTTCAGGCAGGGGCTCACGGTGACGGCGGTGTGCACGTCGTGCCACACCTCGCACGAAATCCTCGAACACACGGATCCGAGGTCCAGCATCCACCGGGACAACGTGGCGGACACGTGCATGAGATGCCACAGCCGGATCGAGGAGGTCCACGTCAAGTTCATCGAGGGACGGCTGTGGGAAGAGCAGCCGCACGTGATTCCGTCGTGCTCCGAGTGCCACTCGCCGCACAAGATCCGCCAGCGGGCATTGCGCGCGCGGGGTGCAGCCAACGAGGACTGTATGAAGTGCCATTCCGATCCCTCGTTGACGATGGAGCGGAACGGCGAAACCGTTTCCATATTCGTCGACTACGACGCATACGGTCTCTCGGAGCACGGCTCGACCGCGTGCGCACAGTGCCACGTCGACGTGGCCATGGTCGAGGAGCGTCCGTGCCAGACGTCGGTTGGTCCGGTGGACTGCGGCATTTGCCACGCCGAGCAGGTGCAGCTGCACTCCTCGAGCGTCCACGGACAGCTCGCAGCACAGGGGGATCCGGACGCGCCGAAGTGCCTCGACTGTCACGCCCACCACACCACACAGGACAATCGCATGCCGACGTCGCCGACCTACCCGCGCAACGTGCCCGAGCTGTGCGCCAGGTGTCATCGGCAGGGAGAAGCGGCGGCGAGGCGGCTCGTGTCAGAGATCCCCGACATCGTCGAGAACTACGCGATGTCAATCCACGGCAAGGGGCTGGTGGACAGCGGTCTCGTGGTGTCGGCCACGTGCACGAACTGTCACACCGCCCACCATCCGCACACTGCCGAGCACGAGGACTCCTCGGTCCACCCAGACAACATCGCCGACACCTGTGGCCGGTGTCATCACGGGATCGAGGAGACGTTCAAGGCCAGTGTCCACTGGCCGGAGAACACGGACACAGACAAAGCTCTCCCGACCTGCGAGGACTGCCACAGCTCGCACACCATCACGCGCACCGATGCCGAAGGGTTCCGGTTCACCATGATGAACCAGTGCGGGAAATGCCACGTTGACCAGGCGGAGACCTTCTTCGACACGTATCACGGCAAAGTATCGCGCCTCGGGTCCCAGGGTGCTGCCAAGTGCTACGACTGCCACGGAACGCACGATGTCCTGCCCACTGACAATCCGGCCTCGGCGCTCAGCCACTGGAACCGGGTCGAGACGTGCGCGAAATGCCACCCCGGCGCGCACCGGCAGTTCGCCGGGTACCTGACCCACGCGACCCACCATGACAGAGAAAAGTACCCGTTCCTCTTCTACTCGTTCTGGTTCATGACGATCCTGCTGGTGGGCACCCTGACCTTCGCCCTGCTGCACACCTTTGCGTGGCTGTGGCGGCTCCTGCGAACCCGCGATCAGTGGGTGCAACACAAGACCGCGCCAGGCGAGCGTTTCTACATCCGGTTCGGCCGCACCCAGCGCATCATGCACCTCATCATGCTGCTCAGCTTCTTCACGCTCGCGTTGACCGGCATGGCGCTCAAGTTCTCGTATATGGCTTGGGCGGTGGTGCTGTCGAGGATCCTCGGCGGTTTCGACACCATGGGCGTGCTCCACCGTATCGGCGCCGTGACGCTGGTAAGCCTGTTCATCTTCCATCTGTATCAGGCCTGGATGGCGAAGCGAGAATCAGGTCATGGCTGGATCGCCTTCATGTTCTCGAAGAACTCGATGTCGCTGACACCGAGGGACCTCCGCGAGGTCTGGCAGTCGATCAAGTGGTTCTTCGGCCGCGGTCCTCGACCACACTATGGCCGTTTCACCTACTGGGAGAAATTCGACTACCTGGCCGTTTTCTGGGGCGTGTTCGTGATCGGTTCGACCGGTCTGATGCTGTGGTTCCCCGAGTTCTTCACCCGAATCCTGCCGGGGTGGTCGATCAACGTCGCCACCATCATCCATTCGGACGAGGCGCTGCTGGCGGTGGCGTTCATCTTCACCATCCACTTCTTCAACACCCACTTTCGACCGGACAAGTTCCCGATGGACCCGGTGATTTTCACCGGCCGCGTGCCGCTCGAGGAGCTGCGGCACGACAAACCGGGTGAGTACGAGGACCTGATGGCGCTCGGCAGCGTCGAGGAGATCGAGAAGAAGCTGGCCGATCGTTTTCCGCCGAAGACAGAACGCGTCTTCAAAATCTTTGGTTTTGTCGCCCTCGGCATCGGTCTGACCCTGATTGCGTTGATCGTCTACTCGATGTTGTTCGCATACAGGTGATGGTGTCAACGCGGTTGCGCGGCGGGGCGAGTGACCGGAATGGCGGCCGCCGGCAGCAGGAGCGTATTGGGAGGTTGTTCGTCGGGACGTCAGTCGCCCAGGAGCTCCTCCAAGTTGGCGAGGAGTTGCTCGCGCGTAAAGGGCTTGTCGACAAAACCGAGGACCTTTGACGCGAATTTGTCGGTGACCACTCGTCGCAGCTCTGGCCGCCCACTGACGACGCAGATTCTCATATCACGCCGGAATCCGTTGTTCTGCAGTGCATCCATGATCTGGATGGCGTCAGTACCCGGCATGGAGATGTCGAGGGTGACCGCGTCGGGTCGTTCTCGCTCGGCGAGGTCGAGCGCATCGGTTCCGTTGTTGGCCCGAAGAACAGTGGCGCCGGCATCCGCGAGCACCGTCACGATGTAGTCCTGCTCGTCGGGTTCGTCTTCGGCGACCAGGATCTTGAGTCCTTTGAGGTCCATGGCAGCGTTCCTTCCCGGTCGGGTTCCAGTTCTATCGTGTGGGCCAGCAACAGTCTAGTTGACCACTTGCCCATGTAACGATAACCCTATCAGAGCGCTTCGACGAGCACGAGTCACGTCCGGTTCGTGTGGTAGTCATCGTGACGTGACGCGCCATTGCTTGGTCACGGTGCACTACCGTCGCTCGACCCGGTCGGAGATGCGGGTCGCCGCGGCGATTGGGGCAGCGATCATGATTCCTCCTCCGGTTGGACGAGCGACCGCACCAGACCGGCGTACCTGCGTTCCACCGAGAATCCGTACCGGTAGAAGAACTGGGGACGGAAGAACCCGGTGGTGAGGGCGGTGTATCCCGCGGCCCGCAACCGGTTGCACAGCTCCTCGAGCAGGTCTCCGGCGACGCCATGACCTCGGAAGGGCTCCGCGACGACGAGCTTGTCCATGTGTGCTGAGCGCGCCTCGGGCTGCACCTCGTAGAATAGCCCCCCGATGAGGTGGCCGCGCAGGTTGACCGCGACCAGGAAGCGATGTTCTGGTCTGAACTGCACCGGCAGCCGAGCCGTGACGAAGAGCCTGTGAAGCCGCGCGACCTCCTTCGGGCTGACGGCGTGGCGGACACGGTAGGGACGGCCCTCCCGGTCCTCGAGGGTAACCACCATCTCGCTCTTGTGGATGCCACCGATATCGGTGTCGACGTAGGCGACCTCGTCGTCGGGAGTCAGGTGGGGGAAGGAGAGGCGGGCGAGGAAGTAGTCCTCGTCCTGGCCCAATGAGAGGCGCGCTCGAAGGTCGGCGATCGCTCCGGAGACGTCCTCGGCGGCGAGCGCACCGCTTCTCATGCGAGCGATGATCTCCTCCAGACCGTCCTCGAGTACGGCGCGCGCGTCGCGGAACACGGTCTCGCGGTAGAACCGGGGCCGAACCTCTGGGCAGGTCGACTGGAGCTCGTCCAGCCGATAGGTGAGGTACATCTGATGCAGTGTCCTGGCTCGGGCCGACAGGGTGGCGTCGGGGTTGAGCCGCGCCCATCGGCGGTACCGTGTGGCCGCGAAGTACAGCCGTCGCGGGAGAAAGCCGCGCCGCTCCACCGAGGCCATAAAGGGAGCGAGCGCTGCGGACAGCTTCTCTGCCAAGCCCTGCTCGGAATCCTCGACCGCGGCGTCACGCAACAGGGCGAGTCCTTCGGCTTCACCGACCACCTCGAGGAGAGCCGAGAACAGCACGTCCCACCCCACCTGGCCGCGAAGACGGGGATGTTCGTCCTCGACCGCGCGCACGAACACCCCGTGGAAGTCGTGCAGCATGCGCCCCACGGACTCGAACGGCTTGCGGGACGAGATCGCGACCAGCCTCGCCCCGGCTTGGTAGTCGTGCATCGGCACGATCACGTTATTGGGAGTTGGATCGGCCACCACCAGGGAGCGCCCGGTGCGATTCCAGAAGTCGACGTAGGCGGCCAGTGCGCTCCACGCCGCGGACGGCCAGATGCCCACGTACCACTCCTCGCTGGAGGCCCGGCGTTCGAGCCGGCTCAGTGAGCGGTCGAGGGTTTCGCCCGGGATGAACTCCTCGGTCCAGAGCTGGTACTCGGGCCAGTGCCCGCCGAACTCCTCCACCAGCGGGCCTCGCTCGCCGGGTTCCGAGCACACGATCAGCCAGTCGATCTCCTCCTGTATCTGCTGCGGTGAAAGTGTTCGATTGAGGTTGACGGCGAGGTCGAACTGCCCCTCTTTGCGGGTCTTGACGGCTATCCGAAAGACCGACTTGCCGTGGTCGGAACCGAGCAGCCGGATCCAGACGCCGCTCGGCAGGAGGTCTTCGAGTCGCACCACGCGCCCGCCGGAGAACAGGAAGATCGCTTCGCGCAGCATGGTGGTGTCTCGAATCGCGGCGGACAGTCGGAAGTGGGCGTCGCTGTCGACTTCCTCGGAATACTCGACCACCTGGTCCCAGCGGAGCTCGAGCCCGGTTTCCGGGTCCACGGCGACCTGGGACGGGGTCCCGAGCCACTCTCGAAAACCCCTGTCCAGGCACACGCGGGCATCGGAGGCGGCACGTCGGAGGTCCTCTTCCCGAATCGCGTGCGCGAGCCGCGTGAGGGCGGTTCGAAGAAGCTGGAATCGGCTCGGGTGGCTGGTGCCGTAGTCGGCCAAGAATTTCAGCAAGAGCCGGGCAGCCTCCGGATCGATCGAGCCCTGAGCGGCGAGGCACCGTTGTTCGGTCTCGGTGAGGAAGCGTGCCAACTGTTCCTCGGTCAGGTCGAGTTGCGCTACACCGGCGCGACGGATCACGTCGGCATCCCGATCGAGGAACGCGGCCGCGGTGGCCTTATAGTGCATCGGGAGCTCGGAGACGGCGAGCCGGCGGAAAGCCCGGTCGAGAACCTCGGTCGAGGGGACGTCCACCGTACGCCGGAGGATCGTCAGCATGTGCTCTTCGGTAGAAGTGTCCTCCAGGTTGAAGGCGTGCTCGAGGATTCGCATGCCCAGCAGGGCGTCGGCCTCCTGGTCGCAGCCGAGCAACATGGCCGCCACGTGCAGCGAGATGAGATCGACCTCGTCGTCCAGAAGGATCGCCTCGGCCACCTGACGGTCGTGGGCGTCGGCCCGGTATGGCGCGGTCCGACCGAGCCACTCGATGCCCGTCGCCCGGGTCCGAAGACGCTCCCGCTGGACCGCGTTCAGAGGGGCAAAGGCGCACAGTTCCTCGTTGCCCAGCCACAGGGTCGGGGTCGACAGAATGAGGCCGAGGTCGACCGGCCAGTGCGCGACTCGGTACACCGCCGACCCCACCACGACCTGGTCTTCATCGATCCGACTCAGAGTCAGCGAGGTTCCGAACGCGGGCAGAGCCAGCTGACCGTCGTCCGTGCGAAGCTCCTGTGCGGTGATGCCGAGCGCCTGAAACAGCCAGTTCGGGAAAAGCACCTCGGCGTCGCCCACCTGGAGCGTGGTCCGCCGGTACAGGAGACGGATGGAGTCGGTGAAGTTGCGTTCGACCTGCTTTCGTTTGAACGTTCCCTTGGGAGTCAGCTCGCCGCGTTCGGCCGAAAGGTCGCGGGGGATCACCGCGAAATCGACGATGCGTTCGTACGGAGCGAGAAATGAGTTCGCGCTCACCACCAGCGACCGGAAGTGGGCCTTGAGCTCCTCGGGCGGCAGTGCCGAGAGATCCATGTCCTCCGCAGCCGGGTTCGGGTAGATCAGGGCGGTGTTGTACGGGCGATGATCGCCGACCAGGAAGATCCGTCCCACCGAGTCGAAGTCGCGGAACAGATTCTCGATCTTCTGTGGGGCCACGGTCTGCCCCTTGACGTTTTTGTAGATCTCCTTCTTGCGGTCGACGATCCTGAGGTATCCCTCGCCGTCCATCTCCATGAGGTCGCCGGTGTGGAGCCATCCCTCGTCGTCGAACGACGGTTCCCCCTCCGGTGGATCGAGGTAGCCCATCATGACGTAGGGCCCGCGCACCTTGAGCTCGCCATCCTCGGCGAGATCCACCTCTATGCCGGGCAGCGGCGGACCGAGCGAGTCGTCTCGGTAGGTACCGGGAGGGGTCATCGTGACACCGCCGGTGGCCTCGGTCATGCCGAAGCCGCTCATCAGCTCGATGCCGTGCCGCTGGAAGAACCGGAAGATCTCCGGGTCGAGGTAGCCCGCGGCTGAGAGACCCCACCGCAACGCCCCTCCGGTGACGCCCCGCACCGCGGCCTCGACCTCCTCATCCGCCGCCACCTCGACGTCCACCTCGAGCCGGATCTTGTCGTAGAGCTCCATCCACTTCAAGGGGATGCTGATCAGAACCGTAGGGCGGAGCCGCTCCATCTGTCCCATCAGGCTGTCGATTGCCGAGCTCTCGGCGAAGCAGTAGGTGGCACCCCAGAACACGCAGCCGGTCATCTCCAGAAAGCGGCCGAAGGTGTGGAACAGGGGCAAGTAGCTCAGGAACCTGTCGTCCTCGCCGATCGTGGGCAATGCCAGCGCCCGGGCGAACCTCTTGAAAACGACGTTGCGGTGAGAGAAGCAGATGCCCTTTGGTGTGCCCGTGGTGCCGGAGGTGTACATCACGGTGGCGAGGTCGTCGACGCGCAGCCGGTCGCGGCGTTCGGCGAGTGTGTCTCGGCTGATTCCTCCCGCACCCACCAGCAGCTGCTCGAACGGCACCACGCCGCGGGCCGAAGCTGCGTCCGCGTCGAAGACGACGACGGCGCGAAGGCGTTCCCGCTGTTCCACCGCGTGCTCGACCTTTTCCAGCTGAGAGCGACTGGAGACGACGATAACGTCGACCTTCGCGTGGTCCAGGATGTACGCCACGTCGCGGTCGGTGGCGGTGGCGGGGATCATCACGTTGACGATGCCCGAGGTGAGGCACGCGAGATCCAGCAGCGCCATGTCGAGGCGGTTCTCGGACAGGATCGCGATTCGGCTCTCCGGCTTGTCTGGGGTCAGAGCGAGCAAACCTCGAGCGATGAGATCCACCCGGCCGGACACCTGGTGCCAGTACAGGGTGTGCTCCCCATCGTGCCGCGGGACCATGAACAGCGGACGCGAGCCGTAGGTGCGGGCGCGCTGCTCGAACAGCCGCGTAAACGTGAACTGGGAGGACTGGATAAGTTCCAGAATGAGCGACCCCCATCGATCGGTCGCCCCTGCGTCCGCGATCCGCCGCAGCAGCGTCGGCCTGCGGACCACGTCCAGCATCTGCCACGCATCGCTCCGGTCCTGGCCCTGGGAAACCCCGACCCGTTCGGCCAGACGAGATGCGAGATCCTCGACCAGCTCGAGCGGCAGCTCGGTCAGCAGGGCGTCGCCGGCGGGTCGATCGCCGAGCAGGGTGAGCAGGTCGCTGTCGAGGGCGCGGGCCGCCTCTGGGTCAGCGGTGGAGGAGAGCGCACGCTCGATCCTGGCGACCGCCTCGGACGGCTCCAGCGAGGCGACGTCTTCCAGGAGTTCGAACGCTGGGCTCCCAGCCTCGGGCCCGCGATCCGTGCGCCCGTCCGACCGCTGTGCCGGCACGACTCAGTCCACCAGCAGTCGAGCGACCCAGCCGTCCCGGTAATCCACGATCTCCCAGTCCACCCCGGAGTAGGAGAAGCGGCGACCGATCTCGGGCTCGTCGGCCAGAAACAGCAGCAGGGGTGGCGATTGCTCGTCGTCCCAGTCCGCGAATGCCGATACCGACCGTTCGCGGGGAACGGTGCGGCCGACGGGTGCCGCGACCGGCGTGCCGCCGGCGGCCTTCTCGTCGTCGCTCAACGTGATCCGCACTGTCATCGTCCGAACAGTGTACCCGGACAGGGCTCGAAATTCGAGGTAGGCTTGAAGAAGAAGGGGCGTCGAGATGTCGAAGCGGGTACGGCAGCTCCAGGGCCTGTTGAAAAAGATCGGCGCGGCCGACGTTGCCGACCGCGAGCTGCTCGAACGGTTCCGATGGTCGTTCGGGGAGTTGTCACCGGACCACCGGCTCGAGTTGTACCGGTGGTTGGCCGCCGAGTTCGAGGTCGATCAAAGGCGGGCGGAGCGGCCGATCGAAGCCGCGCTCAGCGCACCCGACGGCGACCGGGCGGAGTGGCATGCGCGAGTCAGGGAGCTCCGGGCCGCCGTCGCGTCACCGCGGCTGCGGGCGCTCGGAAACCTCATCAACATGACCGGGGGCATGGAGCTCCTGCTGGAGATGCGGGCCGACATCCTCGAAGCGCAGCGTCAGGGAGAGCGCGGTCTCGGGGTGCTCGAGGACGACATCGCGTTTTTGCTGAACCGATGGTGCCAGCACGGTTTCCTGTTCCTCGAAGAGGTCAACCTGGACTCCTCGTTCCAGACCATCCGCTACCTCAAGGATCGCGAGATGGTCCACCCGATGGTGAGCCTCGAGGAGATGGGACAGCGACTCGGCGTCGACCGGCTGTGCTTCGCGCTGTACCACGTCGTGATGCCCTCCGAGCCCGTGGTCTTCATCGAGGTCGCTCTGAGTCGCGGGCTGGTGCGGTCGATCCACGACATCATCGATGATCGAGAGCACGAGCGGACACCGGTCAAATCACCGGACACGGCGATCTTCTACTCGATCAACAACACCCAGATCGGTCTCGCAGGCCTCGGTCTCGGCCGGGTGCTCATCGCGCGCGTCACCGAGGCGTTGCGGGAACGCTGGCCGTCACTGGCCACCTTTGCCACCCTGAGCCCGATTCCGGGGTTCTGGCCGCGCTACCTGCGACCGATCCTCGAGGGTTCGGCCGAAGCTTTCACGCGCGAGCGCGCCGCGATCGTCGACCGGCTGCCGGCCAAGGCCATGGAGGCGCTCCGGGAGCGCCACCGCGAGCTGGGCGGCGGCGATGCAGAGGCGGCGGAAATCCTGCTCTCCGTGATGTCACGCCGGGATTGGTTCGAGGACGTCGTGTTCCGCGACGCCCTGCGAAAACCGCTCGTCGAGGCGGCCCACTTCTACCTCACCAGGGAGAAGGACGCCCGCGGCAAGCCGCTCAACCCGGTGGCCGGCTTCCACCTGGGCAACGGCGCCACCGTGTCGCGCCAGAACGTCAACTACGCCGCCAACACCACCGCGCGCGGGCTCGAGGACTCGTGCGGCCTGATGGCCAACTACGTCTACTCCGAGAAGGCACTGGCCCCGATCGGACGGGCGGTGCGCTCGCTGCTGCCGTGGGGGCGGCGGGATCGCTCCGGGTGATCGGGGGCTGAATCATGGCGCGGGCCACACCACACGCAGGGCGACGCTGGCTTCGGATCCTGATCGTCGTCGTGCTGGCGTGCGCTACCATCGCGATCGCGGTGGTCTTCTTCGAGAACTCCCTGATCTACTTCCCCTCCCGGTACCCGGAAGGACGTTGGGATACCGGCCTCTTGAGCGAGGGGTTCCCAGGAACCGTGGACGATCACTTCTTTGTCACGTCAGACGGTCTCCGCCTCCACGGATGGTGGGCGAGGCCGGCCGAGGGCGGACTCGGGACCGGCGACATGGTGCTGCTCTTCTTCCACGGCAATGCCGGCAATCTGAGCGATCGGGCCGAGTTCATGATGCGCCTCGTCCGGCTGCCGGTCCAGGTGTTTATGATCGACTACCGCGGCTACGGCCGCAGCGAGGGCCGTCCGAGCGAGCAGGGGCTGTACCGCGACGCCGACGCGGCCTGGCGCTACCTGACGCAGGATCGCGGCGTGCGGCAGACCCAGATCGTCGTCTTCGGCAAGTCGCTCGGCGGCGCGGTGGGGGTGGACCTCGCCAGTCGGGTCAGGGCCGCCGGGCTGATCGTCGAGTCCAGCTTTACGTCGGTGCCCGACATGGCGGCTCACCACTACCCGGTGATTCCGCGCGCTCTGATCCGGACCCGCATGGACTCGCTGTCCAAGATCACCGGTGTCAGCGCGCCCAAGCTGCACATCCACTCGAAGGCCGACGAGATCGTGCCGTACGAGCTCGGTCTGCGACTGTACGAGGCCGCTCCCAAGCCGAAGCGTTTCCACGAGGTCGAGGGCGCCGGCCATAACGAGACCGCCGAGCGCGGTGGGCCGCCCTACTTCGAGGTGATCCGCGCCTTTGTGGCCGAGTGTCAGGTACGCGCTCGTTGAGCGCGAGTGCTCCCGTTCAATCACTCTTGTCATCCTGAGGCCCGAAGGGCCGAAGGATCCCCTCCGACCTCCGGAGCGAAATAGCGTTCTCGTCGGCACTCGAAGACGGTGGGGATTCTTCGCTCGCTGCGGTCGCTCAGAACGACAACAGGTCTTGGGTCGATACGCTATCGTTGCTCGACCCGAAACGAGGTATGCACCATGACCGATCAACGCGTTGTCCTCGTCACCGGCTGTTCGTCCGGCATCGGCCGCGCGCTCGCCGAGGAGTTCATCCAACGTGGCCACAAGGTCATCGCTACGGCTCGGCAGGAGTCGGATCTCGAGGGCCTCGACGGCTCGAACGTGCTGCTTCACCAGCTCGACGTCACCGTGGGTGCGAGCATCCGCCGCGCGGTGGCCGCGGCGCTCGAGTGGGCCGGGCGGATCGACGTGCTGGTCAACAACGCCGGCTACGGCCTGATGGGACCGGTCGCCGAGCTCGACCCCAACGATGTGCGCGTGCAGCTCGAGACGAATGTCACTGGCCCGATCGCGCTGGTCCGCGAGGTGGTGCCCGGCATGGCCGAACGGGGGTGGGGGAGGATTGTGAACATCGGCAGCGTGGTGGGCGTGACCGCGCTGCCGTTCGGCGGCGCCTACAGCGCCTCCAAGGCGGCGATCCGCCTGCTGTCCGACGCGCTGCGCGTCGAGCTGGCGCCGTTCGGCATCGCGGTGCTCGAGGTCCAGCCGGGCGCCATCAGGTCCAGGTTTGGCGAAAACGCGGCGCGTGGCGTCGACCGGTACACCCGTGAAGGCTCGCTCTACCAGCCGATCGCCGCCTTCATCGAGGGCCGCGCCCGAGCGTCTCAGGGCGACCCTTCACAACCCGGGGAGCTTGCGCGACGGATAGCCCACGCGACCCTCAGTTCGCAGCCGCCGACCGTGCTTC
>JBFELO010000087.1:0-20085 GCA_041552055.1 Candidatus Sulfomarinibacteraceae bacterium | reverse complement strand
TAAGGGAGCACCCGCGGGGAGCGCGAGGGGAGAAGACCGCCTTGGTTGTCAGGCAGTCGAAGCGAACGAGAGAGTGTTGACCGCGCTCCCACGGGGAGCGCGCCGGGGAGAGGGCGCGACGAAGAGGAGAGAGCGTTGCGACACGGACCCGGGATGGGCGGGGCGATGAAGACGAAGACGAAGGGCGTGGGGGTGGGGCCCGAGTCCCGAGCCGCTGACGCCTAGCCCCCTTTTTTTCAACGGCCCCTTTCGACGCCCTCGCTGCTACACTACCCGGCGATGATCGACACACCCTTCGAGATCGCCCCGAATACCGAAATCGGTGGCGGTGCGCGTCCTGTCTACATCGCCGGGCCGTGCGTCATCGAGTCCGAGCAGTTCGCGCTCGAGGTGGCATCCGGATTGCGCGAGATCAGCGAACGCCACGGAGTGCCGCTGATCTTCAAGTCATCGTTCGACAAGGCCAATCGATCCTCGCTCGACAGCTTCAGGGGACCCGGTCTCGAAGCCGGCCTGGTCGCGCTGTCAAAGGTCAAGGAGACGTCGGGACTGCCGATTCTCACCGACGTCCACGAGCCGACGCAGGCCGCGCGCGCGGCTGAAGTGGCGAACGTCCTGCAGGTTCCCGCATTCCTGTGTCGGCAGACGGACCTGCTGACCGCGTGCGGCCGAGCCGGGGTCGGCGTCAACATCAAGAAGGGTCAGTTCATGGCCCCCGAGGACATGGCCAACGCGGTCGACAAGATCGTGTCGACGGGCAACCGGCGCGTGACGGTGACCGAACGCGGATCCTGCTTCGGCTACCACAACCTCGTCGTCGACATGCGGTCATTCGCCATGATCCGGCGGTTCGCCCCGGTGGTCTTCGACGTCACGCACTCGCTGCAGCTTCCGGGAGGTCTTGGGAACGCGACGGGGGGCGCTCGAGAGTTCCATACTCATCTCGCGCGGGCGGCTGCCGCTGCCGGTGTCGACGGCTTTTTCGTGGAGGTCCACCCCGACCCGGCCAGGGCGTTGTCGGACGCGGCGACCCAGCTGACACTCGAGGAGTTCGACACCCTGGTCGGCCAGCTGGAGGCAGTTTCGCAGGCGGTGGGGGAGGTGTTGCTGTGACCCGCGACGTGGCGCGCCAGGTGCTGCAGGCCGAGCTGGATGCTGTCCGCCGTGTGCTCGAATCACTCGACGAGGTCTTCGACCGGGCGGTCGACATGCTGACGGCTTGCGCCGGAAGGATCGTGTGGACCGGAATGGGCAAGTCGGGCATCATCTGTCACAAGCTCGCCGCCACCATGCGCTCGACCGGCACCCCGGCGCTCCACCTCCACCCTGCCGACGCGATTCACGGCGACCTCGGGATGCTGACACGCGACGATCTGGTGGTGGCGGTGTCGAACTCCGGTGCCACCGAAGAGATCCTGCGCCTGGTGGAGTTCCTCAAGCGGCAGGGGATACTCCTGATCGCGATGACATCAGACCCGGATTCCCCGCTCGCCGAGGCGGCGGACCTGCACCTCGATCTCGGGGTGCGGCGCGAGGCGTGTCCCTTGGACCTGGCTCCGACGGCCTCCACGACAGCGAGTCTCGCGCTGGGCGACGCCCTGGCCATGGAGGTGGCGGTGCGCAAGGGCTTCAACGAGGAGGACTTCGCGAAGCTCCACCCAGGGGGTAGGCTCGGCAAGAAATTCCTCAAGGCCGGCGAGCTGATGCATACCGGCGACGCCGTCCCGCGGGTCGCCACCGACACGAGCATGAAGGACGTCATCTACGAGATGAGCCGCAAGGGACTGGGCGTGACCACGGTTCAGGATGCCGCGGGTCGTCTGCTGGGTGTGATCACCGACGGCGACCTGCGTCGTCTCATGGAGCGTGAAGCCGACCCGCTGGGCCGCACCGCGGGCGAGGAGATGCACCCGGGCGGAGTGTGTATTGCGGCGGATGAGCTGGCGACGGCGGCGCTGCGATTGCTCGAGGAGCGTCGCATTACCTCGCTGGTGGTCTGCAACGCCGAGGGTCTCGTCGAGGGCGTGCTGCACGTGCACGACCTGTGGGGCGTGGGACTGTTCTGACACGTAAAGATCTGAAACGTTACAGACCACTTGAGCCTCGCGGGCGAGTCAACGTTTGACCCCGCAGGGAATCGTGGCAGAATCCTCGGCGGGGTATGGATCGAGGAGCTGCCCTGATCGGTTCGGGAGCAAAAGTGAAGCTGACGATACTCACCACCGGAGGCACGATCGACAAGACCTACGACGAGCGCGCGCAGAGTCTGCGCAACGTGCGGTCGGTACTGGACGAAATCATCGGATCTCTTCGAATCCCTGACATGATCATTCGCCATTATGCTGTCATGTACAAGGACTCACTCGACATGACCGAAGAGGATCGTCACCAGATCCTGAACGCCGTGCGTCAGGCGATTCCCACCTCAGACGCAATCGTCGTGATTCACGGTACCGACACGATGTCCGAAACCGGTGAGGTGTTGTACTCCCAACTCGATGATCTCGGGATTCCCGTCATCCTGACGGGAGCCATGCGGCCATATGAATTCCGTGACACAGACGCTGTGCAGAGCCTGACTGAAGCGATGCTGGCAGCCCGACTTGTCGGACCCGGGGTCTACGTAGTGATGCATAATCGGGTGCTGTCTTTCCCAGGGGTGATCAAAGACGCTGAGGTAGGTGAATTCACGCACGTGGACGAACGCTGAATCTGCGGCAGTCGTACTCCGTTGTGGCTCGATCCCTAACACTGCCTGGCGGGGCGATCGGCCGAGTGGACGTCGGGGATCCCAATTCGGCGTGGCGGCGAGTCGGGGTTTCCGGGTCGGCAGCTCTCCCCTACCTGAACGCGACACGCTGGGATTCGTACGTATTGGCGTATCGTGAGCCCGCAAGGTTCGCGGGAATGAGGAACGGTGTTCGACAAGGTCGAGTTCCGGATGTTTCGCGGCACTCTGGCTTCGTGGGAGCAGTTGTTTGCCGACGCGGCAGAGTTCGCCTCCACGTTGCGGCCGGAAGAGCTCATCAGCATTTCTCACTCCGAGGATGGCGACGATGGCGTGGTGGCCGTGTGGTTCTGGGCGGATCTCCGGGAGAACGAAGAAGGAGGTCATAGAGTGTGATGGCTCAAAATGGGGCCGTCGATCTGGACTGCCATCCTCTCACCGCTGACCGATGGGCGGACTTTGAAGAACTTTTCGGACTGCGGGGCGCCTGCGGTGGCTGCTGGTGCATGTGGTTTCGGATGACGCAGAAGGAGTTCGACGCCAACAAGGGAGACCGGAATCGGCATGTGATGCGGGCGATCGTGGAGACTGGGCAGGTGCCCGGGATACTCGCCTATGACGGAGCCACTCCTGTTGGCTGGTGCTCGGTGGCGCCCCGTGAAGAGTTCCCTCGGCTCGCACGATCTCGAATCCTCAAGCCGGTAGACGACACTCCTGTGTGGTCGGTCGTGTGTCTTTACGTGGCAAAGACACACCGAGGCCGCCGCGTAGCGACCGGGTTGTTGAAGGCCGCCATCGATTACGTGCGGGACAACGGCGGCAACGTTGTCGAGGGATACGCGGTGGAACCGAAGAAGGATCGAATGCCCGACGTCTTCGCCTACCACGGTCCGGTCGAGGCGTATCGCCACGCCGGATTCCATGAGGTTGCCCGTCGTTCGGAGACCAGGCCGATCATGAGGTGCGTGATCGGAAGGAAGTAGGTCAGCAGGGCGGTGTCCCCCAGTGCCTCGTGGCCTCACTGCCAGGCGGCGAAGCCTGCGGCCACCGTTCCATCGCTTGCCGGCGCAGCCGGCGTGTATTACTGGGAAGCTTGTTCGATCTGCTCCAGGGCGTTGATCGGGCCGAGGGCCACCAGAATATCGCCGGCCTCGATCCGCTCGTCCGGCCCCGGGTTGAAGGTGCTGTGATCACCTCGTTTGAGGGCGACCACAATGATGCCGAAGCGCTGCCGAACGCCGGCACCGGCCAGGGTCTTGCCGGCGAGGTCCGAGTTGTGGTGGACCACGATTTCGGCGAGTTCTAGCTCCACAGAGGTGCCGGGTAGGGAGGCCTCGATGAAGTCCATGACCGCGGGTTTCAGGGCGGTGAACGCCAGGCGCATGCCGCCGAGACGATAGGGATTGGTTACGCGGTTGGCGCCGGCGAGCCGAAGCCGCTCCTCGGCGTCCTCTTCGACGGCCCGGGCGATGATGATGATGTTCGGATTCAGCTGTCGGGCGAGCAGGATCGAGTACACGTTGTGCGCGTCGTCGGCGAGACACGTGATGATCGTTTTCGCGCGTTCGACCCCGGCTGCCCGAAGCACGGACTCCTCGGTCGCATCGCCATGGATGAAGGGGATGTGTTGTTCGTCCAGTTGGCGGCAGTTCGCCTCGTCGGCCTCGACCACCACGAACGGCACCTTGCGTTCGCGGAGGATCTCGACAACCGCTCGTCCCATCCGGCCGTGGCCGCACACCACGATATGATCGTGCAGCTTCTTCAGCATGCTTTCGTCCCTCCGCATCCCGATGAACCGGCGCAGATCGGCCTGCAGTACCAGACGACCGAACTCGGAGGCGACCAGGAGGATGACCCCGATGCCAGAGAACGCCAGCAGCACGGTGAAAACCTTGCCCGCCTCGGACAGCGGGAACGCCTCCCGGAAGCCCACGGTGGTCACGGTGATGGCCGTCATGTAGAACGCGTTCACAACGCTCTGGTCCTCGATCATCATGTAGCCGAGGGTACCGGCCGCGAGCACACAGATGCCCGCCACGATCGACCTGCCCAGGGCCTGCAGCCGCGACATCGCCACGCCAACATCGTAACGCGGCCCCAGCCCCGACACCACGTCTGCTACCATCCACGCCGGAGGCGCGATGGTCGAAGCCGAGGGTCGCAGGTTCCCCTTTTCCGGTGAGGAGTCGATCACGCCCGAAGTGCTCGAGACCTTTCCGTACGAGTACGCCGGTCGAGATGCCGTGGTGGAGATCTCGACCGACGAGTTCACCGCGGTGTGCCCCTACTCGGGCCTTCCCGACTTCGGCAGCCTGACCGTCCGCTACGGTCCTGGCGAGGCGTGCATCGAGCTCAAGTCGTTCAAGTACTACCTCACCAGCTACCGCAACGTTGGCGTCTACCAGGAGCATGCCGCCAACAGGGTGCTCGACGATCTGGTCCGCTGTTGCTCGCCGACGTGGATGGAGGTCGTGCTGGATTATCGCTTGCGCGGCGGAATCCACACCGTCGTCACCGTGGAGTACGGGGAGAGCAGCTAGGGCCCACCCCCAGGCTCTTCGTCTTTGTCCAGTTCCGTTGCGCGACGGTCTCTGCCCTTCGACGCGCCCCATCCACGAAGCGCTCCCCGCGGTTGCCACCTTCAACAATCTTGGCCCTGGAAGGCGTTGGTGTGCGGCGCAGAGGAAGTCCCAAGATTGTTGAAGATGGCACGCCCGCAGAAGGCGCTGTGAGCGGCCTGCCAGTCGTTTCGGCTGCCTGACCCCTGAGGAGCCGTCTCCCCATCACGCTCCGCGTGGGAGTGGGTACGAAGACGAAGGTTAAAGACGAAGATGAAGAACGTGCGGCCGGGTGGAGGTTCGCTAGCCGCGAGTCCCTGAGTCCTGACGATCGTCTGGGCTCTCCAGGCTTCCCGCCCACGCGTAGAGCGCCGTTGCCGTGACGATGATGGATCCGCCCACCAGCGCCCAACCCGACGGTCGCTCGCCGTGCACCAACCATGCCCAGACCGGATTGAAGACCGGCTCCAGCAACAGGATGAGCGAGGCTTCGAGGGCTCCCACCCGACGGACGCCACGAGTCAGAAAAACGTACGCAACGGCGATCTGGAAGACGCCGAGGTACATCACGGCGAGCCAGTCGTTGGCGGTCGTCTCGTGGGCCGGCAGAGCGAATGGCAAGGTCGTCAGGCATGCCATCAGATTGCCGCAGGCCACGGCGGAGGCGGAAGGGTTGCCGGACCCGCGGGATTCTCGACCGAGCCATCGCAGGCCGACGATGGTGAGACCCCAGCTGAGGCCGCAGGCGGCGCCCACGAGGTTGCCGGTCAAGGGGTCAGGTGCAGTCGCGACCGGCAGTTGAGGGCCGACGAAGAACATGGCCGTCCCGACCGCGAGTGCGGCGATCAAGAAACCGTCGCGGCGTTCCACCGGCTCACGGAGGAACAGTGGGCCGAGCAGCAGGATGTAGAGTGGGGCGGTGCTCTGGAGAAACGTCGTGTTGGCCGCGGTCGTGAGCTTGTTGGCAAGCACATAGCACACCATCGTGGACGCGTAGGCGACTCCGACCATCACCGTCCGTCGCGACCAGGCGCGGCGGGCCGACGGCAACATCAGCAGAATCACCACAGCGGCAATGCCCGAACGGAAGCTCGCGACCTGCCAGCCGGTCAGGGCAGTCGCCTTGACGGCGGCGCCGCCGGTGGAGAAGAGCAGTGCGGCGGCGACGACCTGAAGGCGGTCAGTCGCGCGCGCGGTCGAAAAAGGAACGCTCAAGGTCAATCCACGATGCGAGGCTTCGAGCAGGATGAATCATACCCGCAGTAGATACTCGGTGAGAAACGCGTACCGTGCCTGTTCACGTGACTCTGGGGCCTGCCCGTCTCCGTCTTGGCGCCCCACACGACCGCGCAGGCATCGGCTGCGGATGCGGAGACAGAAACGGATATGGACTTTTCGAGTGATACTCCATCGATGTCTTGATCCCCCTGGTCAGCGTCCCCGTGCGGCGGGATACACGGGGCTGTGGGTCGGCTGGAGATCGACCCCCCTCTGTGCTACGATTCGCCCGCGATGCGGACCGCGACAACGTCTGCCTGACAATACCCGCCCTGATCGGGATTTTTTTTTGTCAGGCGCAGGGAGGCACGGTGGGAGAGAGTGCTGCGCGCCCGGGTCTCGTGCACGTGCTGGACGGAGAGGGAATGGAACGCACCATCACCCGGATGGCTGCCGAAATCGTCGAGCACGACGGTGGGGAGATCATGCTGGTGGGTATCCACACCCGCGGGATTCCGCTCGCCAACCGGCTCTCGGTTCGGATCTCCCTCGCCACAGGTCGGCAGGTGCCGGTGGGGCGGCTGGACATCTCCCTCTACCGTGATGATGTGGGGCCGTGGCGGCCTGCGCACAGCCAGCCGGTGCTGAAGGAGACCGTGCTTCCGAAGTCGATCGACGATCGAGTGGTCTACCTGGTCGACGACGTCCTGTTCACCGGGCGCACGATTCGTGCCGCCCTGGGAACGCTCATCGATTACGGTCGTCCGCGTGCGGTGCGGCTCGCAGTCCTCGTCGACCGTGGCCACCGAGAGCTGCCCATCGCAGCGGACGTCGTTGGCAAGCAGTTGTCGACCCGCCGGGACGAAGACGTCCAGGTGAGATTTGATGAGGTCGACGGGGAGGACGGTGTCTGGGTCGGGCTGGAGGCGAGCGATGTCGATTGAAGCTGCCGCTGCGCTGTCAAGCAAAGACGTGATCGGGATTGCGTCGCTCGAGCCGATGGAGATCGAGCTGATCCTCAACACCGCCGAGGAGCTCCTGGAAGTGGCCCGGCGACCGATCAAGAAGGTGCCCGCGCTCAGGGGCGCGACCGTCGTCAACCTGTTCATGGAGCCGTCGACGAGGACACGGTTCTCATTCGAGGTCGCCGAAAAGCGCCTGTCCGCGGACACGCTGAACTTCTCCGCCTCCACGTCTTCGGTGTCGAAGGGTGAAACACTGGTCGATACCGCCCGCAACCTCATGGCGATGGCACCGGATTACATCGTCATCCGTCACCCGAACGTGGGTGCGCCTCATCGCCTGGCGAGCGTGGTGCCGGCTTCGATCATCAACGCGGGGGACGGTATCAACGAACACCCCAGTCAGGCGCTGCTCGACGCGTTCACCATGCGCCAGCACTTCGGGCGCCTCGAAGGGCTCAAGGTGGTCATCGCGGGTGACATCCGCCATTCCCGCGTCGCGCGCTCCAACGTCTTCCTGCTGGAGAAGATGGGTGCAGAGGTCCGATTCGCGGCACCGGCGTCGCTGCTCCCGGTCGGCGTGGAGGAGCTCGGAGCCGCGACCTTTCTGCGACTCGAACCGGCGCTGGAAGGCGCGGATGTCGTGATGATGCTGCGGATTCAGCGGGAGCGACAGAAAAACGTCAACTTCCCGTCACTGCGCGAGTATTACGACTTCTTTGCGCTGACGCCGGAGAGACTCGAGCTCGCCGCGCCGAACGCCGTCGTGATGCACCCCGGACCCATGAATCGCGGGGTGGAGATCGACTCCCTGGTGGCTGACGGACCCCGATCGGTGATTCTGGAGCAGGTGACCAACGGTGTGGCCATCCGAATGGCCATTCTCTACCTTCTGGCCGGAGGGCGTGGTGAGCAGGCTGCTGATTCGTAACGGGCGGGTGGTCGATCCGTCTCAGGATATCGACCAGGGGATGGACATCCTGCTCGAGGACGGTCGCGTCGCCGGATTGGGTGAGCGTCTGGAAGGTCCTGGTGACGTCGAGATCGTCGATGCTGCAGGGTTGGTGGTGGCTCCGGGGTTCATCGATCTCCACACCCATCTCCGCGAGCCCGGATTCGAGTACAAGGAGACGATCGAAACCGGGTGTCGGGCGGCCGTCGCGGGCGGTTTCACTGCGGTCTGCTGTATGGCCAACACCGACCCGGTCAACGACGATCCGTCGGTAACACGGTTCATCAGGGAGCGGGCGTCGGAGGTCGGCCTCGCGCGGGTCTATCCGATCGGAGCGATCTCCAAGGGCTGCCTCGGAGAGGAGCTCGCCGAGGTCGGCGAGATGGTTCGCGCGGGTGCGGTGGCGATCTCCGACGACTGCAGACCGGTTGTCAACTCGCTGTTGATGCGCCGCGCACTCGAGTACGCTCGATCTTTCGAGGTGCCGGTGGCGGCCCACGCGGAGGACATCGATCTCTCCGACGGCGGACTCATGCACGAGGGTGCCGTCTCGACGAGGATCGGGTTGAAGGCACTGTCTCCCGTCGCCGAAGAGGTCATGGTCGCGCGAGATCTCCTGCTGGCGGAACGAACCGGAGGCCATCTCCATCTTTGCCACCTTTCGACCGCAGCGAGTCTGGACGCCGTGCGTACGGCCAAGGCCCGCGGGGTTTTGGTGACCTGCGAGGTCGCGTCGCACCACTTCTCCCTCACCGACGAAGACGTCGCGGCGGCGAACTACGACCCCAACTGGAAGACCAATCCCCCGCTGCGCGCCGCAGGCGATGTCGCGGCGGTCCGGCAGGCGCTGGCGGACGGAACCGTGGATGCGATCGTGTCCAACCATGCGCCCCACCACACCGACGAGAAGGAGATCGACTTCTCGGAGGCGCCGTTCGGGATCGTGGGCCTCGAGACAGCTGTCAGCCTCGCCCTCGACCGATTGCTCCACGGCAAGGTGCTCGGATTCGATCGGTTGGTCCGGCTGTTCTCGACCGCGCCCGCTCGTGCTTTCAAGCTGCCCGGCGGGACGCTGAGGGTCGGTGCTCCTGCCGATGTGACCGTGCTCGACCCGCGGCGCCGCCACACGGTCGACCCGACTCGGTTCAAGTCGAAGTCCCGGAACACGCCCTTTGCCGGCCTCAAGCTGCGCGGCGGTCCCGTGATGACCATTGTCGATGGGCAGGTGGTCTGGCGGGCCGACTGATCAGCAGATTCGGGTCGATCGTATCTCACCCGGGGATCCTGGCGGCCGGTCCGCCTGTGTTATCCTTCGTGCTCGCGCGCGATTCGTGCGTGCCAGGACCCGGGCGTTGACGCTGCGGTCCGAACTGTGAGGCTCACCATGAACGAACAACCCAACTCCCGAAGCGAGTTCGAGGAGGCCCTGCGCGAGGGCTTCGCCGATAAGAAAGTGCGGATCGGCGACGTGATCGAAGGGATGATCGCGGCCATCCACGGCGACGTGGCGCTGGTGGACATCAGCGGCAAGTCGGAGGCCGTGCTTGCTCGCGACGAGCTGGAGGACCTCGGAACTGGAGACCCGGTTGAGGTCGTGGTCGTCGAGCTGGGCGACGAGATCAGAGTGTCGCGCCAGCTGGCCATAGAGCATCGGCTCAAGGAAAAACTCGCCAAGGCGGTGGCCTCGGGCGAGCCGCAGGTCGGCAAGGTCGTGGGACGTCGCAAGGGCGGGTTCGACGTGACCATTGCCGGCGTTCGTGGATTCTGTCCGATTTCCCAGATGGAGGAGGGACGGTCCGACGACGTTGACCGCCACCTGGGAGAGACTTACACGTTCAAGGTGCTCGAGTACGACCCCGAAGACCGCAGGCTGGTGGTTTCGCGCGCTGCCCACCTTCGCGAGGAGCGCGAGAAACAGCGCCAGGCCACCCTCGAGACGCTCGAGGAGGGTGCCGTCGTGGAGGGAGCCATCCGGTCGATCACCAACTTTGGTGCCTTCGTGGACCTCGGCGGTGTCGACGGGCTTGTGCACGTGACCGAGATCGCGCATCGGCACATCGCTCATCCTGGTGATGCGCTCAGGGTGGGCGAAACCGTGCAGGTGAAGGTCCTGGAATTGGACCTCGAGAAGAACCGAATATCTCTCAGCATCAAACAGTTGCTTCCGAATCCTTGGGACGAGGCGGCCGACCGCTTCCCATCCCGCGGACCGTTCGAGGGAACGGTGGTTCGCACGACGGACTTCGGCGCCTTCGTCGAACTGGCGCCTGGCCTCGACGGCCTGCTTCACGTCAGTCAACTGCCTCCGGGCACCGAGTTGGACGCTCCAGAGCTGGCGGTGGGGCAGACGGTGACGGGCTGGGTCCGTGAGCTCGACCTCGAGAATCAGAGGATCGGACTCACCATGCGGAGGCTTCCGGATCGCGATCCCTGGGAGCGGGTAGAGATGCGGTACCAGGAGGGCCAGGTCGTCGAGGGCACGGTGGAAAACGGAGCCGATTTCGGCGTGTTCGTGGAGCTGGAACCGGGCCTGAGCGCGTTGATTCCGATCTCGGAGTTGGGCCTGAGCAAGGACCAGGACCCGAAAGCGGCATTTCCGCCGGGAGGTCCGGTCACCGCCAAGGTACTGTCCGTCGACGGTGGCCGGCAGCGGATCAGCCTGTCGGTGCGTGCGTGGCAGCGGGACCAGGAGCGCAACGAGTACGCCGGCCACATGGACAAGGGATCTGATGAGCCGTCCATGACCGGATTCGGGGCCCAGCTCGCCGCGGCCTTGGAGAAGAAGAAGAAATAAGGCAAGCGGGGTCAGGGGACCGGGATCCAGGTACCGGGCCCATCCGCCCGCCCGGATGGCAGATGCTGGATTCTGGATCCCCGACTCACCCGGGCGATCGGACGGCTCTCTGACACGAAGCCCAAGCTGCTTTTCTTTGAGAAATATTCATCACATGCAATTCTCGGCGGTCAGAGCGGCGGCCGTCGCCTGATCATCAAAAACCCGGCGTGTTTTCGCCGGGATACGTGGTGTTGTCGCCTTTTGACCGCCGAGAATCGCTCTGGAGGCGACGCCCGGATTCGAACCGGGGATAAGGGCTTTGCAGGCCCCTGCCTTACCACTTGGCCACGTCGCCTAGGCAGGAAAGTCAGTGTAGTCCCTTGCCGATGGGGGGTCAATACTCGCGGGGGTCGTGAGCGCCGTGAGGTGTGGCCGGTGCCGTCGGCACCTGGGGATGAGGGGATGAGGGGATGAGGGAATCCCTTCGGGGTCGGTTGCACGGCGAGAGTTGGAGGCTGACGATAGCGCCTTGTGCGGGCGTGCCGGGCATGACGTTTCGAGGCCCACCATCGTTGGGGGAATCGCGTCGCGCTCGGGCCTTGAAACGTCCATGCCGGGCTCCCGCGGGGAGCGCGATGGGGAGAGGGCGCGTCAGCGACGGGGGTAGGGGGGTGGTTGGAGCGGGAGACGGGATTTGAACCCGCGACGTCAACCTTGGCAAGGTTGCACTCTACCGCTGAGTTACTCCCGCTCAGCAGGACGGTCAATCTAGCAAGACGGCAACGCGGCTGTCAACTCTCCTGTTGCGAGTTCGATAGCGGAGCTTGAACGCGCATCTACGGTCGTTCGGGGGGAATCACTGGTCTCCGTGCCGCTCCTTCATGCCGGCCATCATCCACTTGCGGGCGAGGATCAGCGCCACCGGCGAGATCATCGCGATGAGGGCGTAGATCAGCCACATGACCTCGGTGTTGGTCGGCAGCCCGGTCTCCGGCTTCGGAATGTAATTCTCCACGAAGTAGCCCGAATAGAGGCCGGTCGCGAACTTGGTCAGGAACCACGGGAACTGACCGATTCCCATGTACATGCCGGTCTTGCCGGGCGGCGCAACCTCGGCGATCCACTGCAGGAATCTGGGCTGCCACATGGCCTCGCCGATCGACATCAGCAGGATGTAGACGAGGAAGGGCACCACGTACGGTCCGAGGACCAATAGAAACGTCGGGGCGGCCATCACCAGGGTGCCGACGATCATCATGACGTACACGTTGGCGCGGGCGGTGAGGCCCGCCACCAGCGGCGCCAGGATGAAGATCAGGATCGGGTTGATGTTGGAGAAGAACTCGAAGTAGTCGCTCACCACCGAGCCGCGGAAAGCGCGGTCCAGGTAGTACGGCAGCGTGAGCCAATTATGGGCGAACAGAGTCTGTACCGGAATCAGGATGAAGATGAAGAACACGAACCGGCCATCCCTGAACGGATGGTCGGGGCGTACCCGCACGAACTCGTAGATCGCCCACGCTGCGAATCCGGCCAATGCGAGATAGGCGACCCAGGGGTTGACTGCGAGTGTGCCGCGGCGGGCCGCGATCGACGCGGCCAAAGCGGCCACGGCGGCAAACGTGATGAGGATGAACGGGAGATGGTTGATCTTCTCGCGGCTCGGCGAGGGCGGCTGCTCCTCTGCGCTGTCCTCGGCCGGTTCCTTCGCGTCGGGCGGGGCTGTCTCGCGCGCGACTCGGTCGACAGCTTCCTGGTCGGTCTTCTTCGTGAGAATCACCAACGTCACGGCGAGCGCGATCACGCACAGCAGGGTGTAGGTCCAGAACACGGCCGTCAGACCGTTGGGGGGAAAGGCATCGACGAACCGATGACGAACCATCGGTGAGATGAACCCCGAAAAGAACGCGCCGAGGTTCATCAGACCGTACACCACAGCGTACCCCATGGCTGCTGTCTTGGGATTGGTGTATCGCTTGACGCCGGCGTAGGCGGCGGGTTGGTAGAGTCCGTAGGCGACAACCGTGATCAACAATCCCATCGCCATGACGAAGAACATCGGCGACCCCAGGCCCTGTCCGAGCGGGACGGTCCCGGACAGTGCGACCAGGCCGCGCCCGATCACGAACATGAAGAACGCCAGCGCGAGCGCCTGTCGTACGCCGATCTTGTCGCTGACGCCTCCCAGAAACAGCATGGCGAGAGTGATGCCCGCCGTCACCGCCGAGTAAACCCAACCCGCATGGATGTCACTGAGAGAGACGTTTTCGGAACAGTACTTGCCGAGGATCGTCAGGATGCCGAAGTACACCAGGCCTTCAATGACGTACGGGATGTTGATGCCCCACAACGCCCTTGGTGCCTTGATAAAGGCAACCGCGGTCGAACCAAGCTCGCGGAAGGATTCGGAGACGATGCGTCCAACGCTCATCGTGGTCTCGGAGGTTGTCTGCTCTTTCATTCGTGTGTACCTCACGGTGGTGATTCGTGGCCTGTTTCGCGGCGGTCGGCAGTCGACGGAGGGTACCACGTCGAGCCCCCCGTCCGCTTCCAAGGAGTCGCGAGCGGCGGGTGAGCGCAGGGCGGAGAAGCGTCAGAGCTCGCGAACACCGGAAAGAGTCGTTCCCGCCGCCACGACGCCCGGGTGTCCTGTTGTCTGCACCGTTACGTCTCCGATCGCGACCACGTCGGCCTCGAAGAACACGTCGCCCGACACGGTCAGGGAGTCGCACCGCCGAAGCGACGGCGGTCCGGCCGGAAATCGCGCCTCGAAGTCGTCGATCATGCGGTAGAACCGGCCGTCGAGCGAGATCACGGGCGGTCGCTCGCGCTCGGCCACGAGCTCCACCCGACCGTCGTCGGTGAGTCGGTACGCGTCGGATCGCACGGCGAGCAGGTCGTCCGTGTTCTTGACCGGGGAAAAGCGAGATCGGGAGACCCGCACGGCGGCCGAGCGATCGAACAGCGACACCGCCGCCCCCATAGCGGTTTCGAGCTGGACGACGGTCGCAGACGACGGGTCTCGAGGATCCAGGGTCTTGTGGTTGACGATCGTGTGCAACGGCAGGAAACCGCGACACGTCGTCAGCAGTCGATCGAGCGCCCGCAGATCGACCCACAGATTGTTGGTGTTGAAGTAGCGGAACAGCTCGATGTTCTGGAACTCGCGTTGCTCGTCAGGCGGACACTGGGCAGACTCTCGCAGGGCCACGCGGCCGTCCGACAGCCGGCAGAGATGGCCTCCCTTTCGATCGGCCGCGGTCCGGTCCGCGGCCTCCATCATGAACCCGAGGTCGTGCTCGATCATGTAGCCGAGGAGTGACGGATCGAGGACCGCCCCCAGATTGTCGGCGTTGGAAACGAACGCGTAGTCGATGCCGGCGTCGAGCAGCCGGCGCAGGACGCCGGAGGTTCTCAGGGCGGTGTACAGGTCGCCGTGGCCCGGAGGGCACCACTCCAGGTCGGCATCAACAGGGTGGGTCGCCGGAACCTGTCCGTCGACGAGGATCTTGGGTATCCGATGCTGCAGGAAATCGAGCGGGGCTCGATCTGTCGAGAGGTTCGGGTACCATTCCAGAACGTGGATCGAATCCTGCTGGGTGCGAAAGCTGTTCATGAGCAGCAGCGGAACGGCCGTCCCGGTCGAGCGTCTCAGCGCCTCCATCTGGCGAGCGATGAGATCTAGGAAGCTCAGACCTGAACGGACCTCCAGCAGGGATTTGGCGCGGTCGAGCCCCATCCCCGTGCCGAGGCCCCCGTTGAGCTTGATGACGGCGGCACGACCGAACGCCGTCCCCCCGGCCTTGGTGAAGGCGGAGAATCCCTCGGCGTCCGGCAGCGATGAGATCGGTGCTATCTCATCACGGCCGAGCGTCCCCGTGTCGCCGTCGAGGTAGCGGCGTAGGTGGAAGACGAACGATTCGATCGCCTCCTCTGGGAGGTCGGCAGCCCGCATCTTGGCGACGAATTCGTCGCCACGTGAATCTGGTTTCTTCTCCGTCATCAGGTCTCCGTTCGGCGGTCTGCGATAATACTAGTGTGTTCTGGATGAGAAGGATTACCGTGTGGGCCGGGATCGTGGGTTGCGTATGGTGTGCGCCGGCCCTGGCCGTGACGCCGACCTCGGTCGCTCCTACCGCGCTCTCCGAAAGCCGCGAGGACCTGATGGACATGGTCCGTCGGATCAGTCGCGAACACGGGGTCGACCCTCGGCTCGCCGACGCCCTGGTGAGGGTCGAGTCGGCGTACGACCCGTACGCCGTCAGTCGCAAGGGCGCCCTGGGCCTGATGCAGCTCATGCCCGATACGGCGGACAGGCTCGACGTTGCCGACCCGTTCGATCCCGAACAAAACGTACGGGGAGGGATGCGCGAGTTTGCGCGTCTCATCAACCGCTACTCGGGCAACTTCGCATTGGCCCTCGCGGCATACAACGCTGGCGAAGGGGCCGTCGAGCAGTACCGGGGGGTCCCGCCGTACCGGGAAACCCGGAATTACGTCACCAGAATCATGACGCTCTACACGGGGCAGCCGTATCGACTCCCGAGCTACCGCATCGTCCCGGTTCGGATGGAGCGGGGTGCCGACGGCGGCGTCGTGATCACCAACCAGTCGAAGTCCGGAGCAAAGGGCATTGCGGTGTCGACCACGACCCACGGTGGCGCGCTGCGGGGCGGCTTCGGCTCTCGCTGAGGCCGGGCCAGGCGACTCGGTCGGGAATTCCGCGGTACACTCCCGAGATACAAACGAGGAGTGCATGAAAGGGCCGTTGAATAGGATGTTTTCGAGCACCGCGCGGCAGGCTGCGACCCTGACCGCGATCGCGATGTTGACCGGCGGGTGTTCATCCGTGGTCTCGTCGACGACGGGTCGCCTCGCCGACAGCCTGGCCGACGCTCTCGTCAATCAGAACGATCCTGAAACTGTCCGACAGGGGGCGCCGGCCTACCTGGTGCTGCTCGACGGGTTGATCGCAGATGATCCGGACAACCCCGATGTGTTGCTCGCAGGTGCCCAGCTCTACTCGAGCTACGCCGGCGCGTTCGTCGAGGACCCGGAGAGGGCCAAACGGTTGGCGCTCAAGGGGCGAGACTACGGCTGGGAGGGTCTCTGTGCCGTCAAGCGAAAGACCTGTGGCACCTGGACCGAGCCCTACGAGGTGTTCGAGTCGACGATCGACTCCCTGGGGGCGAAGGAGGTGTCGGCCCTGTTCACCACTGCGGGAGCCTGGGCGACGTGGATCCAGGTCAACAAGGATGACTGGTCTGCGATAGCCGACAAGGCTCGCGTCGATGCCATGATCCGTCGGGTGGTGGAGATCGATCCGAGCTACCAGCGGGGAGCTCCGTTCGTCTATCTCGGAGTGCTCGATACCCTGCTGCCGGAGGCGATGGGCGGAAAGCCGGAGCAGGGGAGGACGCACTTCGAACGCGCCATCGAACTGTCGTCCGGCCGAAACCTGATGGCCAAGGTCCTGCTGGCGAAACAGTACGCACGACTGACGTTCGACCGCGAGCTCCACGACCGCCTGTGCGAAGAGGTGGTCGAGGCGGATCCCACCGAGCAGGGGCTCACGCTTGCCAACACGTTGGCCCAGGAAGAGGCCGCGAGGTTGCTCGAGGAATCCGAGGATTACTTCGGGGAGTGATGAATGAGATATCGACGCACGCTGATGGTTGTTGTCATCTTACTGCTGGCCTCCGCGCTCGCCGATGCGCAGGGCGTGCGGCTCAAGATCGCGACCCTGGCTCCTGACGGCTCGTTCTGGATGGAGGAGGCGCGGCGGGCGGCTGACGAGATCGGGCGCCGGACCGACGGCCGCGTCGGCTTCCGGTTCTACCCTGGCGGCACCATGGGCAGTGACGACACGGTGCTCCGCAAGATGCGCATCGGCCAGCTCCACGGGGGGGTTCTGTTGGCCGGCAGTCTCGGGGATCTCGATCCGGACTTCGAGATTTACAATTTCCCGCTGGTTTTCCGGTCGTACGACGAGGTGGACCATGTACGGCGCGAGCTCGACCAGCGGCTGATCTCCAAGCTCGACGACGACGGCATCGTCGCTTTCGGCCTGGTGGAAACCGGTTTCGTCTACCTGATGTCGACCCAACCCACCCGTACTTTTGCAGACCTCGACGGTCGCAAGGCGTGGATCCCCGAGGGCGACGCAATCAGCAAGGCGATCGCCGATGCCGCCGGGTTGTCGCCGGTACCCCTGGCGCTCTCAGACGTCCTGACCGGCCTCCAGACCGGCCTCATCGACACCGTGGCAGCCCCGCCGGTCGGTGCGGTGGCGCTGCAGTGGTTCACCAAGGCCAAGTACGTGACCGATCTGCCGCTCACCTACATCTACGGCACCCTCCTGCTGAGTGACCGTGCGTTTCGGAAGCTCGGTGCCGAGGATCAGGAGGTCGTTCGGGAGGCGCTCGAGAAGATGTCGAGCGAGTTGAACCGGAGGGCCAGGACCGACAACCGGGACGCACGCGAGGCTCTCGTCAAGCAGGGCGTCACCTTTGTAGAACCAACTCCCGAGACCGAGGAGCGGTGGGAAGCGGTCGCCGCCGAGGCCAGACAGGCGTTGGTCAAGCGACAGGAATACGACCGCGAGCTGATCGCCGAGATGGAGCGACTCCTCGAAGAGTACCGAGGGCGGGACCACGCCCCAATCCCGGACAGCTGACGGATGGCGCCCAACCGACCGACCGCCGCTGTGGGCAACTGGTGAGACATGCGGGCTAAGCTGAATCGCCTTGTCGCTGTCGTCGAAGACACGCTCCTGGTGGCCATCCTGACCGTGATGATCGTGCTTGCGGGTACCCAGATCGCGCTGCGCAATGTGTTCGACACAGGTTTACTGTGGGCGGATCCGGCGCTGCGAGTGATGGTGTTGTGGGTCGGAATGATCGGCGCCATGGTCGCCACGCGGTTCGACAAGCAGATCTCGGTTGACGCCGTGTCACGCTTCCTGTCACCCCAGTGGCAGGCGCGAGTCCGGGTTGTGACCGATCTCTTCACGGCGGTGGTGTCCGCAGCGGTGGCGTGGCACGCCTTGCGCCTTGTCCTCGACGACAAGGCGGCGGGCTCGACGGTCTTCGCGTCGGTCCCGGTGTGGGTGTGCGAGATGGTGCTGCCGTTGGCGTTCGGGCTGATCGCGCTTCGCTATCTGCTGTACGCGGTCGACCACGGCCGTGCCGGTTTCTCCTCCGGAGGAACGCCGTGATCCTCACCGGCATCGCTCTCATCCTGCTCGCGGTCCTCGGTGCCCCTCTGTTCGCGGTCATCGCCGCGGGTGCGCTGCTCGGTTTCATGCGCAGCGGCATCGATCCCATGGTCGTCGCGATGGAGGTCTACCGGATCGCCGAGACGCCAGTACTGATCGCCATTCCCCTGTTCACATTTGCGGGGTACCTGCTGGGAGAGAGCGGTGCGCCGCGGCGACTCGTGCGGGTCACCAACGCGGTGTTCGGCTGGATACCCGGTGGGCTCGCGGTCGTCGCATTGGCAGCATGTGCCTTTTTCACGGCGTTTACAGGTGCGTCCGGTGTCACCATCGTCGCCCTGGGCGCGCTGCTGTATCCGGCGCTCAGGGACGCCGGCTACGAGGAGCGGTTCAACCTCGGTCTGATCACGACGTCTGGCAGCCTGGGTTTGTTGTTCGCGCCGTCGCTGCCGCTGATCCTGTACGGCATCGTCGCCGAGGTACGAGTGGACAGAATGTTCATTGCCGGGATCCTGCCCGGCGTGCTGATGCTCGCCATGCTCTCGATGTGGAGCGTTCGCGCAGGCCGGCGAGTCCAGCGAGAGGCTGCGCAGCCGGTGGTGTTTTCGTGGCCCGAGGTCGGCGGCTCGCTCCGGGAAAGTGTCTGGGAGATCCCGTTGCCGATCATCGTCCTCGGTGGCGTCTACAGCGGATTCTTCGCCGTTTCGGAGGCGGCGGCCGTCACCGCGGTGTACGTGTTCATCGTCGAAGTCTTGATCTACCGCGAGATTCCCTTCGCCAGGCTCCCCGTCGTGATGCGCGATTCGATGGTTCTGGTCGGCGGCATCCTGATCATTCTGGGAGCCTCCCTGGCGTCGACCAACTACATGATCGATGCCGAGGTGCCGATGAAGCTGTTCGATGCGGTGACCGCCCACGTCTCGAGCAAGCTCACGTTCCTGATTCTGCTCAACCTCTTCCTGCTGATACTCGGCACCATGCTGGACATCTTCTCGGCACTCGTGCTGGTGGTCCCTCTGATTCTCCCCATCGCGATCGGATACGGGATGGATCCGATCCACCTCGGAATCGTGTTCCTGGCGAACATGCAGATCGGGTACTGCACGCCGCCGGTCGGAATGAACCTGTTCATCGCCAGCTACCGCTTCGAGAAGCCGGTCGTGTTGCTCTACCGGGCAACCCTGCCGTTCCTGGCGATCCTCTTGGTTTGCGTCCTGGTGATCACGTACTGGCCGTGGCTGTCGCTTGCACTCGTGCGGTAGCACCCTTCCGTACGGTGGCCCGTGACACGCGAGGCGGGCGGCAGGCCTTGCGCCGGTGGCATCTCGATCGGTGAGGTCAGCGGCGCTGCGACGCGCCCTCTTCCCCACGCGCTCCCCGCGGGTGCCCCCTGTGACAATGTTGGCACAGGGAGGCCTCTCGTTCGGTTAGATCAAGGGGACGTCAACGCGCCGTCTTTCCGACGTGCTCCCCACGGTTGCCCCCCTTGACAATGTTGGGACCCAACGGACCGCGTCAGACCGGTGATCGTACTCCCAACATTGTCAAGGACGGCACGCCCGCAGAAGGCAAGAAGAGGGCACTCCGCACGAGGTGCTTTCGTCGGTACGGCGTTCGCTGCGACAGCCTGACACCCGATGCGGTCTTCTCCCGACGCTGTGAGGGTGGGTGG
>JBFELO010000086.1:0-20226 GCA_041552055.1 Candidatus Sulfomarinibacteraceae bacterium | reverse complement strand
CTGGAGAACGGACGGATCCGCGTGGAGTACGGGGTCGTATCCCCCGCCGACGGTCGACGGCTGCGGTCCGCGGTTGTCGACGAAGACCTGGCCGACCTGTCCGCCGTTCAACGTGAACCTCTGCTGGCGATCGCCGAGGTGCTGGAGGTCGAGGTGGTGCCCGAGACGATGGCGATCCTCCACGGCCGGACGACGAGCGTGAGGGGTGCGTACCTGGATTATCTCGAAGGTCTCGGAGGGCTGGTGGCGGACCCGCATGTGACCGACTTCGACTCTGCCATCGGCGTGCTGCAAAGGGCGACCGAGAGGGATCCGGGGTACGTGCGGGCCAGAGTCGCCTTGGCCAAGGCGCTGCGGCGCCGGCACGAGTCCTCCGGGGATCCGAGGTGGTTGCAGCGCGCCGAGGCGCAGGCTCTCCTCGCGATCGACCGCGACGACTCGGCGACTGCCGCACACCTCGTTCTGGGCTCGACCTTGCTGGCGGCGGGACGCATCGACGACGCGGTCGTGGCGTTCGAGGCCGCGACTCGGGCCGCCCCCGACAGTGCCCAGGCGCACCTCGAGCTGGGGTACGCGTACGAGCTGGCGGGTCGCTACGACGACGCCGAGCGGGCGCTGCAGAAGTCGATCAACCTCAGGCCCGGGTACGCACCCGGTCACAACAACTTGGGGATCCTGTACTACGTGACGAGCCGCTACGACGCGGCCGCCAACCAGTTCCGACGAGTCGCGGAGGTCGCCCCGCAGAACGTGAAGGGCTACAACAACCTGGGCGCGCTGATGTACTTCTTGGGTCGCAGAGCTGATGCCAGGGAGGCGTTTGAGCGATCTCTGGAGGCGCACCCCAACGCCGACGCCTACTCGAACCTCGGGACGTTGTACTTCGAGGAGTCGGACTTCGGGCGTGCCGCCGACATGTTCGAGCGGGCCGTCGAGCTGTCGACCGATGATGCGATGTTGATGGGCAATCTGGCGAACGCGTACTACTGGGGTTGGGACCGAGCCAAGGCCACGGAGGCCTTCGAAACCGCCATTGAACTCGGCGAGCAAGAGCTCGCCAGGCGGCCGGACGATCCTTCGCTGATGGCGAGCCTGGCGGGCTACTACGGGATGGTCGGACGGCCGGAGCGCGGTTTCGAGCTGGTCGAGCAGGTCGCCGCAACGGCGGTTGTCGATGCCGAGCTGGCGATGTGGAGCCGGGACACCCCGCTCGAACGAGAGCAGCTCCAGAAGGCGTTCGACCTGGACTGATCGTGGCTGGGAGCTGAGCGATCGCTTTGCGTCCCGGTGAGTGACGAGGTGCGCGGACAACTGGACGTCCCCGGTCGACGGTGCGGCCCGATGCCTTCGACAGGCGTCGGGCCGCACAGCCTCGGGAACTTTTCCAGAGCGACGGGTGTCTAAACTGGTACCATGCGATCCACGCACCCCTTTCACCGCTCACCCGTTAGACTCTTCATCAACCTGATTCTGGTCGCCACGGCAGCCGTCCTCGGCCTGTCCGCCCTGCCGCACGCCGTCGTCGGCGCACCGCAGGAAGGAGCCGCCGTGGACGAGACCGCCCCGTCCTGGTCCGAGGTCGATCGCCTGGTCTCGGAGCAGAAGTTCGAGGCCGCGGCCGCCGAGGTGGCTCGGCTGCGGGAGGCGGCCCGCGCGGCCGGTGACGCCGACGAGTGGACACGCGCCCTGGTCGAGGAGGTCAAGCTCCGCACCGCGCTGCACGGCTACGAGACCTCGGTGCGGTTCCTCAAGGACCAGGAGTGGCCCGACGACGCCGTGTCTCGGGCGGTACTCGACCTCTACTACGCCAATGCACTGGTGACGTACGTTCACGCGTACTCCTGGGAGATCCGCCAGCGCGAGCGGGTGGCGTCCGACGACGAGGTCGATCTCAAGCGGTGGACGGTGGAGCAGATCGCGGCCGAGGCCCAGCGGGCGCTGCGACGCGTCTGGTCTGCACGTTCGGAGTGGGGCAGCGCGCCGCTCGGCGAGCTCGGTCGTTATATCGAACAGAACAACTATCCGCCGCGGATCCGCGGCACTCTGCGTGACGCTGTCAGCTACCTGTGGGTCGGCCTGCTGGCCGACACCTCGCTGTGGCGGCCGGGCCAGTCGAACGATCTCTTCAAGCTCGACCTTCCAGCCCTCATTGAAGGTGATCCCGGGGCCTCGGCGACGCTCGATCTGGCCGATCCCAGGGTGCACC
The DNA here is from genome assembly GCA_041552055.1 of Candidatus Sulfomarinibacteraceae bacterium. Classification (GTDB taxonomy): domain Bacteria; phylum Acidobacteriota; class Thermoanaerobaculia; order Thermoanaerobaculales; family Sulfomarinibacteraceae; genus JBFELO01. Next base: position 18,020 of record JBFELO010000086.1, on the reverse strand, counting down.
CGGTGTCCAAGATTGGCGCGATCCTGGACGATCTCGAGGCGTGGCACCTCGACGAGCGACGGCCCGAGGCCGCTCTCGAGGCGAGACTCGAGCGACTGCGGCGGCTGCACTCCGCGTTCGAGTCGAGCCACGACCGGGTCTCGATCCGACAGCACCTCGAAGCGGTGCAGGATACTTTCGATCGCAGCTACGGTTGGTGGTCCATGGGCCAGTCGGTGCTCGCCGAGTTTCTCCGCGGCGAGAACGATCCGGACAGCCTGGTACGGGCTCGCGACGCTGCGATCGCAGGGGCCGACCGTCACCCGTCGAGCGTGGGCGGCCAGCGCTGCCGTCACATCGTGGCGGCGATCGAAGCGCCGGAGTACAGCGTCACCGCCATGGCCGCCGACAGCCCGAATCGGAGGTCGATCCAGATCGGCCATCGCAACCTGTCGGCGCTCCACCTCCGCGCCTGGCGGTACGACCTCTACAGGCACGTGGAGTCGGGAGAGGACTACAACCTGCTGCCGCAGTGGCGGGAGGTGCCGGAGATCATGAAGGGGGTTCCGGCCGCGTCGTGGAGCGTCGGACTGCCGACCACGCCGGATTACCGGCTGCACACGAGCTACGCCGAGCTGCCCATGAAAGAACCCGGCGCGTACGTGGTGGTGGCCTCCGCACGGCGCGACTTCTCCGAGGACTCGAACCAGCTGATCGCGGTCAACGTCGTCGTCGGCGACCTCGTGCTCGTGACGCGCCAGCTGCCGGGGGCCTGGGAGATCTCGGCCCGATCAGGTGCGACCGGCTGGCCGATCGCCGACGCCGAGGTGTCGCTGTACCGCGCCGACTGGCGGCGCGGGCACCGCGAGGTGGCGCGACGGAAGACCGGGATCGACGGTATCGTCCGCTTCGAGCTGCGAGAGCTCAAGCGTGAGTCGCACTTCCTGCTCGCCAGGTGGCGAGACCACGTCGCCGTGGATGCGACCTACCTGTACCCTCAACCGGATCCGGAACGCGGCGTCCACAGCGGCTCGTTCCTGTACACCGACCGCACCGTGTACCGACCGCAGCAGGACATGCATTGGAAGGTGGTCGCCTACCGCGGTGGCGGCGAGGCGATCCGCTACCGGACCCAGCCACGGACGTCGGTCACGGTGACCCTGGTGGACGCCAACGGCGACGAGGTGACCTCGGAGACGGTCAAGACCAACGACTTCGGATCGGCATCGGGCTCGTTCGAGGTGCCGGCGGGCCGGCTGCTCGGACGCTGGTTCCTGCGCGCATCACTCGGCGGTCAGACCGAGATCCGGGTCGAGGAGTACAAGCGGCCCACGTTCGAGGTGACGGTGGATGACCCGTCGTCGCCGATGCGGCTCAACCGTCCGGCAGCCCTGACAGGCGAGGCGCGCTACTACTTCGGGCTGCCGGTGGTCGTCGGTGATGTCGGCTGGCGCGTGACGCGAGAGCCGGTCTACCCGCGCTGGTGGTGGTGGTGGGGCAGGCAGCCTGAAGAGCCGCAGATCGTCGCCTCGGGGGATGCCGACCTCGACGAGGACGGCGGCTTCGAGATTCGGTTCACGCCGGAGGTGGACGAGCGCGAGGCCGAGACCGAGGGAATGAGCTACAACTACCGGCTGAGCGTCGACGTCACCGACGAGGGCGGCGAGACCCGGTCGGCGAGTCGGGTGTTCCGGCTCGGCTTCGTGTCGATCGAGGCGCGGATCACGTCGGAGGAGCAGTTCTTCATCGCCCGCGAGCAGGCCAGGGTGTCGATCGTCCGCAGCGACTTGAACGGAAGCCCCCGACCCGGCTCCGGCAAATGGCGACTGGTCCGGCTGGCCCAGCCGGACCGGGCGCTGCTGCCGGCCGACCAGCCGGTGCCGGTGCCGCCGGATGACGATCGCTACCGCACCGATGGAGACCTGCAGCGCCCGCGCTGGGGGACCGACCTGCAGTACCGGGCGGTGCTCGCCCAGTGGGACGACGGCGAGCAGATCGCGAAGGGAACCCTCGATCACGGCGAGGACGGTTCGGCAGCCTTCGATCTGCCGGACCTGTCGGCCGGCGCCTACCGGCTGAGGTACGAGACCGAGGATGACTTCGGCGCCACCGCCCGCACCGGCCGTGAGTTTCTGGTCGCGGGGCGGCGTTCGACGCCGGTCGCACTGCCGGCGTTGCTCGAGGTGGAGCGGGCCTCGGTGCCGGTGGGGGAGACAGCGCGCCTGCTGGTGCGGTCGGCCCTGCGCGACCAGCAGCTCGTGCTCGAGATCCACCGCGACGGCCGCCGCACCGAGCGACGTGTCCTGCACTCCGGGCGCGACGTCGAGCTGGTCGAGATCCCGATTTCGGAGGATTTGCGGGGCGGCTTCGGCGTCACGCTCACCACGCTGCGGGACCACCAGCTGATGCGCCAACAAGCCTCGGTCTTCGTGCCGTGGGATGACCGGCAGCTCGAGGTGGCGTTTGCCACCTTCCGCGATCGAATGAGGCCGGGGACCTCTGAAACCTTCCGGGTGACCGTGCGCGGCATCGACGAAGGGGTCGTGGACGCCGGTGCGGCCGAGCTGCTGGCGTACATGTACGATCGCTCGCTCGATATCTTCGCGCCACACACACCGCCGAACCCGCTCGCGCTGTATCCCAACCGCACCGCGGTGGGCTGGGCGCGCACCAACCTCGGTGCGGCCCAGCACGCGTGGTCGTCGTCGAGCGGCTTCGGTTCGCTGCCGCACTACCCGACGCTGTTGGGCGACCGCCTCAAGGTCCTCGACGGCTACGGAATCGGCGGGCCGGGGCGGCGTCGGTTCTTCGCGGCCAAGGCGATGGTCGCCGAGGGAAGGATGGCCCAACAGCCGATGCCGTCGTCGGTGGTCGCGGACGAGGTGATGGCGGAGGCCGAGATAGGCGGCGATATGGACGCCGACAAGAGGGACCACGGGGCCGCGCCGGTGCAGCCGGAAGAGGCGGCGGTCGAGCTGCGGTCCGACTTCTCGGAGACCGCGTTCTTCCAACCGCACCTGCTGCTGGAGGGCGACGGCGCGGCCAGCATCGAGTTCGAGGTGCCCGACTCCGTGACCGACTGGAACGTCTGGGTCCACGCCGTCACCACCGATCTGCGCGCCGGTTCCGTCCAGCGCCAGGCGGCCAGCGTCAAGGAACTCATGGTACGGCCGTACCTGCCGCGGTTCTTGCGCGAGGGCGACGTGGCGACCCTCAAGGTGGTGGTCAACAACGCCGGTGAGGAAACGCTGAGCGGTGCGCTCGACTTTGAGATCGTGGATCCGGATACCGACGAGGATCTGCGTGCCCTGTTCGGCCTCGACGCCGGCGCCGCCACCCGGGTGGCGTTCGAAGTCGAGCCCGGCGCCGGCACCAACCTGAGCTTTCCGATCAAGGTGCCGGCACGGGTCGGCACCGTGGCGTTCCGGGTCACGGCGCGCGCCGGCGATTACTCGGACGGCGAGCTGCGGCCGCTGCCGGTGCTGCCGGGCCGCATGCACCTGATGCAGTCGAGATTCGTGACCCTGCGCGACGCCGACCGACGCGAGCTGCGGTTCGCCGATATGACCGTCGACGATCCGTCCCTGATCCACGATCAGCTCGTGGTGACCGTGGACGCCCAGCTGTTCTACTCGGTGCTCAACGCGTTGCCGTACCTCGTCAGCTACCCGTACGAGTGTACCGAGCAGACCCTGAACCGGTTCTTGTCCACCGGCATCGTGTCGTCGCTGTACGACGCCTACCCGTCGGTGCAAAGGATGGCCGAGGAGTTCTCTGCGCGCGACACCAGACTGGAGACCTGGGAAGCCACCGACCCGAACCGCAAGATGGCGCTCGAAGAGACGCCGTGGCTGGTGACCGCCCGGGGTGGAGCCGAGCAGCCCGAGCAGCTGATCAACGTGCTCGATCCGCGGATCGCCCGCGCCAACCGGAGCTCGGCGCTGGCCAAGCTGGAGAAGGCGCAGACCTCCCTCGGAGCGTTCCCGTGGTTCCCGGGCGGGCCGCCGTCGCCGTACATGACGCTGTACATCCTGTACGGGTTTTCCAAGGCGCTCGAGTTCGACGTCGAGGTGCCGAAACCGATGGTGGTCCGGGCGTGGTCGTACATGCACCGCCACTACATGGATGAGCTGGTCGACCTGATGATGTCCCACGACTGCTGCTGGGAGTTCATCACCTACCTCAACTTCGTGCTCTCCAACTACCCCGACGACAGCTGGACCGGCGGTGTGTTCACGGCCGACGACCGGCGGCAGATGCTCGATTTCTCGTTCCGTCACTGGAAGCGACATCAGCCGTTGCTCAAGGGCTACCTCGCTCTGACCCTTGAGCGCGCCGGGCGTCACGACGATGCCCGGCTCGTGTTCGACTCCGTGATGGACTCGTCGAAGACCGACCAGGACCTGGGCACCTACTGGGCGCCGGAGGACCGCGGCTGGCTCTGGTACAACGACACCATCGAGACCCACGCCTTCGCGCTGCGAACCTTGACCGAGCTCGAGCCTGACGACGGCCGCCGTCACGGCCTGGTCCAGTGGCTGCTCGTCAACAAGAAGCTCAACCACTGGAAGTCCACCCGCGCCACGGCCGAGGTCATCTACTCGCTGGTCCACTACCTCGAGCACGAGGGCACGCTCGCGGTCCGCGAGGACGCAACCGTCACGGTGGGACCCATCCGGCAGACCTTCGTGTTCGAGCCGGATTCTTACACTGGCGCCCGCAACCGAGTGATCGTCTCCGGTCCCGAGGTCGACCCGGCCACCATGTCGACGGTGGTGGTCGAAAAGTCGAGCAAGGGGTTCGCGTTCGCCTCGGCGACCTGGCACTTTTCCACCGAGAGACTGCCCGAAGAAGCGCGCGGCGACCTGTTCAGCGTGACCCGGGCCTACTACCGGCGAATCATGAAAGGAGACGAATTCGTGCTCGAGCCGCTCGCCGAGGGGACCCGCGTCGAGCCCGGCGATCAGGTCGAGGTTCACCTCTCGATCCGCGCGAAGCACGCGGCCGAATACGTTCACCTGCGTGACCCGCGCGGTGCCGGCTTCGAGCCCGAGACCCTGCACTCCCGGTACAAGTGGGACCTCGGCATCGCCTGGTACGAGGAGGTGCGGGACTCCGGCACCAACTTCTTCTTCGAGTGGCTGCCGGCCGGGGAGTACACCTTCCGCTACCGACTGCGAGCCAACATGGCGGGCACCTTCCGGGTCGGCCCGGCCACCCTGCAGTCGATGTACGCACCCGAATTCGCGGCGTACTCGGCCGGGCATCGGCTGGCGGTTGCTGGAGACTGAGCAGGAGGATGCATGAAGCCCGTCAATCTGGCCGAGCGGCTTGCCTCGTTCTCGAGCCACTGGGATCCCAAGATCGTTGCCGAGCTCAACGGCCAGCAGGTCAAGCTGGTCAAGTTTCGGGGAGAGTTCGTGTGGCACGCCCACGAGCACGAGGACGAGCTGTTCCTGGTGCTCCACGGCGCGTTCGACATGCAGTACCGTGATCGCACGATGACGGTCCGCGAGGGAGAGTTCGTGGTCGTGCCCCGCGGGGTCGAGCACTGTCCACGGGCCGACGAGGAGGTCCATGTCCTGCTCTTCGAGCCGGTGGGAACCCTCAGAACCGGCGATGCCGGCGGCGCCAGGCCGAGTCGGAAGATCGGCTCAGACGGCGGAAGCACCAGGTGACCGGATCGAGACGACTCCATACCGAACGCCTCTGCCTGGTTCCAGGGACGGCGGACCTGGGCCGCCCGGAACTCAACGATCGTGCCCGGTTCGGCAGGCTTCTCGGCGCCAAGGTGCCCTCGGCCTGGCCGCCACCCCTCAACGACGAATCGTCGATGACATGGTTTACCGAGTACGTAGAGGAGAATCCGGAGGCGGTCGGCTGGGCTGCCTGGTACTTCCTGTTGAAAGCACGCCGTGATCGTTCCACCGCGATCGGGAACGGAGGGTTCAAGGGCGTGCCGGATCCTTCGGGTACCGTCGAGATCGGCTACTCCGTTCTCGAGCAGCATCAGGGCAAGGGACTCGCCACTGAAGGTGTCGGTGTACTGATCGGCTGGGCGTTCTCACACCGTCGGATCAATCGCATCATCGCTCAGGCCATCCCGGACCTCCGCGCCTCGATTCGAGTCCTGGAGAAGCAGGGGTTCACCTTCGTTGGCGATGGGCTCGAAGAAGGGGCGATCCTGTATAAGGTCGATCGCGGAGACTTCGTGAAACGGGGTGTGACACACGGCTGAACGCCACCGCTGTTCTGTCAAGTGTGGCATCATGCCGAGGACTCCCGGAACGGCATTGGAGGAAGAACCTCGTGCATGAATCCGAAGAGCTCGAAACTCGAGAGGTCGGTGTGCGTTACGGCCTGTGCTGATCGCCCCGTGGCGACCGCCTGGCCGAGCTCGCTGCGCCCGGTCCCGCAACGTCCGGTTCGCTCGGAGATGCTGGGCGGCACCCGGACCAGCTTCGGGGTGATGTTGGGAATGATTGCATGCTGCACATCTTTGTCGATGCCGATGCGTGCCCGTTCAAACGGGAAGTCTACCGAGTCGCTAGCCGATATCGACTCGATGTGACACTGGTGGCCAATTCCTGGATGCGGGTCCCGAACGAGCACTGGATTGCGCTCGAAGTTGTCGAGAACGGATTCGACGCGGCCGATGATTGGATTGTCGAACACGTGCAACCTGACGACATCGTGATCACCGCTGACATTCCTCTTGCGAGCCGCTGCCTGAATCGAGGCGCACGCGTGCTTGGTTCGACCGGGAAGCCGTTCACCGAAAACAACATCGGCCAGGCCATCGCGACTCGGGACTTGCTGGAAGATCTTCGAGGCGCAGGAGAGGCAACCGGTGGGCCACCACCGCTGAAGAAGAGTGACAGATCACGTTTTCTTCAACAGCTCGACGAGGCGGTTCAGGCCATCCGTCGTAACCGTCAGGCACCTCGCTGAACGGGAGGGGCGAACGCGGCACACGGCTGAGCTTGGAACAACGAGGCCGCAATGGAGAGGAACGATGCACGTAATCGGTGGCGATATCGTTCTTCTCAGGATTCGACCAACGCTGCTGGCAGGAGCCGTTTCCGACCATGCGGGCTGAGGACGCTCTGAGAGCGGTCAAGGTGGTCCACACGATTGTCTGGGCCTTCTTCGCATCGTGCGTCCTCGCGATCCCGATCTTCGCGTGGCGTGGCGATCTCCGCGCCGCGGCTTTGTTCATCGGCATCGTGTTGGTCGAGGTGCTCATACTCGCACTGAACCGCTGGAGCTGCCCCCTGACGACGGTCGCCGCGCGCTATACCGACGATCGGCGCGACAGCTTCGACATCTACCTGCCCGAGTGGCTCGCCAGGCACAACAAGCTGATCTTCGGCATGCTCTACGTCGCTGGCGTTGTGCTGACACTTGCCCTCTGGCTTCGTCGATAGAAAGTGCGCGTGTCTGCCGACCGGTGCGGAATCGTGCGACACTGCTCCGACGATCCGAGGCCCGCTGGAAACCGCACATGGAATCGTTGATCGACCCATGGCCCGAACCTCAGCGGTCGATCGCGGGCCGTCTCTGCCGACCCTCGGCCTGGGCGTTTTCACGGTTCGTGCGGAGGGGTCACCACAACGGAGGGCAGCCATGATTCAGATGCTGTGTCGAAACCGGGTCGAGGATTACACGAGGTGGAAGAAGATCTTCGACTCGCACGCGTCCGCGCACCGTGCGGCAGGACTCGAGCTGACGCACCTGTGGCGAGACGTGGCTGACCCGAACAACGTCTACTTTCTGTTCACGGTCTGCAGCATGGATCGGGCTCGCGCGTTCATCACCGACCCCTCAGCGGCCGAAGCTGGACACGCGTCAGGGGTCCTCGAGGGCGAGGTTCACTTCCTCGAGAGGGACGACGCCTACTGACGGCTCAGACGGCCGTTCCGCCGGAATGTTGAACGCGTCCGGTCAAGGCGCGGTGGTCGTCGTAGAATGAGCGCGATGCTCCCGGGTGTCTTCGAGAGATGAAAACCGTTCTGATCACCGGGTCGAGTAGGGGGCTCGGCAGGGCGCTGCTCGACGCCTTCGCCGATCGTCAGTGGTGTGTCTTTCCCCTCGTGCGCGAGGTGTGCGTGGCCGATGAGCTGGCGTCGTCGTACGACCGTTGTCATCCGATCATCGCTGACGTGTCCAACGATGACGTGCACCAGCGCATCTTCGAGACCTTGCAGCAGAACACGGAGTCGCTGGACCTGCTCGTCAACAATGCCGGGAACATCGTCAAGACGCCCGGGGTGTTGGAGATGACGCCTACCGAGATGGTCGAGCACTTCCAGGTGCACTGCGCGGGTGCGTTTCGGTGCGTCAAGGCAGCGTTTCCCTTCCTCGCGAATGCCGACGAGCCGCTCGTCATCAACATCAGCTCGCGGAGGGGTACGATCTCGTTCGCGCGGTCGGAGCCGGTCGGTAGAGCCTACGCCTACAGAATCGCGAAGTGTGCCCAGAACATGCTCACCGTGTGCCTCGATCAGGAGCTGAGGCTGGCGGGGATCAGGGTGTTCGCGGTCCATCCGGGCCGGCTGCGCACGGAGGTCGCGCCCCCGGATGCGGATACCGAGCCCGAGCAGGCCGCCGCCGCCCTGGCGACCTGGGTAGAATCGATCGACCGCTCGGCGCCGTGCCGCTTCTTCGACCTGATGGGTGACGGGACTCTCGACTGGTGACGACGAGCCCGCACTCGCAGCGGGAGGTTGCGTGTCATGATCATCACGTTCAAACGCGAGTTCGCTCTGCCGGTTGCCGAGGTGTACTCCTACTTCCGGACGCCCGCCGACTGGACGCGCCTGTATGGCCTGGCCGGTGACGTGGAGGACCGTGGCGACGGCTGGTTCGCGGTCCCGTTGAAGCGGTTCCCGTTTCCCCTCGTCGCGAGGAACACGGAGCAGGTGGAGAACGAGCACGTGCGTTGGGTCTTCAGGGGGTTCTGGCGTGGCGAGGGAGAGGTCCGCTTCGCCGAAACGAGCCGTGGCGTGGTTGTCGAGGGTTCCGAGGAGATCGCGGTTCGCTGGCTGTTCTTTCTCTCACCGATCGTTGAACGCCTGTTCCTCGAACGGACGTTCCAAGCGATCTGGGAGATCGGCTGGCACCGACTGCGGAAGGGAGCAACCGCTCATCCAAAGGACTCGTGACATGCACCCCGAATACAGCGTGAGAACGGCGAACGTCTCAGACCTCGAGACCATCGTTGCCTTCACCATGGCAGAGGCGCGGGACGCGGAGGGTGCGAACAAGGACGTCGGTGGCGTCAGGCGCGGCGTCCGGATGGCCCTGGAGGATCCGTCGCTCGCCACCTACTGGCTGGCGGAGACACCTGGCGCCGACGTCGTCGCGAGCACTTCCGTCGTGACCGAGTGGAGTAACTTCCACGGCGGGTACTACTGGTGGGTCCAGAGCGTGTACGTCGTTCCCGAGCATCGAGGGCGCGGGCTCGCTCGACTGCTGCTGGAGATGTTGGCGGAGGAAGCACGGGCCGTCGGTGCCGTGGACCTCAGGCTGTACGTCCACAACTCGAACCGAAGCGCGCTCGAGGCCTACCGCCGCTGCGGTTTCGAGGTTGCACCGTACACCATCATGCGAAAGTGATCGCACAGTGAATGAGCCTGCACACACCTACGTCTGTCTTCTCCGCGGAATCAATGTCAGCGGACGGAAGGTGATCCGCATGGGCGATCTCAGGGCACTGTTCGAGTCGATCGGGTTCGCAGGGGTCGAAACCTACCTCCAGAGCGGCAACGTGGTGTTTGAGTCCGACAGTGGTGACCCATCGTCAGTAGCTGCTCGAGTCAAAGAAGAGATCGAGCAGTCGTTCGGCTTCGACGTGCCGGTCATCGTGCGCGACAGAGGTCGATTCCTGAAGGTCATCGAACAGAACCCCCTCCTTGCGCTCGATGGTATCGACCATGGAAAGCTCCACGTTACGTTTCTGTCGCGTGCGCCGGCTGCGGCGAATCTCGCGTGGCTCGATTCCTTCGACCCCGCGCCGGACCGTCTCGCCGTGCTCGGAGACTGCGTGTACCTCTACTGCCCGAACGGCTACGGCCGAACCAGCTTGTCGAACGACTTTTTCGAGCGCCGACTGGCCACTGCCGCCACCACCCGTGGCTGGAAGACGGTCAACGCTGTCGGCAGTGTTCTGAGCTCTCGCTGAAGCCCCGGTCGTATCCCGTAGGGAGTCATCCCATCGGATTGGCGCACCGTCTGTCCTCGCGGCATGTGCAGTCCGTGATCGCGGGCCAACACTGCATCCGGAGGCTCGATTGCGCGTATCTCGGGTACATGGATCGTGTCCCGATATTCAAAGTGTTCCGGAGCATTCCGTGGCTTCGGAACGTCAACGCCGCACGTCGAACCCCTGGGAGGCTCGGATGACATTGAGGTTTGGAGCTCTGCTGGTCGCCGTCCTCGTCGGATGCGTACCGCTGTCCGATGCGCTGGGGACGACCTCGACCGACGATATCAAGGGGGTGATCGACTCGTTCTACGAGGCGATCGAGGCAGGCGACGCGGAAGCGAGGATCGATCTCCTCGCGAGTGACGTCATCCTGATGCCCAATCACTGGACCATCATGCAGGGCAAGGACGTGGTGGCCGAGTCCTTTCGCAGAGGTGCAGCCGCGGTGTTCAGGCTGAAGGACCGGGAGGTGGTGCAGATGGAGGTCAGCGGTGACCTCGCCTACACCGTGAACTCCTATTACTACACCTATCACGCGCGAGGGGAGCCCGAGCAGTGGCACAAGACCAAGAACGTCCACATCTGGCGGCGAGACGCCTCGGGTCAGTGGAAGCTCGCGGTGGACATATGGAACAGCGACGTCGCCATCGAACAGTTCTCGAGCGAGTGAGTACCCCATCGTCGAGAACTGTGGGCTAGGATTCGTCGGTCGATGCCGTCGCACTTCACGACCTCTCTGTCAGCCGGTAGGCTGACGGCGCGTTACCAGCTGCCTTCGCTGGCGGCGCGCAGGCGCCTCGCCGCGGTTCTCGGCGTCGTGTTTGCGTCTCTCGCGTTGAGCGCGTGTGACCCTCCACCTCCGAAACAGGTTTGGGTACCCGGTGTCGACTTCGAAGCCACGCTGCGCGTCGAGGTGGTGATCGATGAGGCGGCGGCGCCTCGAGTTGGACAGTGGATTCCCCTTCGCGCCGAGCGCGCGACCGGTCCTTGGCGGTTGGTGGAGTACGAAGCGCTCTCCCGGGGCGCGCCGTGGCTACGCGAACCGCCCCCACCGCTGGAGACGGGGGTAGAGGCCAATGTCCGCTGGATCGTCGAGCCGCCCGATGGCTCGGAGTTCAATCTGCCGACGGCGCGCGACCTGAGAGCTCGACGGGTGCGATTCAATCGTCCCGGAACCTACCGCATCTGGGCCGAGAGCCACTCCTGGGGCGGCGGCCGAGTGACGAGCAACGTCGTGACCCTGACGGTGGTCGAGAGGCGGTAGCCCGACCCGCTCTCCCCGAGCGACCGCGCGCTCGCTGATATCGCTAGAACGGTGAAGTTGACACGGGCTCTCAGGAAGAGAGGTCGGTGCGGTTGCGTTGAACCATGCGGAGGTACGCAATGAGCGACAAGAAGATCATCGCTGTAGTAGGGGCAACCGGCGCGCAGGGCGGCGGCCTGGTGCGGGCCATCCTGGACGATGAGGATGGACGCTTCGCCGTACGCGCCATCACGAGGAACGCCGGCTCCGACAAGGCGAAGGAGCTGGCAGCGCGGGGTGCCGAGGTCGTCGAGGCCGACATCGACGATGTCGACAGCCTGAAGCGTGCATTCGATGGCGCCTACGGAGCGTTCTGCGTGACGGCCTTCTGGGAGCACTTCTCGCCGGAGCGGGAGATCGCCCAGGCCAGGGCCATGGCCGAGGCCGCGAAGCACGCCGGCCTGAAGCACGTGATCTGGTCGACGCTGGAGGACACGCGCAACTGGGTGCCGCTCGAGGATGCCCGGATGCCGACTCTGATGGGCTCCTACAAGGTGCCCCACTTCGACGCCAAGGGTGAGGCCAATCTGGTCTTTGCCGAACTCGGCGTGCCGACGACGAACCTGTTGACGTCGTTCTACTGGGACAACCTGATCCACTTCGGGATGGGGCCCAAGCCAGGTCCCGACGGCACCTTGGCCTTCGCGCTGCCGATGGGGGACAAGAAACTTCCGGGGATCGCCGCCGAGGACATCGGCCGCTGCGCCTACGGCATCTTCGAGAGAGGTGACGAGTACGTCGGCAAGACCGTTGGCATCGCAGGCGAACACCTGACTGGGGAGCAGATGGCCGCGGCACTGAGCGAGGCGCTGGGCAGCGAGGTACGTTACAACGCCGTGCCGCACGACGTCTACCGCAGCCTGGACTTTCCCGGCGCCGATGACCTCGGCAACATGTTCCAGTTCAAGCACGACTTCGAGGATGTTTTCTGCGGTGCGCGCAGCCCCGGGGAGTCGCGGTCCCTCAACCCGTCGCTGAAGACCTTTGACGGCTGGCTCGCCAGCAACAAGGACAGTATCCCGCTCGAGTAGGACCCTGCCCCCGCGCACTGCATCGGTGGTGACCGGTACGTTCCGATTGGCGAGCGCGACGAGGGGAGGGGTATGATCGGACCACGGTTTGGGGGACATCATGGAGTACCACTTCGGGCGCCTGATCGATCACGTCCACCTGGTGGTGGCCGACCTCGAGGAAACCAAGCGGTTCTATCGAGCGGTGCTGCAGTCGCTCGGCCGGGACCTCTCGGGCGAGGGCGACGGGTACTTCTTCGCCGACGAGCTCTTCGTGACCGAGGGCGAGAACCGCTCGCACGTGCACCTCGCGTTTCAGGCCGGCGATCGGGAAGCGGTTCACCGATTCCACTCTGCCGGTCTGCTCGCGGGCGGGACCGACAACGGCGCACCGGGTGAGCGCCACTACCATCCCGGGTACTACGCCGCCTTCGTGCTGGACCCGGACGGCAACAACGTCGAAGCCGTCCACCACGGCCCGGCAGACCGCTCCGCGATGTCGGTCGTGGTCACCCCCGAGGCACCGCCGACATGAGTCGAGTGTGCCGGCGAACGGCGGTGTCACCCGCATCCCATTCGAAGTGCCGGTGGACGTGACCGACCTGTTTTCGCTGGCGCGGGTCACCGCCGACGAGCTGCGGTGGAGCGAGGAACCGTGGCGGAATTCCCCGTGTTTTCGTGCGACCAGGATCGGACCGCTGCAGCTCGCCCGGCTGGCCGAGGTGCTGGGGATCGGTCGTCACGGAGAGGTCCTGCGGGAGTTTTCTCTGCTCGCGGGGGAGAGTCAGGAGAGCCCATGGGTCGTCTCCTTTCCCCAGGAGCTGATGTCGAGGGTCGGAGCGCTCGGCGAGGCGGAGGCAGGGGAGGTTGCGCTGTGCTGGGCCGCGGCCTTCGAACCAGCGGCGGACGCGACATCGGAGGCGCTCCTCGAGTACCTCAAGGGTCTCGGCAAGTTTGCGCGTACCACTGAGGGACCGTACGCGCTGTACGTTCGACTGGGGTCGGCACGAGGTGGGCGACGGTCCGAGAAAAGACCGCGGTCGGAACCGGATCGAACGGTGTGATCTCAACGGCCCGCACCGTCGGCCCGAGGCTCACCGTTGTCGAGCGCTTCCGAAGGCAGCGCGGCGAGGGAGAGGGCGAGTGACCGGGAAACTGCTGGAGCTGATCATCATGGAGGGCGTCGCGGCAGTGATGTTCTGGTTCGCCCACGCGATCGGCGTGCGGCACAGGATGGAGCTGATCGCCGGCTACAACGAGCGTACCGCGCACCACGTCACCGACAAAGCGGGGCTCGCCAGGCTGGTTGGCCGAATGTGTGGGTTGTTGGGTCTCGCCGCCGCCGTCATGCCGGTCGCGACATGGCTGTGGGGCGACACGGCCTCCGGGCTGGCCGCGTGTCTCGGCGGATTCGGCGGGTTTCTCGCCGGAGTCGTCGGGCTGACCGCGCTCCAGGCGCGCGACTACACGACAACGGTCGCACGTGATGACGACGCGTAACGGTCTCGGCTTTCACGGAAGCGCTCGCAGGCCGGGGTATCTGACCGCGCGCCGCCGGGTACCATGAATCGATGCGAGTGAGGACGTGAAGCTCACGCCAAGGGACTTTCTGGACATAGCGGTCGTTCTCATCGGCCTGCTCGTGTGCGCGACCGTGATCGCGGTCGTCGATCACGTCGAGGCGCGACTGATCTCGAGCGGCCACGTGTCGGTGGTGTCGTCCAACGATGCCGGACTGCCCATGAGCTCGCTGGACCGGGGTTACCTCATTCTGCGCAACTCGATGAGGCGTTGGCTGATGTTCTACCTTCCGGTTCTGAGCCTTGTCGGGGGAGTGTCTGTAGGCCTCGCGTGCAGCGGATTCAGGCGAGCGTGGTTCCTCGCGATCATCGCCCTCAGCCTGATCCCGGCGATGGCGGTTGCCTTCCTGCTGGATACTCCCCTTGTGGCAGCGGTAGCTGCAGGGGTGTACATGACGATCGTTGCGACCGCGGCGACCGGTTCAGCGCTCCTGCTGCACCTCCGCCCGAGCGCGGTGACGGCCGGGGAGGGGCAGTCTCTGGATCGATCGTGAGAAGATCAGACGGCGAAGAGAGGTGTTGGGAGTGTGGGACCGGCGGTACTCAGAACCCGGCTACGCGTACGGGACCGAGCCGAACGACTTCCTCGTGTCGGTGGTGGACCGGATTTCCCATGGCAGGGCGCTCTGCATCGGGGAGGGTGAGGGCCGAAACGCGGTGTACCTCGCCCAATCGGGTTTCGAGGTCACGGCGGTCGACGCCTCGGCAGTGGGTCTCGGCAAGGCGAAGCAGCTCGCGGAACGACACGGAGTCGAGATCTCCGCCGTGGTTTCAGACCTGGCCGACTTCACCATCGAGCCCGGCGCCTGGCAGGCGGTGGTCTCGATCTTCTGTCACCTACCCCCGACCGTGCGATCAGCGGTACACCCCGCCGTCGTGAACGGCCTCGCCCCCGGGGGCGCGCTGGTTCTGGAGGCGTTCACGCCCCGCCAGCTCGAGCTCGCGACGGGAGGGCCGCGCGCCCGAGAACTCATGATGGACCTGGCGACCCTCCGAGCCGAGTTTGCCGGGCTTCGGTTTGCCGTGGCGCGGGAAATCGAACGCGAGGTCATCGAGGGCAGGTACCACACCGGAGTGGCGGCCGTCGTCCAGATGCTCGCGTTCCGCGACGACTGAGGCGGCCGACGCTCCTTCCTTCAGTAGCAGCGTTTCTGGTGAGCCCGAGTCGGCTATGATCGCCGGTGCGGTCAGCTGACAAGGAGGGTCGAGCGCATGTCCTCGGACATCACGGATCACAACAGGGCCGCATGGGACCGTCAGGTCGAGCAGGGCAACCGGTGGACAGTGCCGGTGTCCACCCGTGAGATCGATGCCGCACGTGGCGGCGACTGGGAAGTCTTGCTCACCCCGCGCAAACCCGTGCCGCGCGACTGGTTCCCCGCCATGCAGGGTCTCCGGGTGCTGTGCCTGGCCTCCGGCGGCGGCCAGCAGGGGCCGATCTTCGCCGCCGCCGGTGCCCGCGTGTGGGTCTTCGACAACTCCCCGAGGCAGCTCGAGCACGATCGGTCGGTCGCCGAACGAGAGGGCCTGGCGCTGGTGACCGTGCAGGGCGACATGGCCGATCTGAGCCCGTTGGACGACGGCAGCTTCGATCTCGTGTACCACCCGGTGGCGAACTGCTTCGTGCCCGACGTGCTGCCGGTGTGGCGCGAGGCGCACCGCGTCGTGCGAGCGGGCGGCGTGCTGCTCGCTGGTTTCGCGAACCCGGTTCTGTACCTGTTCGACGACGACGATATTGGATCCGAGCACGAGCTGACGGTGAGGCATAGCATCCCGTACTCGGACGCGGACAGCCTGTCTGCCGAGGAGTACCGCCTGTACCAGCGTGACGGCCTGCCCCTCGAGTTCGGACACACGCTCGAGGACCAGATCGGCGGCCAGCTTCGGGCCGGCTTCGTGCTGCTGGACCTGTACGAGGACAGCCACCACCTCGACGACGTCGCGATCTCGCACCGCATCCCGACCTTCATGGCGACACGGGCGATGAAATCGACCCCCGAACAGGACTAGCCCGCACAAGGGTTCTTCCGTGGCCCGCCGTGGCAAGGCGAGAGAACTGGACTCGATGTTCGTCTTGTGAAATGATTCGATGACGCTACCGCCACAGGGATCCGTTCGAGCAGCCGCCGGGCGCGGCAGGCCGCGGCATCTCGAGACCGCACTGGTGGGGAGTGCTACATGGGAGCGAAATCCAAAACCCTCGCGTCGCGATACCGGGTCGACGACGTTCCACCCCTGCTGCGGCCACTTCACAACGTGTACAGCTACAGCGCGGCGTCGACGCTGTTCGGGTACGCGCAGCTCGTGCGCGCGACCAGCACCATCGAGATTGTCGGGCAGGAGAAGCTCGACGAGCTCGCCACCTACATCTACTGTTACTGGCACACCTACACGCCGGTGTACTTTTGTTGCTTCCCTCACCACTCCGACCACGCCTGGATGCAGCACCCGGCGTGGATGGTGAAGCACGTCCACATCATGGTCCGCATGCTCGGGGTGCGATACCTGGTGTACGGCTCGACGGGTCACTCCGGACGTGAGGCCGCCGACATGGTCGTTTGCCTGCTCCGACACGGTTGCTCGACCGCGCTGATGCCGGACGGACCACGCGGACCTGCCGGCGTGTTGAAGGACGGCGTGCTCCACATCTCGCAGCAGAGCGGTGTGCCGATCGTGCCGATCAGGTTTCGGCCTTCCAGTTACGTCAGGCTGAGCGGATGGGATCGGAAGCACTTTCCGATGCCGTTCGGCAGGATTGTGGTGAAGTACGGCACACCTGTCTCGGTGACCGAGTCGAACTTCGAGGAGGCCCGCCTTCAGGTGAGGAAGCAGCTCGGTTAGTCCGAACGCCACCGAGGTTCCCCGTTGTAGTCTCGGGTACTCTGGTTGAGGTCAAGAGGTGCATCGGAGAGACGCATGCGGGTCACACGGTCGGCGGTCGTGGTCCTTCTGGTGGTGATTGTTGTCGGACCCGTCGGATGCCGGCGCGGCGAGGATCGTCAGATACCCACTCCGGAAACCGAGGCTCAGGAGTCGAAGGGTCCCGACACGCAGGCCGTCGCGTCGCCCGCAGCTCCCGATTTGAGGTCGGGGAGCTCCGAGGGCGAGGAACCGGGAGCAGCGGCGGCGGACGTGATCCGGACCAGGATCGCCTGGAGGAGGCACACCGAAGAGGGGGTTCCCTGGCCGACTCCGACGCCGCCCCCGCCGGTACCCGTTTCGTCCGCCGGGGGTGCGGTGTGGGCCTCCGAGATCGGCCTCATGTGGACCGAGTTCGCGGCCGGCATGTTCGAGTTCCAGGATGCGGTCGAGTACTGCCGGGAGTTGTCGACTGCCGGGTTCGGAGACTGGACGATGCCGTCGGTCACCGAACTCGAGCTCCTGTTGGCCACCGACTTCCGCCCTTCGTGGATCGGTGACGTGCCCGTGCTGTGGTCGTCTACCGCGCACGACATCCGTGGCGTCATCGCAGTGGTGCTGCCAGAGGTGGCGAGGGCTCAACGAGCGGTCGGGATGGCACACGTGCTGTGCGTTCGTAGGATCCAGTAGGGCTGGAGGGGAGAGATGACCACGCGGCCACCGCTCGAGATCCGGGAGGCCGGCACCGCCGACCTCGACGAGATCGTGGAGCTGTGGAAGGAGTTCATGGACTACCACCGGCAGCATGATCCCTTCTTCACGCGGTCGGCAGACGGTCACCGGCGGTTCCGGAGCTTCGTGGCGGACAACCTCGGGAGCCCCGACTGGGTGGTGCTGGTGGCGATCGAGGCGGATCGACCGGTCGGATACCTCATGGCGACCGTGCTCGAATATCCGCCGGTGTTCGAGGTCAGGCGTCACGGCTTCGTGCAGGACACCGCGGTGACCGAGGTGGCCCGCCGCCACGGTGTCGGCTCGGCGCTTTACGAGCGCGCCGAAGGGTGGTTCAGGAAGCGGGAAAT